>CALVKH010000102.1 GCA_944332575.1 uncultured Bacilli bacterium | reverse complement strand
AACGTGGCCGAGGCCAAGCGGGCCGGCCTGCTCCACGACCTGGGCAAGGCCATCGACCACGAGGTGGAGGGCTCCCACGTCCAGATCGGCGTGGAGCTGGCCCGGAAGTACAAGGAGTCTGAGGCCGTCATCCACGCCATCGAGGCCCACCACAACGACGTGGAGCCCCGCACCGTGGTGGCCTGCCTGGTCCAGGCGGCCGACGCCATCTCCGCCGCCCGGCCCGGCGCCCGGCGGGAGAACCTGGAGAACTATATCAAGCGCCTGGAGAAGCTGGAGGAGGTCACCTCCTCCTTCCCCGGTGTGGAGAAGTCCTTCGCCATCCAGGCCGGCCGCGAGGTCCGGGTCATGGTCAAGCCGGAGCAGGTCTCCGAGGACCAGATGGTCCTGCTGGCCCGGGACATCGCCAAGAAGATCGAGGAGGAGCTGGAGTACCCCGGACAGATCAAGGTCCACGTGCTCCGCGAGACCAAGGTCATCGAATACGCCAAATAACCAGATGCCGCTGCCTTCCAAAAAGGCAGCGGCATTTTTAAAGGAGTGTGCTTTTATGGATCAGCGGTCGGCTGCCGCCGCCCGGGAGGCCCACGTCTGGCTCCAGACCTTTGTGGTCGCCATCGTGGCCCTGGTGCTGCTCTTCGTGTTCCTGGGGCGGCCTGTGATGGTGGACGGGGACTCCATGATGCCAACCCTCCTGGACCGGGAGCTCATGCTGGTCCGGCAGGTTGGCTATACCCCGGAGCCGGGGGACGTGGTGGTCCTCCGAAAGGACTTTGAAAATGTGACCGGCCCCATCGTCAAACGGGTCATCGCCGTGGGCGGGCAGACCGTGGAGATCGACTACGCCGCCGGTACTGTGGCGGTGGACGGGACGGTCCTCAACGAGGACTACATCCTGGAGCCCATGGTCCAGCAGAGCTGGCAGAGCGTCACCACCCTCACCGTCCCGGAGGGCAGCGTCTTTGTCATCGGGGACAACCGCAACATCTCCAACGACAGCCGGAACCCGGCCCTGGGGGCGGTGGAGGAGGCGTACATCCTGGGCCAGGCGGTGGCGGTGATTTTCCCCTTCCAAAATTTCGGTGCGATTTCCTGAAAAACGGGAACTTTCCTTTTGCGGTGCCGTCTAAGAGTGCTGTATGAACTTTAAAAGGAAAAGGAGCGCACATCTTATGAAGCGAATGCTCACCGCCGCTGTGGCTATGACCCTTACCCTCTCTCTGGGCGCCTCCGCCCTGGCCTACTCCGGCACCATCACCCTCAACGGCACCAAACTGGATACCTCCAAGCTGCCCGACGCCCCCGTCGGCTCTGTCATCCCTCTGCGCACCGTGGCCGAGGCCGACTACGGCTTCGCCGACTGGTACGCCGACGAGAACCGGTCCTTCTTCTCCCTGGACGGCAACAGCATCTATGTGGACTGCGCCACCGGCGCCATCGAGGTCAACGGCGAGACCCTCTCCAACATGAAGGCCACCTTTGTCCAGGGTACCACCTACGTGCCCGCCTCTCTCCTGAGCAAGCTGGACGGCTACTCCGCCCAGGTCAAGGGCAGCGACGTCACCATCACCACCCCCAACGGGGATGAGCTGGTGAGCCTGGCCCGGAGCATCATCGACAAGGTGGAGATGGGGGCGTCCATCAAGCTGGATGCCGCCGGTATGGAGGAGAGCTATAACATCCCCGCCGACTGCTTTACCGAGGCCATCGGCTTCTTCCCCATGATCGTCAGCGCCGACACCATTGTCATCGGCAAGGTGGCCGACGGCAAGATGGACGACGCCAAGGCCGCCCTGGAGGCCCAGCGCGCCCTCACCCAGCAGAACTTTGAGCAGTACCTGCCCGAGCCCCTGGAGCGGGCCAAGAACGGCCAGATCGTCACCAGCGGCGACTACATCATGCTCATCATCTCCGGCGACAACGACACCGCCATCCAGATGTTCAAGGACGGCGTGAAGTAAGAGATCCCCGGACCATAGAAAAAAGCCCGCCGAAAGGCGGGCTTTTTTGCGCCTGTGATCGGCGGCCCTCAGCGCAGGGCCAGGCGGAAGGAGACGGTGAGTCCGTCCACCCCCAGGGAGGTGACCTGGTACTCGGTCATGCCGCCGAGGGGGAGGAGGGAAATGGTGGTATTGGTGCCGTCGGAGGAGATGGCAGCCTTCTCAAAGTCCGGGCAGCTCCCGGGAACAGCGCCGGTGGGGGTGCTCATGGGGTACTCCAGCCCCTGCTCCCGGAGAAAGTCGTGGAGCCAGTCGTCGCCGCCGATCTCACCGCTGGAGAGCACCGTGTTCTCCAGCTTGAGCACCAGGGCCCCGGCGTCAGACCAGTAGTCCACGGTGCCGGCGGGGAGGGCCTCCTCCGCCTCCTGGAAGGCGGTGACGTCGGCCTCGTTGGGCAGAGGGGCCAGGGTGACGGTGAGGCCGTCCTCATCTGCCTGAATATCGGATACCACCAGGGCGCCGCCGGTGCCGGAGGCCCGGCCGAAGGAGGCGCCGGTGTCCAGGGCGGTCCAGACGTCCTCCTCCGCCGGGGTCTCGGCGGGCAGCTCCGTCTCCGCCGCGGCGGCGGTCTCCACGGGCTCAGGGGTGGGCGTCGGCGTTGGAGTGGGCGTGGCCGCGGGCGTCGGTGAGGGCGACGGCGCGGCCTGCACCGTCTCCACCGGCGGCGAGGAGACGGGGGCGGACGTGGCGGCGGGGGCGCCGCCGCACCCGGCCAGAAGCAGCAGTCCGGCGCACAAAAGCGGCAGGGAGACACGTTCCGGCATGTGCAAGACCTCCTTTTCTTTCCATCAGTATACCGTGGGCCGCCCGGCTGGTCAAGCCCGGGAAAAGCCGGCGGCGATTGCCAGGCCGACGGATATGGTATATAATATTGCCCGCGCCCCACGGGCTGTATCCCCGTGGGCGGTCC
>CALVKH010000101.1 GCA_944332575.1 uncultured Bacilli bacterium | reverse complement strand
CAGGTGTGCTCGGTGTCGTACCAGAGGGCGTCCAGCTCCTCCACGGTGCGGCCCTGCTGCTCCACCCAGGTGTAGTATTTGAGGTTGTGGACCCGCTTGCGGGCGGGATAGGTGAGCTCCTCCATGGAGTCGGTCCGCAGGCCCAGCATGTGGAGGTTGTGGTCCACCGCCGCCGCCTTGGCGTCGTAGGGTCCGTACTCCTCGGCCAGCTCCTGGATGCGGGAGCCGTACATGTCGGCGGAGTCGGTGAGGACGGTGAAGACCAGGTCCTTGCCGGTGAACTCATAGTACTTGGCCATCTTGATGCAGCAGAGCACATTGGCAATGCCGCTGATGCCCAGCCAGGACAGCTTGGAGATGGTCTCGTCGTCCACCCCGGCCTCTTCCTTGAGGTAGCGGAGACCGGCGGGGTCGTTGAAGAGGCGCAGCAGCCGCTGGGAGTCCTCGTCGTCGATGGCGATGACCATGTCGGTGTTCTTCACGTCGTGGATCCAGGGCACGTGCTTGTCGCCGATGCCCTCGATGCGGTGGCCGCCGAAGCCGTTGTTGAGGAGGGTGGGGCACTGGAGGGCCTCGCCCACGGCCAGCTTCATGGCGGGGTAGACCTCCTTGAGGTAGTCGCCGCAGCCGATGGTGCCGGCGGAGCCGGAGGTGAAGCAGGCCCCCGCCATGTGGTCGCCGGGGCCTTTCAGGTGTTCAAAGACGGTGGCAATGGCGTCGCCGGTGACCTGATAGTGCCAGAGGTGGTTGCCCATCTCCTCGAACTGGTTGAAAACCATCATGTGGGGCTGCTGCTTGAGCTCGTTGGCCTTGTCGAAGATCTCCTTCACGTTGGACTCACAGCCGGGAGTAGCGATGACCTCACCGGCGATGGACTTGAGCCAGTCGAAGCGCTCCCGGCTCATGCCCTCGGGGAGGATGGCCACCGAGTCCACCGCCAGCAGCTTGGAGTTGAAGGCGCCGCCCCGGCAGTAGTTGCCGGTGGAGGGCCAGACGGCGTGGTCGGCGGTGGCGTCGAACTGGCCGGTGACCAGTCGGGGGACCAGGCAGCCGTAGGAGGCGCCCACCTTGTGGCAGCCGGTGGGGAACCACTTGCCCACCAGGCACACGATGCGGGCGGGGACGCCGGTGAGGGCGGAGGGCAGCTCGATGTAGTTGGGCACGGCCTGGTAGAGGCCGCCGGTGGCCTTGGCCTCGTTCTTCCAGGTGATGCGGAAGAGGTTGAGGGGGTCCACATCCCACAGGCCCACGTGGCGCAGCCGGTCCTGGATCTTGCCGGGCACGGTCTCCGGGTGCTTCATCTGCTGGTAGGTGGGGATGACCACCCTGTTCTCCCGGGCTTTCTGGATGTTCCGGGCCAGGGCGTCGGGGTGGAGGGTCAGATCGATCATAGCAAAAAGCCTCCTTCGTCGTGGGCGGCTGCCGGCCGTCCCGGGTGATGTTGGTGACTCCATCATAACATACCAAGGGGAGAAATCAAGGGGAAAGGTCAAACTTTGGACGGCGGCGGAAAAACATTGACAAGGCGGCGGGGCGTGGTATGATGGGAGTAAGAACGACAGTGGAAAGGGGGAGACAGCCATGGGCAGACGGATCGTGGCCGCCATCGGGGGCAACGCGCTGGGGGAGACCCTGCCGGAGCAGCGCCGGGCGGCGGAGGAGACCGCCAGAGTGCTCGCCGGGCTCATCCAGGGGGGCGACCAGGTGGTGCTGGTCCACGGCAGCGGACCCCAGATCGGCCTCATCAGCGCCGCCATGACCGGACTCTCCCGCACCGACCCCGACCACCCCATGGCACCCCTGTCGGTGTGTACCGCCATGGCCCAGGGCTACATTGGCTACGACCTCCAGAACGCCCTGGGGGAGGAGCTCCTCCGCCGGGGCCTGCACCGGCCGGTGGTCACCCTCCTCACCCAGGTGGAGGTGGACCCGGCGGACCCCGCCTTTGACCATCCCGACAAGCCCGTCGGCACATTCCTCACCGAGGCTGAGGCCAAAGAGATGGAGCGCCGGGGGAACCCGGTGATGGAGGACGCCGGCCGGGGCTGGCGGCGGGCGGTGGCCTCCCCCCGCCCCAAGCGGGTGGTGGAGCTGGAGAGCATCCGCACCCTGCTGGACCACGGCACCGTGGTGGTGGCCGGCGGCGGGGGCGGCATCCCCGTGGCGGCCCAGGGGAACGCCCTCAAAGGGGTGGGGGCCGTGGTGGACAAGGACTTCACCGCCGCCCTGCTGGCCCGGGAGCTGGACGCCCAGGTCCTCCTCATCCTCACCGGCGTGGCCGGGGTGGCCGTCCACTACGGAAAGCCCAACCAGCGCCAGCTCACCCACATGACGGTGCCGGTGGCCCGGGAGTATCTGGCCCGGGGGGAGTTCGCCGCCGGGTCCATGGGACCCAAGGTGGCCGCCGGGGCGGAGTTTGCCCAGTCGGGACCGGGCCGACGCTGCGTCATTACCGACCTCTCCCACGCCGCCGACGCCCTCCGGGGTCAGGCGGGCACCACCATCGGGTAATTCTCGAACATGCAAGCATGTTCTCGAAAGGGCTGCAGCCCGCTGCAGCGCACTCGCTGCGCTCGCACGTTTGCGGGCTGAGAAGTGTTTTTCCCCAGGCACATGTCCCGGGGAAAAACAGACTTCACTTGATTCTGCCGTCTGCGGACGGCAGAACTCTGCGAGGCGCTCTGCGGAGGACTCATACTGCGATTTACTTCCAAAGAGGGAGGGCGATTGCGCCTTTCCTCTTTCTTTTTTGTTGGAATTGAGATATAATGCCCATGATAGGAGGTGTACTTTTGTGGAAATTGGAAGAAGTATCCACCGGGTGGACGCCTTGGACAAGGTGACCGGCCGGGCGAAATATACCGACGATCTCCGGGGCCAGGGGGTGCTGGTGGCCAGAATCCTCCACAGCACCATCGCAAACGGCGTGGTGAAGGAGATGGACCTCACCGAGGCCCAAAAGGTACCCGGAGTAGTGAAGATCCTCACCTGCTTTGACGCACCGGACATCCAGTATCCCACCCCCGGCCACCCCTGGAGCGTGGAGGCCGC
>CALVKH010000100.1 GCA_944332575.1 uncultured Bacilli bacterium | reverse complement strand
CGCCACAACGCCGGCTTTATGGTGGCCGACGAGCTGGCCGAGCGCCACAACATCCCCGTCCAGCGCCTGAAGTTCCGGGCCCTCACCAACACCGTCACCATCGGCGACGAGAAGGTCCTCCTCATGAAGCCGGTGACCTATATGAACCTGTCCGGCGAGGCCGTCCACGAGGCCGCCGCCTTCTACAAGATCCCGCCGGAGCATGTCCTGGTGATCTCCGACGAGGTGTCCCTGGCCCCGGGCAAGATCCGGGTGCGCCGGTCCGGCTCCGCCGGCGGCCACAACGGCCTCAAAAACATCATCGCCCACCTGGGCACCGACCAGTTCCCCCGTATCCGGCTGGGGGTGGGCCAGAAGCCCCACCCCGACTACGACATGGCCGACTGGGTCCTGGGCAAGTTCCAGGGCGAGGACAAGAAGGCGGTGGAGGAGGCGGTCAAGCGGGCCGCCGACGCCGCCGAATGTCTCATCCGTGAGGGCGTGGACAAGGCCATGAACCGGTACAACGGATGAGCCGCCGGAAAAAGAAGGCGCCCAAAGTCCCCCAGCGCCTTGACTGGGCGGATATGGCCAAGGGGATCGGAATCCTCCTGATGGCGGTGGGCCACTCCGCCATCCCCCCGGATCGCTGGGGGATCTGGATCTACTCCTTCCACATGCCCCTCTTTTTCTTTCTCAGCGGCTACTTTTTCTCCCTGCGTCCCGGCGGCGTGGCGGACACCATCCGCCACAAGGCCTTTCCCATCCTCATGCCCTACCTCTCTTACAGCCTGGGCATGTGGCTCTGGAACGCCGTCCGGGCCATCGGCTCCAGCGTGGCCGTGGATTTCCAGCCTCTGCTGGGCATCCTACTCCAGTGGCCGGGTACGCCCTGGAGCGGCACCGCCTGGTTTTTCATGGGTCTTTTTGTGGCCGAATGTCTCTTTGCTCTGGCCATACGCCTCACCCGGGAGCGCCCCCTCCCCCTGCTGGCCGTGACCTTCGGCCTGGCCGCTCTGGCCTGGGCATACGCCGGTCTGGGCGGCCCCAGACTCCCCTGGCGGGCCGACGCCGCCGCCCTCCTTCTGCCCTACCTGTCCCTGGGCCTGCTGTTCCGCCGGAATCAGGACCGGCTGGCAGCCCCCTTCCGCCGGAGCGGTCCCTACTGGGCGCTGACTCTGGGGCTCCTGGCCGCCAATCTCCTGTTCACCGCCGTCAACGCCCGGTTCGGCTCCACCCACATCGACTACAACCTGAGGCTCCTCAACGAGCCTTTCACCGCCTATGCCGCCGGGGTCTGCGGGGTGGCCTTCTGCCTGCTGCTGTGCCGGAAGCTGCCCCCCATCCGTCCCCTCCTCACCATCGGCCGGGAGAGCGCCGCCTACTACGCCGTGGGCTGGCTGGGCTCCAACGTGGCCCATTATGCCGTGCGCGCGGTGTGGCCCGTCTCGGGCCTGCCCCTGCTGCTGGTCCACCTGCTGGGCCTGTGGCTGGTGCCCCTCCCCTTCGTCCGGCTCCTGGAGCGCCGCTGTCCCGCCCTGCTGGGCAAACGCGCCCCCATCCCCGCCTCCGTCCGCTGATCCCCCTCTATCTTCCAGAAGGAGCGCCGCCATGAAAGAGCTTCTCCACATCCTAGACCGGGTGCCCGAATTCGGCTCCCTGCTCACCGCCCTGGACTCGGGCGCCTGCCCGGCGGCCGTGTCCGGCCTGGCGGCGGTCCACCGCGCCCATTTTGCCGCCGGGCTCCGGACCAAGGCCGGCCGCCCGGTGGTGGTGGTGTGCCCCGACGAGGGGGAGGCCCAGCGCCTGGCCGAGGACCTGCACGCCTTTACCGGCGAGGCCGTCCTCACCCTGCCCAGCCGGGAGTTCACCTTCCACGACGCCGCCGTGGTCTCCCGCCAGTGGGAGCACCGGCGCCTGGCCGCCCTCCGCACCCTGGCCCAGGACGAGCCGCCTCTGGTGGTCACCACCCCGGAGGCCCTCCTCCAGCGGACCCTGCCCAAGCACCTCCTCCTCCAGACCGTCCACACCCTGCGGGTGGGGGAGGTCCACGACCTCAATGAGCTGGCCGAGACCCTCACCGCCGCCGGCTACGTCCGCTGCGACCAGGTGGAGGGCGTGGGTCAGTTCGCCCTCCGCGGCGGCATCCTGGACCTCTTCTCCCCCGCCTGCGCCGAACCCATCCGCTGCGAGTTCTTCGGGGACGAGATCGATGCCATGGGCACCTTCGACCCCTCCACCCAGCGCCGGGTGGAGAACCGCCAGGTCTGCGACATCCTGCCGGTGGCCGAGGTGCTGCCCCAGCTTGCTCCCGGCGGCTATGCGGGTCTCACCGAGGCTATGGACGGCCTCATTTCCCAGGTAAAGGGCTCCAAGGGGGACCACACCGCCCTCCTCACCACCCTCTCCCAGGACCGGGAGCGGCTCTCCCAGGGCCTCTCCTTCCCCGCCACGGACCGCTATCTGGCCCTCATCTACCCCGAGCTGGCCACGGCGGCGGACTACCTGCCCGAGGACGCGGTGGTGTGCCTGGCCGAGAGCCCCCGGGTGGCGGAACGGGCCAGGAACTACCTCTGGCGCATGGAGGAGGACGTCAAGACCCTGCTGGAATCCGGGCTGGTGGCGGGACAGGTCGCCCGGTTCGTCCGCACCTTTGAGGAGCTGATGGCCCGCCTCTCCGACTACCCCGTGGTCTTCCTGGACACCTTCACCTCCAACACCTACCCCCTGCGGCCCAGGACCCTGCTGGACGTGCTCACCAAGCAGCTCCCCTCCTACGGCGCCAGCCTGGAGACCGCCGCCGCCGACCTGGAGCACTACCAGAAGGCGGGCTTCGCCACCGTTGTCCTGGCCTCCGCCGAGCGCCGGTGCCTGGATCTCCAGGCCATGCTCCGGGAGAAGAAGGTCCGCACCGCCGTGGACTTCCAGCTCCACGAGCTCCCCGGCCCCGGCAAGGCCGTCATCTGCCTGGGCGGCCTCTCCGCCGGCTTCGAGTACCCCGGCGCCGCCGCCGCGGTGCTCACCGAGGGCCGCGCCGTCCCCACCCGGAAGGTCCGGGCCAAGCGTGACTCCAGCCGACAGAAGCTGGCCTCCTATGCCGACCTCTCCCCCGGCGACCTGGTGGTCCACGAGCACCATGGCATCGGCCGCTATGTGGGCATGGTGAAGATGAGCACCGACGGGGTGCAGAAGGACTATGTCAAGATCGCCTACGCCGGTACCGACACCCTCTACGTCCCCGCCACCCAGCTGGACCTGGTGAGCAAGTATATCGGCTCCGGCGACGACACCGAGCACAAAAAGCTCAACAAGCTGGGGGGCACCGACTGGGAAAAGACCAAGACCCGGGCCAAAAAGGCGGTCCAGGACCTGGCCAAGGGCCTCATCCAGCTCTACGCCCAGCGGGAGCGGCTGCCCGGCTACGCCTTTGCCCCCGACTCCCCCTGGATGCGGGAGTTTGAGGACCAGTTCGAGTACACCGAGACCGACGACCAGCTCCGGTGCATCCAGGACATCAAGCGGGACATGGAGACGGCCAAGCCCATGGACCGGCTCCTCTGCGGCGACGTGGGCTACGGCAAGACCGAGGTGGCCTTCCGGGCCATCATGAAGTGCGTCCTGGACGGCAAGCAGGCCGCCATCCTGGCCCCCACCACCGTCCTGGCCCGGCAGCACTACCTCTCCGCCCGGCGGCGGTTCGCCAAGTTCCCCGTGGAGATCGACGTGGTCTCCCGGTTCCGCACCCCGGCCCAGATGCGCCAGACCCTCATGGACCTGAAGGCGGGCAAGGTGGACCTCCTCATCGGCACCCACCGTCTCTTTAATAAGGATGTCCAGTTCAAGGACCTGGGGCTGCTGGTGGTGGATGAGGAGCAGCGCTTCGGCGTGGCCCACAAGGAGAAG
>CALVKH010000099.1 GCA_944332575.1 uncultured Bacilli bacterium | reverse complement strand
GAGAAGCAGGCCGGCTCCTCGTCCCTGGCGTAGCTCTCAAAGACGCAGGTGAGGAAGCCTGGGAAGGTGCCGTCGTAGAGGTAGACGAACTGGGGGCGCTGGGACATGGACATAAAAACGCTCCTTTCAGGTGGCGGGGGAGAAGAGGGAGAGCTGGCCGGGCAGCACCTTGGTGCCGCCGCCGGGGATGGGGTCGGCCAGGCGGAAAAAGAGGTCCTCGGGCCGGAGCCGGGCGGCGCCGGGGGCGGCGCGGCCGGAGCAGGTGAGGAAGTACTGGGCCCGCTTGAGGACCACCCCCAGGGTCTTGAGGCCCTCAAAGGTGAGGGGGCCCACCCGGCGGGCGGCCAGCACCCGGCGGGCGGAGGTCACCCCCATTCCGGGCACCCGGAGGAGGGCCTCATAGTCGGCCCGGTTCACATCCACGGGAAAGAACTCCGGGTGGCGGAGGGCCCAGCAGCACTTGGGGTCCAGCCGGGGGTCGAAGTGGGGGTGGGCCTCGTCCAGCAGCTCCCCGGCGTCAAAGTGGTAGAACCGCAGCAGCCAGTCGGCCTGGTAGAGCCGGTGCTCCCGGAGGAGGGGCGGCCGGAACCCCTGCCGGGCGGGGAGGAGCTTGCTATCAGACACCGGCATGTAGGCCGAGTAAAAGACCCGCTTGAGCCGGTAGCGCCGGTAAAGCCCCTGGCTCAGCCGCAGGATCTGGAGGTCGGTCTCCGGTGTGGCCCCCACGATCATCTGGGTGGACTGCCCCGCCGGGGCGAATCTGGGCGCCTTCCGGGACAGGGCCAGCTCACCCCTGGAGGCGGCAATGCCGTCCCGGATCTGCTCCATGGGGGCCAGAATGGCCTCCTTGGTCTTGTCGGGGGCCAGCAGGGCCAGACTGCGCTGGCTGGGCAGCTCGATGTTGACGCTCAGCCGGTCGCACAGCAGCCCCAGCCGCCGGGTGAGGAGGGGGTCTGCGCCGGGGATGGCCTTGGCGTGGATGTAGCCCTGAAAGCCGTGGACCTCCCGCAGCAGGGTAAGGACGGCGATCATCCGCTCAGTGGTGTAGTCCGGGTCACGGAGGACGGCGGAGGAGAGGAAGAGCCCCTCGATGTAGTTCCTCCGGTAGAAGCCCAGGGTGAGCTCGCACAGCTCCTGGGGGGTGAAGGTGGCCCGGGGCACGTCGTTGGAGCGGCGGTTGACGCAGTAGGCGCAGTCGTACCGGCAGCGGTTGGTCATGAGGACCTTCAAGAGGGAGATGCACCGGCCGTCGGCGGAAAAGGAGTGGCAGCACCCCGCCGGCAGAGTAGAGCCAAGGCCGCCCCGCCCGCCCCGGTTCACACCGCTGGAGGTGCAGGCGGCGTCATATTTTGCGGCGTCAGCCAGGATGGTCAGCTTGTCCAGGAGCTCCATATGGGTCCCTCCGAAATCGAACATTTGTACTATAATGATAGCACGGGAGAGGAGGGTCGTCAACCGGAAAGAAGCACCAGAGGGGGGCAAAAAGTCCAGTCCATGGGACCGGACTTGCCTCGGCAGGCGGCAGCGGGTATAATGGGGACACGACTGCGAAAGGCGGGATGATATGGACAGGCGGTATGACCGGCTGAAGGGAAAGCTGCTGCTGCGGGCGGCGGCGGGGGCCCTGGGGGCTCTGGCCATAACAGTGGTCCTGTGGAGGGTGGCCGACAGCATGTGGGGCCAGGCCATGGCCCAGGGGACGGAGCGGCTGTGCCTGGCCCTGTTCGGCATGGAAGAGGAGGCCGCCCAGGGGATGTACCAGCGCATCTTCCGGGAGGGCTGTCTCTATTGGGTGGCCGGCCTGGGGGCGGTCTATCTGCTGGGCGCCTTTTATGTGGTGCTGGGGAAGGTCACACGGTGGCTGGACCAGATCGGGGCCACCGTACACCAGGTGGTGGATGAGACGGGAGAGCCGGTCTCCCTGCCCAAGGAGCTCTCTCCGCTGGAACGCGACCTGAGGGCCATCCAGTCCAGCCTGGCCGCCGGCCGTGCTCAGGCCAAAGAGGCGGAGCAGCGGCGGCAGGACCTGGTGGCCTTCCTGGCCCACGACCTCAAGACCCCCCTCACCTCGGTGCTGGGGTATCTGAACCTCCTCCACGACGACCCCGGCCTCACGGCGGAGCAGCGGGCCAAATATACCGCCATCGCCCTGGACAAGGCCAACCGGCTGGGGGAGCTCATTGGGGAGTTCTTCGACATCACCCGCATGGACTTCGCCACCCTGGGAGAGAAGGGGGAACTGATCCAGCTCTCCCTGCTGCTGGAGCAGCTCTCCGACGAGTTCTACCCCGCCTTTGCCGAGAAGGACCTCACCTGCAAGTGCGACATCGCCCCCCGGCTCACGGTGCGGGGGGACGCGGACAAGCTGGCCCGGGTCTTTGACAACGTGCTTCGCAATGCGGTGAGCTACAGCGCACCTGGAGGCGAGGTGGAGATCCAGGCAGCGGAGCGGGAGGGCTGGGCCGAGATCGCCATCCGCAACCAGGGCCTTGAGATCCCGGAGCAGGAGCTGACCAACATCTTTCAAAAATTCTACCGGCTGGACCAGGCCCGGTCCACCCGCACCGGGGGAGCGGGTCTGGGGCTGGCCATCGCCCGGGAGATCGTGGAGCGCCACGGCGGTACCATCCGGGCCGAGAGCGACGGCAAGCGGACCAGCTTTGTGATCCGGCTGCCCCTGGCGGAGGAGGAGAAGTGACTGTGGAGAGAATGGAACAAGCCCGGGTCTGGTTGGAGCGTGACAGGGTCCTCCACGCCAATATGCTGGAGGTCCTCCGCCGGGGCAGCGCCGACGCTCTGATCGCAGAGGAAGGGGGCGTCCTCCTCCACGACACAGGCTGCGGGGCCTGGATGCTGGCGGCGGAGCCGGACGTAGCGGAGACCTTTCTGGACCGGGTGCCGGCGGGGTGCGACCTCTTTGTGGGCCACGATATGGCGTATTTTGAGCTGGCCCGGGCGAGGTTTGGACTGCCGGAGCGGGAGATCTGCTGGTCGGCGGCCTACCTGGACAACGTGCCCCTGTCCGTCCCTGCCTTCGGCGGGGAGCTTCGGCTGCTGGACCGGTCCTGGGCGCCCTGGGTGCTGGAGCATTACAGCCACGCCTTTGCCGATCTGGCCTACATGGAGCGGGCGGTGGACCGGGGGATCATCGGGGCCTTTGTAGATGGACAGCCCGCCGGCTTCGTGGGCTTTCACGACGAGGGGAGCATCGGCATGCTGGAGGTGCTGCCCGCCTACCGCCGCCGGGGCCTGGGGTCCATCCTCCAGCGGGCGGCCATCAACCTGGCCCTGGAGCGGGGGCAGATCCCCTTCGGCCAGGTCATTGACGGGAACGAGGCATCCTTGTCCCTCCAGCGAAAGCTGGGCATGTCGGTCTCCACCAGCACCCTCTTCTGGCTCATGGGATGACTTAGACACAAAAACGCCCTTTCCGGCGCCGTATGGCGCCGGAAAGGGCGTTTTTTCTGTTCATTTCCCGGCCAGGAGCTTCCACAGCTTTTTCTGGTTGGGCATCATCCGCCGGGGCGGGGTCTGCTTGGCGTACCGCTGGGCCAGGTCCAGCTGGGCGTCGGGGGAGAGGAGGGGGGCCAGGGGCAGGCCGTGCCCCTCCAGAGCCACCAGGGTGAACTCCTCCGGTGGGGAGGACGGCTTGGGGTAGAAGAGGAGCCGCTCCAGACCCCGGAGGGCGGCCGCCTGGGACTCCGGCCCGGGCTGAGCCTGGACGGCCTGGGCCAGGGCGGCCACATGGTTGGAGAGAAGGGGGACGTATTTGTCCATCAGGGCGTCCAGGCCGGGGTGGTAGCTGTGGCCGGAGAAGAGGTTGGAGAGGGCGCCCCGGGTGTCCTCCGCCCGCCGGGCGTCGGGAAGGGCCTCCAGGAGGGCGTCGTAGCAGTCCTCCAGGGCCTTCAGGGCCTCAGAGGGGGTAAGTACCGTATCCATGGCCATGGCAAAACTCCTTATGCGAAGTAGGCAGCGCCGCTCTCAAAGATGGGCTGGAACTTGTCGCCGGGGATGTTCTTGGCCAGGAAGTCGCCACGGCGCTCGGAGTGGCCCATCTTGCCGAACACGCGGCCGTCGGGGGAGAAAATGCCCTCGATGGCGCAGACCGAGCCGTTGGGGTTGGCGGAGATGTCCATGGAGGGGACACCGGAGAGGTCCACGTACTGGGTGGCCACCTGGCCATTGGCGATGAGGCGGTCCAGCAGGGGCTGGGGCGCCACGAACTTGCCCTCGCCGTGGGAGATGGGGATGGCGTGGAGGTCGCCCACCTGGCTCTTGAGCATCCAGGGGGAGCGGACGCTGGCCACCCGGGTGGTGACGTACCGGCTCTGGTGGCGGCCGATGTCATTGAAGGTGAGGGTGGCGCACTTGTCGTCCATGGCGGGACGGATCTCGCCGTAGGGCACCAGCCCCAGCTTGATGAGGGCCTGGAAGCCGTTGCAGATGCCCAGCATCAGGCCGTCCCGGTTTTTGAGCAGGTCGTGGACGGCGTCGGTGAGGCGGGGGTTCCGGAAGAAGGAGCAGATGAACTTGGCGGAGCCGTCGGGCTCGTCGCCGCCGGAGAAGCCGCCGGGGAGGACGATCATCTGGGCGCTGTGGATGGCCTCCTCCAGGGCCTGGGCGGACTGGGAGAGGAGGTCGGCGCTCAGGTTGCGCACCACCACGATCTCCGGCTCGATGCCGGCCCGGAGACAGGCCCGGGCGGTGTCGTACTCGCAGTTGGTGCCGGGGAAGACGGGGATGACGGCCTTGGGCCGGGCGGTCTTGTGGCGGCACACGGCGGGGGAGGGCTCGGCGCAGCTGATGGTGGGCACGTCGCCGGCGGCGTCGGTGCGGGTGGGGTAGA
>CALVKH010000098.1 GCA_944332575.1 uncultured Bacilli bacterium | reverse complement strand
GTGTTGACGGTATACAAGGGGCAGCCCCCTTTCTTCTAAAAGTTACCTTCGTATAGTACCACGTTACCACGCTAAAGTCAACAGCTTTCCCCTGTCCCCGCAGGGACAGGGGAAAGCACCCGCACAGAAGACCTAAAAGCCGTCAAAGAGGGTCATCTGGCTGGTGTCCGGCAGGCCGGAGAGGGCGCCGCAGGTCCTGAGCAGCTCGATGTGAGCCTTGGTCACCTTGGGGCAGTCAAAGGAGAACTCCTCCACGGAGAGGTACTCCTTCCCCTTCCGCTGCTCCACGATGGAGACGGCCGCCGTCTCGCCCAGGCCGGGGATGGCCATGAAGGGCGGGATGAGGGCCTTTTTCTCCTCGTCCACCTGGAAACGCACCGCGTCGGACCGGTAGAGGCTCATAGGCTCAAAGGTGAAACCCCGGATATAGAACTCGTAGACCACCTCCAGGGTGGTGAGCATGTCCTGCTCCACGGCGGAGGCATCCTTGTCCTTGGCACGGATCTCGTCCATCTTGGCCTTGGCCCGCTCCAGGCCCTGGCACATGACGGTGGCGTCAAAGGCCTTGGCCCGGATGGAGAAGTAGGCGGCGTAGAAGGCCAGGGGCCGATGGACCTTGAACCAGGCGATACGGAATGCCATCATCACGTAGGCCACGGCGTGGGCCTTGGGGAAGAGGTAGGCGATCTTCTTACAGGAGCCGATGTACCAGTCGGGAACCCCGTGCTCCCGCATCTCGTCCTCGGCCCCCTCGGGGAGACCGCGGCCCTTTCGGACGGCCTCCATGATTTTGAAGGCCCGCTTCTCGTTCATGCCGCAGGAGATGAGATAGATCATGATATCATCGCGGCAGCCGATGGCCTGGCCGACGGTGGCGGTGCCGGAGAGGATCAGGTCCCGGGCGTTGCCCAGCCACACGTCGGTGCCGTGGGAGAAGCCGGAGAGCCGCACCAGGATGTCAAACTCCGCCGGCTTGGTCTCCTCCAGCATGCCTCGGACGAAGGAGGTGCCGAACTCCGGAATGGCGGCGGCGCCGGTGGGGCCCAGGATCTTGTCGTCCTCGTAGCCCAGGACCTTGGAGGTGATGAAGATGGAGCGGGTATCCGGGTCGTCCAGGGGGATGGTCTTGGCATCCATCCCGGTGAGGTCCTCCATCATGCGGATCATGGAGGGATCATCGTGTCCCAGCATGTCCAGCTTCAGGAGGTTGGACTCCATGGAGTGATATTCGAAGTGGGTGGTGATGATGTCGGTGTCGGTGTCGTCGGCAGGGTGCTGGACCGGACAGAAGTCATAGATCTCCTTGTCCTGGGGAATGACCACCATGCCGCCAGGGTGCTGGCCGGTGGTCCGCTTGACCCCGGTACAGCCCTTGGCCAAACGGAGCATCTCCGCCTTGGTGGCCGTCTTGCCCCGCTCCTCCATGTACTTCTTCACGTAGCCGAAGGCGGTCTTCTCCGCCACGGTGCCGATGGTGCCTGCGCGGAACACGTGGGATTCTCCAAAAAGCTCAAAGGTGTGCTTGTGGGCGTTGGACTGGTACTCGCCGGAGAAGTTGAGGTCGATATCGGGGACCTTGTCGCCGCCGAAGCCCAGGAAGGTCTCGAAGGGGATGTTGAAGCCGTCCTTTTCGTACTTGGTGCCGCACACCGGGCAGACAGCGTCGGGCATATCGGCGCCGCAGCCCGCCCCCAGAGTCTTGGCCGTCTCGAAGTCGGCGTGCTTGCAGTTGGGGCAGCGGTAGTGGGGCGGCAGGGCGTTGACCTCGGTGATGCCCGACATGAAGGCCACGATGGAGGAGCCCACCGAGCCACGGGAGCCCACCAGGTAGCCGTGGTCCAGGGAGTCCTGGACCAGCTTCTGGGCCGACATGTAGATGACGTCGTAGTGGCGCATGAGGATGTCGTGGAGCTCGGTCTCGATGCGGTCCACCACGATCTGGGGCGGCTCCTCGCCGTAGAGGCGCTTGGCCTTGCCCCACACCAGGCGCTTGAGCTCTCCCTCTGAGTCCTCCAGCTTGGGGGCGAAAAGGCCGTTGGGCAGGGGATTCAAATCCCCACACCAGGCGGCGATGAGGTGAGTGTTGTCCACCACTACCTCCCGGGCAGTCTCCTCCCCCAGGTAGGAAAACTCCTTCAGCATCTCGTCGGTGGTGCGGAAATAGAGCGGGTTGGGAGAATCGGCGTCCTCAAAGCCCTTGGTGTTGAGGAGGATATGGCGGTAGATCTCATCCTCCGGGTCCAGGAAGTGGACGTCGCCGGTGGCCACCACCGGCTTGCCCATCTCTCGGCCCAGCTCCACGATGGTGCGGTTGAAGTCCCGCAACTCCTCCTCGTCCCGGGCCAGGGTGCGGCCGGTCTTGTCGGGACGGAGCATGAAGGCATTGTTGCTGATGGGCTGGATCTCCAGGTAGTCGTACCAGGAGGCGATACGTTTGAGCTCGGCCCAGGAGGACCGCCGGGCCACCGCCTGGAAGAGCTCTCCCGCCTCGCAGGCGGAGCCCATCAGCAGACCCTCCCGGTTGGCGTCGATGAGGCTCTTGGGCATCACCGGGTACTGCTTGCGCTGGAAATGCTCCAGGTGGGCCTTGGATACCAGCTTGTAGAGGTTGCGCAGCCCCGTCTGGTTCCGGGCCAGGACGATGAGGTGGCGGGCACGCCGCTTGCCCTTGCGCTTCTGGTTCTGGCCGGCCACCCAGCGGTTGATAGCGCCCAAGGAGTGGATATCGTGGTCCTCCTCCAGTCGCTTGAAGAAGGGCACCAGCATATAGGCCACGGTGGAGGCGTCGTCGGTGGCCCGGTGGTGATTGAAGGCGGGGAGTCCCAGGTGGCCGGCCAGCACGTCTAGCTTGTGCTTGGAGAGCTGAGGCAGCAGGGCCTGAGCCAGAGGCAGGGTGTCCACCGCCGTCACGTCCAGGGGGATACCCATGCGGCGGCAGCCCTCGGCGATGAAGCCCACGTCAAAGCCGGCGTTGTGTGCGGCCAGGGGGCGGCCATTCACGAAAGCCAGAAACTGCCGGATGGCCTCGGCCTGGCTGGGAGCGCCCCGCACCATGTCGTCGGTGATGCCGGTGAGCTGAGTCACCTCATAGGGGATGGGCCGCTCCGGGTCCACGAAGGTGGAAAAGATCTCGTCGGTGACCTTACCGTCCTTATAGACCACGGCACCGATCTCAGTGATGACGTCGTGACGGGCGTCCAGGCCGGTGGTCTCCAGGTCAAAGCAGACGTACTCCCCGTGAAAATCGGCGTCCAGGTCTCCCCGGACGGCGGGCATGTCGTCCACGTCGTTGATGAAGTAGGCCTCCACGCCGAAGAGCATCTTGATGCCCGCCTTCTTGGCGGTGGAGTAGGCCGTGGGGAAGTCATGGCAGACGCCGTGGTCGGTGATGGCGATAGCGGGGTGGCCCCAGGCCGCCGCCCGCTGGATCACCTTCTTAATGTCGGTGGTGGCATCCATAGAGGACATTTTCGTATGTAAATGGAGCTCCACCCGCTTCTTCCCAGGAGCGGTGTCGGTGCGCTCCGGGGGACGCTCCCCCTCGGCGATGCCGGTGGGCTCGATCTGGAGCTCCCCCTGATAGGGGCTCACCCGGCCCTGGACAATGAGGTGCTGGCCCTCCTTCAGGGCGCCCGCCAGGGCCTTGCCCTCCTCCCCCACCAGGAATTTGGCCACCCGGATAGAGTTGGTCCGGTCGGTGATATCGAAGCGGACGATCCACGCCCCCCGCTTCTTCATCTCCACATGGTCGGTGGCAAAGACATCCCCCTCGATGGTCACCATTTCGGTGTCCAGGGTAATGTCGCACATAGGGATGTGGCCAAATTTCTTGGTGATCTTGCCAAAGAGGAGCTTGCTGCCCCCCTTTTCCTTCTTCTTCTCACTGGGCACCACCGGCTTGATGTTCCTCAAAGCCTCCTGACGAATGCGCTCAGTACGCCGGAACACCTCCATGGGGTCCTCCTCCGCCGCAGAAGCGGTCAGGGCAGGCGCAGCGACCGACGGCGGCTCCGGAGCAGGCATCTCTTCCACGGGAGCGGGCTCCTCCGGAGGAAGGTCGGCCTCCGTGGGCGGTGGGACCTCCTCCGCCTCCGGGGGCATATCCGCCTCAGTAGGCAGGGGAGCCTCCTCCCAGGGGGGCAGGTCGTCCTCCGGTCCCGCCGCTGGAGCGGGTTCCTCCACAGTGAGGCGCAATTGGGCACCGCTCAGGCCGTAGACCGCCGCCAGCTCCACCGACACCCGGTCCAACATCTCGCCGGGGATGGGTCGGGGACCGGACAGCTCCGCTTGGAGGCTCCGACTTCCTTTATCAATGACGGCGGAGGTCACCGCCGCCTCCCCCAGGAGGCTCCGAAACTCCGCCGAGGGGCTCCAGGCGGAAAAGAGGGTGAAAAATGGGATCTTGTCAGGCATGGTCGCTTCGGCTCCTTCTCCAGGGGTTTGTCAAATCTACAGGGTTTCAATAAGGCGGAAGAGCTCGTCCACCAGCTCCGCCTGGGGCACCTTTTTCACGATCTCCCCCTTGCGGAAGAGGAGACCAACACCGTCGCCGCCGGCGATGCCCACGTCGGCCTCCCGGGCCTCGCCGGGGCCGTTGACCACACAGCCCATGACGGCCACGGTGATGGGCTTGTGGACCGCACGCAGCCGCTCCTCCACCTCGTGGGCCAAGCCGATGAGGTCGATCTTTGTCCGGCCACAGGTGGGGCAGGAGATGAGCTCAGGGGCGTCCTTACGGAGGCCCACCACCCGCAGAATGTCCTGGGCGGCGTAGACCTCCTCCACTGGGTCGGCGGAAAGGGACACCCGAATGGTGTCCCCGATGCCCAGGGCCAGCAGGCCGCCGATGCCCACGGCGGATTTCAGAATGCCCATGCGGGGCGTGCCCGCCTCGGTGAGGCCCACGTGTAGGGGGTAATCACTCTCGGCGGCCATCTTCCGGTAGGCGGCGATGGTGCCGGGAACGCTGGAAGTTTTCAGAGACACACAGATGTCGTCAAAGTCCCAGCGGTTGAGCAGTTTGATGTGGCCGAAGGCCGACTCCACCAGGGCCTCGGGGGTAGGACCGCCGTACTTGGCCAACAGCTCCTTTTCCAGGGAGCCGCCGTTAACGCCGATGCGGATGGGGATTCCCTTTCCGGCGCAGGCCTGGGCCACCGCCTTTACCCGGTCGGCGTCGCCGATGTTGCCCGGGTTGATGCGCACGGCGTCGGCGCCGGCAGCCACCGACTCCAGGGCCAGCTTGTAGTCGAAGTGGATGTCCACCACCAGGGGGATGTGGATGCGCTCCTTGATGGCGCCCACCGCCCTGGCAGCCGCCAAATCGGGCACCGCCACCCGGATGATCTCGCACCCCGCCTCCTCCAGCCGGAGGATCTGCTCCACGGTGGCCTCCACATCGTCGGTGCGGGTGTTGCACATGGACTGGATGGTCACCGGGGCGCCGCCGCCCACCGGCACGCCCCCCACCAGGATCTGCTTGCTCATGTACGCTGCCTCCTAAAAACAGGTATGGCCGGCGGAGCTGGAAGGCCAACTCCGCCGGCTGAAGTCAATGTTTAGGTTATGATGCGGACCACGTCGTTAAAGGCCACCACCACCATCAGCAGCAGCAGAAAGACAAATCCGGCCATATGGACATAGCCCTCGTACTTGGGGTCCAGCTTCCGGCGGGTCACCCGGGCAAAAAGCCAGTTCACCACCAGGAAGAAGATCCGACCGCCGTCCAGTGCGCGGATGGGCAGCAGGTTCATCACCGCCAGGGTGA
>CALVKH010000097.1 GCA_944332575.1 uncultured Bacilli bacterium | reverse complement strand
AAAGAACTGCGGGCCCTGGTGGAGCGGATGGTGGCCGACCTGATGGGTCAGGCCCCCACCCCCCAGGTGAAGGGGGCCGACTATCACCCCATGGAGCCCGGCCCGGCATCGGAGGGCGGGGAGCTCTCCGACATCGCCGGGGTGGACCTGCGGCGGCTCTACCTGGTCCAAAACCCGAAAAACGGTCCTGCCTTCCTGGAGCTGAAGGCCAAGACCCCTGCCCGGCTGGGCATGGGCCGGGCGGGCGCCCGGTACAAGACCGAAACCATGCTCCGCATGCGGTGCGACCACGCCGCCGCCCAGGACTCGGTCTTCTCCCACGTGAGCGACGACTTTGTGAAGGCCCAGGGCTATGTCCCTCTCCACACCCTGTGCAAAGACAAGGACGAGTACCTGACCCGGCCCGACAAGGGCCGCCGCTTTGACGAAGAGCAGCAGGCCCTCATCCAGAAGACCCTGGGCCATGCCCCCAAGGTGGCCCTGGTGGTGGGGGACGGCCTCAGCTCCGCCGCCATCGAGGCCAACGCCGCCGACTGCATGGAGGCCATCCGGGCGGGCCTGAAGAGCTACGGCATCGACGCCGGGCCCACCCTCTTTGTGAAATACTGCCGGGTGGGCGCCTCCGATCACATCGGCGAGCTCACCGGCGCCGAGGTGGTGTGCATGCTGGTGGGGGAGCGGCCCGGCCTGGTGACGGCGGAGTCCATGTCGGCCTACCTCACCTACGGCGCCCACATCGGCATCCCGGAATCCAAGCGGACCGTCATCTCCAATATCCACAGGCAGGGGACAACGGCGGTGGAGGCGGGTGCCCATATTGCGGAGCTCATCAAAACCATGCTGGAGAAAAAGGCCTCCGGCATCGAGCTGGCGAGAGGAGTGGGGGCATGACGGGGGATCTTCTCAAATGTAACGCTCTGGCCACCCGCACCATTGCCAACGTGTCTGAGTCCCTGGCGGAAAAGCTGGGCCTAAGGCCGGAGTTCCGGTCTATCGGTATCCTCACCGCCGACAGCGACGACGTGACCTACTGTGCCCTGGACGAGGCCACCAAGGCAGCCGCCGTGGAAGTGGTGTATGGCCGGAGCCTTTACGCCGGGGCTGCCAACGCCAACACAAAATTGGCGGGGGAGGTCATCGGCATCCTGGCCGGGCCCAACCCCTCCGAGGTGAAGAGCGGGCTCAAGGCGGCGGTGGAATTTTTCGAGAGCGGGGTGGGCTTCCGCTCCGCCAACGCCGACGACTCCATCGTCTATTTCGCCCACACCGTATCCCGGACGGGGAGCTACCTCTCCAAGACCGCCGGGGTGCGGGAGGGGGAGGCCCTGGCCTACCTCATCGCGCCGCCCCTGGAGGCGGTGGTGGGGCTGGACGAGGCCATGAAGGCGGCGGATGTGACCCTGGCCGCCCTCTTTGAGCCACCCAGCGAGACCAACTTCGGCGGCGGGCTCCTCACCGGCACCCAGAGCGCCTGCAAGGCCGCCTGTCAGGCCTTTGCGGCGGCGGTGCTGGATGTAGCCGGGCGTCCCAGGGAGGTCTGAGGCATGAAGAAAAGAACAGGCGGCCCGCGAGCGGAAGCGAGCCGCGCCGAAGGCGCGCACAAGCGTTTTGGGCCTGTGGCCCAAAACCTTGGCGCAGAGGCAATTCATTTGCCCCGAGCATGTGAAGAGGACCGGGTCCCCACCGGATGGAACATCCGGTGGGCCGCCTGCGAAGCCTTTGCGGCTGCGGTGCTGAACGTGGCCGGACAACCCAGGGAGGTGTGAATATGACAGAACCCATGAAGCTGGACAAGGACCTGCGCTCCATCCAGGAGGTCCGGGACCTGGTGGGCAAGGCCAGAGAGGCCCAGAGGGCCCTGGCGGCCATGAGCCAGGCCGACCTGGACCGCATCACGGCGGCCATCTCACAGGCCGGCGCCCAGCACGCCCGGCGGCTTGCCCAGATGGCGGTGGAGGAGACGGGCTACGGCAGGGCGGAGGACAAGGAGATCAAGAACCGCTTTGCCGCCCTCACCCTCTACGACGCCATCAAGGAGGAAAAGACCCACGGCATCCTGGCCCAGGACAGGGAGAAGCGGACCATCGACATTGGGGTGCCCGTTGGCGTGGTGGCGGGGCTGGTGCCCTCCACCAACCCCACCTCCACCGTCATCTACAAGGCCATGATCTGTATGAAGGCGGGCAACCCCATCATCTTTTCCCCCCACCCCAGCGCCATCAAGTGCATCGGTGAGACGGTGAAGGTGGTCTCGGAAGCCGCACGGCAGGCGGGAGCGCCCGAGGGGTCCATCGCCTGCATCGCCACCCCCACTCTGGAGGCCACAAGCGCCCTCATGAAGCACGACCACACCCGTCTCATCCTGGCCACCGGCGGCGCCGCCATGGTCAAGGCGGCCTACTCCTCTGGCACCCCGGCCATCGGCGTGGGGGCGGGCAACGGCCCGGCCTATATCCACCACACCGCCAATGTCGCCCAGGCGGTGAAGCGGATTTTGGACTCCAAGACCTTTGATAACGGCACCATCTGTGCCAGCGAGCAATCCATCGTCACCACCCGGGCCATGGAGGGGGCGGTGTCGGAGGAGCTCAAGCGCCAGGGGGCCTACCTCCTCAGCGACGAGGAGCACAAAAAGCTCTCCAAGTTCATCCTGCGCGCCAACGGAACCATGAACCCGGCCATCGTGGGCAAGAGCGTGGAGACGGTGGCCAAGCTGGCCGGGTTGGACAAGGTGCCAGCCACCGCCCGAGTGCTGGTGGCCCGGGAAACGGGCGTGGGCCCCGGCTACCCCTACTCCAGCGAGAAGCTGGGGCTCATCCTGGCCTATTACGTGGAGCAGGACGAGGAGGCCGTCCTCCGGCGCTGCGTGGAGATCCTGGAGTGGGAGGGGGCGGGCCACACCTTCTCCATCCACGCCGAGGACGAGGCCGTGGTCAAACGCTTTGCCCAGGCCGTCCCCGCCAGCCGGGTGCTGGTGAACACCCCCTCCGCCCTGGGCGGCATCGGCGCCACCACCTGCCTCTTCCCCGCCCTCACCCTGGGGTGCGGCGCGGTGGGCGGCTCCTCCTCCTCCAACAACATCGGCCCTCTGGACCTCATCAACATCAAGCGGGTGGCCTGGGGCGTGAAGGAGCTGGAGGCGCTGCGGGGCGGCGGCGCCGCCGCCCCCTGGCAGAGTTCCGGGGGCCCGGCTGTGGACGACGCCCTCCTCCGGGAGCTGGTGGATCAGATCGTCAGGAGGCTGACATGAGATGAGAGCAAAAAACGCGGAGGGTCCTGAGCTGCCCGTCCCCCAGCCGGGGGAGGACCTCCAGGACCGGGTCCAGACCGAGGGGACCATGTATGACCCGCCCGCCGACCTCCTGCGGGAGGCGGCAGAGGCCGCCAAGGGGGCGGCCAAGGAGGAGAAGAAGACCTCCTCCGCCCGGGGGCGGAAGGCCCCCGCCAAGGAAGAATTGACCAGCCTGGCCGCCGCCGTGAAGGGCGGCGGGCCAGCGAAGGCGGCCAAGACAGAGGAGCACAAGGGGGATACCCCCAGACAGGAAAGGAGCACAAATCAAATGGCAAATACGAACGCGCTGGGTATGGTGGAGACCAAGGGACTGGTGGGGGCCATTGAGGCGGCCGACGCCATGGTGAAGGCGGCCAACGTCCAGCTGGTGGGCAAGGAGCAGGTGGGCGGCGGCCTGGTGACCGTCATGGTCCGGGGAGATGTGGGGGCCGTGAAGGCGGCCACCGACGCTGGAGCCGCCGCCGCCGAGAAGGTGGGGGAGCTCATCTCCGTCCACGTCATTCCCCGCCCCCACGCCGAGGTGGATGGCATTCTGCCCCACAAGGCCGGGGAATTCGACCGGGAGGGCTAAGCCGTGGCCCTCTTGACGGAGGAGCGGGTCCGGCAGATGTCGGATAACGGCACCCGGGGACCGGTGGTGGTGGCCCGGGGGGACGTCCTCACCCCCTCCGCCCGGTCCTTCCTCCGGGAGCACCGGGTGGAGGTGGTCTATCCCCAGGGCAAAGAGGAGTCTGCCCCCGGCGCTGCCCGGTATCAGACCGCCTTTGGGGTGGGGCTGGAGGAGAAACCGGAGCACATGACCCACCTGAGGGGCAACATTCTGGTTTTCAAGGACCACCCCCGCATCGCCTTCCGGGGCATGATCGACCTGCTGGAGGGGGAGATCGCCCTGTGTCAGCAGGTCTGCGTCCGGGAGGGGGTGCCCGGCCTGGCGGAGGAGCTGGAGGAGGTGCTGGACTTTGTCCGGCGCTTCATCCGCTTCGACGTGCTCTCGGAGCCGGTGGGGGAGGTTAGGCTCTGCGGCATGACCCCCGAGGAGCTGCGGGAGCGGTCCCACTACCCGGAGAAATACTACGGCCAGGGCCACTTCCTCATCCACTACACCGACTCCCCCGCCATCCTGGCGGTGAACAAGGTGCGCGCGGTGGTCCGGCAGACGGAGCTTGCCGCCTACCGGGCCTTCCGGGACGAGAACGGCGGCGTGGCCCGGGGGGACATCATCCTGGGCCTCAACCGGCTCTCCTCTCTCCTGTGGATCATGATGATCAAGCTGAAGGCGGGAAAGTATGGACACACATGATAGAGAAGGACTCATCGAGGGGGTGCTCCGCGCCCTCACCGTCCCCATGGAGGCCAGCGGACGCCACGTCCACCTGAGCCGGGAGGGGGTGGACCGGCTCTTCGGGCCGGGCCACCGGCTGACCCCCGTGCGGGACCTCTCCCAGCCGGGGCAGTTCGTCTGCGCCGAGCGGGTGCAGCTGTGCGGGCCCAAGGGGGTGCTGGACAAGGTGGTGGTGCTGGGGCCGGAGCGGAAGGAATGTCAGGCGGAGATCTCCCTCACCGATGCCGTCACCCTGGGGGTGACGCCGCCGGTGCGGCTGTCCGGGGACCTGGACGGGACGCCGGGCTTCGTGCTGCGGTACGGAGACCGGGTCCTCTGCCTGGACCGGGGGCTGATGGTGGCCAAGCGGCACATCCACATGACCCCTGCCGACGCCCGCCGCCTGGGGGTGGAGGACGGGCAGAGGGTCCGGCTGAAGACACTGACCGCCCGCCCCCTCATCTTTGGAGACGTGGAAGTCCGGGTGCGGTCCGACTTCGCCACCGCCGCCCACCTGGACTACGACGAGGCAAATGCCTGCGGTTTTCAGAAGGGGGACCGTGGATTCATTTTGCCGTAAAAAGGAGGGATGTCCGTGGTTTTGGAGACACGGGACGGAGCCCTGGTCATCGCCCGGCTGCCGGTGGAGCAGATGGGCTCGCTGTCCCTGGGCCTTGCCCTCACCGATGAGGAGGGGGCGGTCCTCCGGGCCCTGCTGGAGGGGCGGAAGGTCCAGGTGCTGGAGTCGGGCCTGGAGTACAAGGACTATCGCAGGTGTGCCCCTTTGGGCATCTATCAGAAATTTATGGCCCTGGAGCGAGGGCTGCGGGAGATGGGCATTTGTGTTGTTAGGGATCGTCATCGGTAGTGTGTGGTGCACCCGGAAGGCGGAGGCATTGACAGGCCAGACCTTTTTGCTGGTGTCCCCGGAGGGCTATCAGGGTCCCGCCCTGGTGTGCGCCGACCAGGCGGGGGCGGGGCCGGGCGACAAGGTGCTGGTCACCCGGGGCGGCGGCGCCCGGATCGCGGCGGGGGAGCACATCCCCGTGGACGCCGCCATCGTGGGCATCGTGGACCGGGTGGAATCCTGAGAGGAGGGGAGCCCATTGTCCATCAATGAGATCATCATCGGCCTCATGGCCGTCTTTCTGGTGCTGGGCGCCCTGGACCGCATCGCGGGGAACCGCTTCGGCCTGGGGGAGAAATTCGAGGAGGGCATTCTGGCCATGGGCTCTCTGGCCCTGGCCATGATCGGTATCCTCTGTCTGGCGCCGGTGCTCTCCGACCTGCTGCGGCCGGTGGTGGTGCCGGTCTACGCCTTCCTGGGGGCCGACCCGGCCATGTTTGCCGGCACCATCCTGGCAAACGACATGGGGGGCGCCGCCCTGGCTCGTGAGCTGGCCCTCACCGAGGAGGCGGGGCAGTTCGGCGGGCTCATCGTGGGAGCCATGCTGGGACCCACCATCGTCTTTACCATCCCGGTGGCCCTGGGCATCTTGAAAAAGGAGGACCTGGAGCCCCTGGCCAGGGGGGTGCTCTGCGGCGTGGTCACCATCCCCCTGGGCGCCTTTGTGGGCGGCCTGGTTGCCGGCTTCCCGGTGGGCATGGTGCTCCGGAACCTCATCCCCATCGTCCTCATCGCCCTCCTCCTGGCCCTGGGGCTGTGGAAGATCCCCGGCGCCATGGTGAAGGGCTTCGCCGTCTTCGGCAAGGTGGTGGTGGCCGTCATCACCGTGGGCCTGGCCGCCGCCATCGTGGAGTCCCTCACCGGGCTGGTCCTCATCCCCGGTATGGCACCCATCCAGGAGGGCTTTGCCGTGGTGGGGGAGATCGCCATCGTCCTGGCCGGGGCCTTCCCCCTGGTCTTTGTCATCACGAAAGTGTTCCAAAAGCCCCTGCTGAAGCTGGGGCGGCTGCTGGGGGTCAACGACGTGGCGGCGGCGGGACTGGTGGCCACCTTGGCCAACAACATCCCCATGTTCGGCATGCTGCCCGACATGGACCGCCGGGGCAAGGTGGTCAACGTGGCCTTCGCCGTGTCGGCGGCCTTCGTCTTTGGCGACCACCTGGGCTTTACGGCGGGCTTCGACGATACCATGATCTTCCCCATGATCGTGGCCAAGCTGACGGGGGGCATCACCGCTGTGGCGGTGGCCATGCTCCTCACCCGAAAGGAGTGATCCCATGGCTGATATCGATAAAAACGCCCTGGAAAAGCTGGTGCGCCAGGTACTGCTGGAGAAGCTGGGGGGCACCCCGGCGCCGGAGCGCTCCGCCGCCCACGGCGTGCGCTCGGTGGCGGTTCCACGGCTGGAGGTCCGGGAGGAGGACCGGCTGGACACCGGCAGGAGCGGGGACCGGGTGTGGACCCGGGACCTCTTTTCCCTGGAGGAGGCCCCCCGGCTGGGCTGCGGCCTCATGGTCATGGAAAAGACCACCTTCCCCTGGACGCTCACCTATGACGAGATGGACTATGTCATCGATGGACGGCTGGACATCCTGGTGGGGGGCGAGACGGTCTCCGCCGGACCGGGCGAGGTCATCCATATCCCCCGGGGCAGCGAGATCCAGTTCTCTGCCAAGGGGAAGGTCCGCTTCCTCTACTTTGTCTATCCCGCCGACTGGCAGAAATAAAATCCCGTTCCTTTTCCGCCGTGGAAGGGCGGAAAAGGCCGCGCTTTGCGCGCCTCAGCCCTTGCAGAGCAAGGACTGAGGGGGATTTAATCTCACTCGAGGCGGGCTGCCGACCCCTCGAGCTCCCCCGCACCACTGCGGCGCACCTGCCGTCTTATGGAGATTTTTCGGTAAACAAATGGGCCGGAGATGAGCATGCTCATCTCCGGCCCAGGTTTATGTGTTATTCCCGTCCCCGGCGGTACTCCTCCAGGAAGGCCTCGTCCTTGATCTCCAGGCCCCGCTCTCCGGCCAGACCCTCGATGTGGTGGGTGAACTCGTGGGCGAAGGTCTCCCACAGCTCGTCCTCCCAGTCCTCCTCCGTCCAGTTCTCCTGCTGTGCCAGGGCGGCGAAGGAGCCGTAGTAGAGGTTGATGTGCCGGCCCATCATGTCGTTGCAGTATTCACCCAGAATATACATCTCGCCGGGGGAAACTCCGGGTCTGGCTTGGCCTCGGGCAGCAGAGCCACCCCGCCGTTGAGCGCTTCAAAGAACTCCGGCGGGAACTCCTCGGCCATGTCATCCAGCAGAAGGCCCACCTCATCGAAGCTGAGCATGCTCATGACAGAACCTCCTTATACGGTCTGGTCCTTGGGCTTTTTCATGGTAAGGCTGATGCGCTTTTTCTTCTCGTCCACGTCCAGCACCCAGACGGTGACCACGTCCCCCACGGCGCAGACCTGGGAGGGGTGGTTCACACGGCGGGGAGTGTTCAGCTGAGAGATGTGGACCAGGCCGTCCTGGTGGACGCCGATGTCCACAAAGACGCCGAAGTCGATGACGTTGCGTACGGTGCCGGTAAGCTCCATACCGGGCCTTAAGTCCTTCATCTCCAGCACGTCGGTGCGGAGGATGGGCTTGGGCAGCTCGTCACGGGGGTCCCGGCCCGGCTTCATGAGCTCGGCCACCACGTCCCGGAGGGTGGGGACGCCCACCCCGCAGGCATCGGCGGCGGCGGCTTCGCCGTAGTTTGCCACCCGGTCCCGGAGGTCGGTGAGGGTCCCCGCCTTCACGGCGGAGAGTTCACAGCCGCACAGGGAGAGAAGTTTTTCCGCCGCGGCATAGCTCTCCGGGTGGACGGCGGTGTTGTCCAGCACGTTCTTGCTCTCCGGCACCCGCAGGAAGCCGGCGCACTGCTCGAAGGCCTTGGGGCCCAGCTTGGGCACCTTGAGCACCTGCTTGCGCCCGGTAAAGGCGCCGTTCTCCTCCCGGTAGGCCACGATATTCTTGGCGGTGGTGTTGTTCAGCCCCGCCACGTAGGACAGCAGGGGGGCGGA
>CALVKH010000096.1 GCA_944332575.1 uncultured Bacilli bacterium | reverse complement strand
TTCTTGTTCATGGGGAAGGGGATGATCTCCCGGATGGAGTCCTCGCCGGCCAGCAGCATGACCATGCGGTCCACGCCGGGGGCGATGCCGGCATGCGGGGGGGCTCCGTAGGTGAAGGCGTTGTACATGGCGGGGAACTTGGCCTTTACGTCCTCCTCGCCCAGCCGCACCAGCTGGAAGGCCTCGATCATGATCTCGGGATCATGGTTCCGGACGGCGCCGGAGGAGAGCTCCACGCCGTTGCACACCAGGTCATACTGGTAGGCGGTGATGGTGAGGGGGTCCACCTCGCCGGCGGCCGCCTTCTTCAGGATCTCCAGGCCGCCGTTGGGCATGGAGAAGGGGTTGTGGCAGAACTCCAGCTCGCC
Organism: uncultured Bacilli bacterium; assembly: GCA_944332575.1. GTDB lineage: Bacteria > Bacillota_I > Bacilli_A > RF39 > UBA660 > RGIG3091. The sequence continues at coordinate 8,511 of CALVKH010000096.1, read as the reverse complement.
GGACTCCTCGCCGATCTCGTACATGGGGAAGTCCACGATCCAGCAGAACTCGTAGCGCTCCTTGTCCATGTGCTGGGGGGCCAGGGCGGGGAGCATCTTGATGAGGACGCCGGCGGCCTTCTGGGCCGCCAGCTTCTTCCCGGCGGTGAGGCCCACGAAGGAGCCCTTCTCCAGACCCAGGGCGGCGACCACCTGGTCCTTGATGGGCTGGACGAACTTGGCGATGCCGCCCACGATCTCGCCGTTCTCGTCGTAGCGGAACCAGTAGACCTTCTCGCCGGACTGGACCTCCACGTCGGCGCACAGCTTGTCGATCTGCTTGCGGGTGGCGGTGAAGCCGGTGACGGGGACGGCCTTCACGGTGTTGCCCTCGAAGGGGCCGAAGCCACAGGAACCCAGCACCTCGGTGGCGTCCTGCACGGTGAGGTCGATGCGCAGGTCGGGCTTGTCGGAGCCGTACTTGTCCATGGCCTCCAGATAGGGGATGCGGGCGAAGGGGGCGGTGGAGGCGATGTTATAGGTGCCGTACTTGGCGAAGATGGGGGGCAGCACGTCCTCCAGCACGGCGAATACGTCCTCCTGGTCGGCGAAGGCCATCTCCATGTCCAGCTGGTAGAACTCGCCGGGAGAGCGGTCGCCCCGAGCGTCCTCGTCCCGGAAGCAGGGGGCGATCTGGAAGTAGCGGTCGAAGCCGGAGGCCATCAGCAGCTGCTTGAACTGCTGGGGGGCCTGGGGCAGGGCGTAGAACTTGCCGGGGTGCTTGCGGCTGGGCACCAGGTAGTCACGGGCGCCCTCCGGGGAGGAGGCGGTGAGGATGGGGGTGGTGATCTCCAGGAAGTTGTGGGCGGTCATGGCCTGCCGAAGGGCGGACACCACGTTGCAGCGCAGGACGATGTTGTTCTTCACCGCCGGGTTCCGGAGGTCCAGATAGCGGTACTTCAGGCGGGCGGACTCGTCGGCCTCCCGGCTGCGGTTGATGGGGAAGGGGAGCTCGTTGTGGCGGCAGCGGCCCAGCACCTCGATCTTCTCGGGCACCACCTCGATGTCGCCGGTGGGCAGCTTGGGGTTCTTGGAGTCACGCTCCCGGACTACGCCGGTGACCTGGATGGTGGACTCCTTGTTGAGGGGCTTGATGACGGCCATCATGGCCTCGTTCTCGATGACCACCTGGGTGGTGCCGTAGAAGTCACGGAGGACGGCGAAGGCCAGATTCTGGCCCACCTCACGGACATTCTCCAAAAAACCGGCCAGGGTGACGGTCTGGCCCACATGCTCCATGCGGAGCTCCCCACAGGTGTGGGTGCGGGACTGCATCATGAAAAATCAACTCCAGTTTGTAATATTGATATTGGTTTATCCTAATGGGATTTAAAAATAGGGGGTAGAGTCAAATATTCTCCGCGTAAAAAGACGGGAGAGACGGTTCAAAACCCGTTTCTTTTTCCCTGCTGGAAAAAGAACGGTTTTTGGAATCCAAAGAAAAAGGGGCCTCTAAGCGGGTTGAGTGGTCCCAAATAGGAATCCGGCGGCCCGGCTTTACGCCCCCGTTGAGGTCCAGCCCCGTCTACGGTAGACTACCTCGGTGGAACAGGGGCAAGCCGTGGTCCTATCCCCACTTTTTTCGCCGCCTGCGTGGGTGGGCGTCGGGGCGTGGTGGCGCTGACTGGTATTCCCGTTGCTGCGGCGCAGGTTGGGTGTTTCGGCGTGAGGTGCAGCTCCATCCCTCTTCACGCTTCACTTTTCCCTCTTACTTTTCTTTGTGGGGCGCGGCTTCTCAGACACGCCGCGTTTTCCTCTCTCAGGGCTGCTCCAGGTGGTACTTCTCCGCCAGGGCAGGGGCGTCCAGGATGGGCTGGGTCTGGGGCCGGGCCTCCAGGTGGGTCTTGACGTAGTTCACGGCCTCCGCGGTGGGGAGGGTCACCTGCTTGAAGAGGCCGGCGGCCTTCTGCTCCTCCGCCTCCTCGGGGGTGGAGGGGTCGGCCAGCAGCAGGTTCTTCACGGTGACGGTGCCGGCATTGATCTCGTCCTCGCCCAGGAAGGCGGCGAAGGGGATGCCGGTCTTGTCGGCATAGTTCATCTTGGCCTTGAACTTCTTGGCCTCGGTGTAGAGCTGGGTGCGGATGCCGGCGGCACGGCAGGCGGTGGCGAAGGAGATGGCGGCGGTGAGGTCGCCGGTCATGGGCAGTACCAGCAGGTCGGCGGGGGCGGTGAGGACCTCCGGGTTCAGATAGCCCTGGTCCTGCAAAACGAAGAACAGACGGGTGAGACCGATGGAAATGCCCACTCCGGGAAGTTGTTTTTCGGTATAATATTCCGCAAGGTTATCATATCTGCCGCCGGAGCAGATGGAACCGATCTCGGGATGGTCCAGCATGACGGTCTCGTAGACGGTGCCGGTGTAGTAGTCCAGGCCACGGGCGATGGTGAGGTCCACCATGAAGTGGTCGGCGGGGACGCCGAAGGCGGCCATGTATTTGACCACGGTGGAGAGCTCGTCGATGCCCAGGTCCAGCAGCTCGTTCTTGCCCTTGAAGCCCTCCAGGGCGGCCATGGGGTCGTTGGTGGAGAGGAGCTCCAGGAGCTGGTCGGCGGTGGCGGCGGGGACGGAGAAGTCGTCCACCAGGATGGCCTTCACCTTCTCGGGGCCGATTTTCTCCAGCTTGTCGATGGTGCGCATGACGTCGCCGGCCTGCTCCTTCAGACCCAGCAGGTCGAAGAGGCCGTTGAGCACCTTCCGGTTGTTGACCCGGATCTTGAAGCGCTTCAGGCCCAGGGCGGTGAAGGTCTTATAGATGATGGCGGGCACCTCGGCCTCGTTGGCGATGTCCAGCTTGCCGTCGCCGATGACGTCGATGTCGGCCTGGTAGAACTCCCGGAACCGGCCCCGCTGGGCACGCTCACCCCGGTAGACCTTGCCGATCTGGAACCGGCGGAAGGGGAAGGAGAGCTCGTTGTAGTGGAGGGCCACGTACTTGGCCAGGGGCACGGTCAGGTCAAAGCGCAGGGACAGGTCGGTGTCTCCCTTGGTAAAGCGGTAGATCTGCTTTTCGGTCTCGCCGCCGCCCTTGGCCAGGAGGACCTCACTGGCCTCGATGGCGGGGGTGTCCAGGGGGGTGAAGCCGTACAGGCTGTAGCTCTCCCGGAGGATGGCCACCATCCGGTCAAAGACCACCTGGTCCCGGGGCAGTAACTCCATGAAGCCGGAGAGGGTGCGGGGTTTGATACGGTCCATCATAACACTCCTTTTCTCTTTGGGTCGGAAGGACGGTTTTGGTGCCAAAAACAAAAAAGGCGCTCTCGTCCCTCAATGGGACGAAAGCGCCTGCTTTCGTGGTGCCACCCATTTTCAACGGCCCTGCGGGCAGGCCGTCCTTTTGCCTTCTGTTGCGGGAAGGGGACCGCGCCCGTCTCCGGGCCCGCTGGTGGGACTGTCTTCGCCCTCTCCTTGCCGTGGGACGCTTGCAGCCTGTGGCGTCCCTCTCTGTCCGGCGGTGCTGGGGGTTACTCATGACCCGTCGTGGCGGTGAGCGTAACAATAGTATCCCACAGTGGGGAAAAAGTCAACCATTTTCCCCGGTTTTTACGGTCAGAAAGGGGATTTTAAAGGAAACGGACCTGGTAGAGCCCGTTCCGCTCCCGCTCCACCGCGTTCCGGAGGACCTGCACGCTCTCGTCATTCATGCCGGCGGCGGCCTCCTCCTCCTGGAAGCGCAGGTTAAGCTCGGTCCAGGAGTGGAACTGATCCTGGATGGGCGTCATGAACCTGCCGTACCAGTCGTTGAGCTCATCCCGCTTGAGCCAGCGGCACACGAAGAGCATCCCGGCGATGAGGACGCCCCAGCACAGGTCCCTGGCCTGACGGGAGGCCACCAGACGCTCCAGCACGGCCAGGCCGCTCTCACGGTCGGTGATATGGAAGTTCGTGGACAGGAAAGCACGATAGCGTTTCCGGCGGCTGGGTGCGGGACGTCCGCCGCCCACCAGCCCGGTGTCCTCCACCGTGTCGGGCAGGCTGGCGTGGAGCTCCAGCAGGGGCAGATACCCTGCCGCCGCGGCCCACTTCTCCCGGTCGCTCCGGCAGAGGAAGGGGTCCGTTTTTTTAAAAAAGGTGGGAGGATACCAGCCCATATATACAAAGGCAATGCCCAGCACGATGAAGATGGGCAGCCAGGCATAGAGGCTGATCATCCAGAGGTTCAGCAAAATGTCTACCAGGATGCTGTTGTCGGGGTCGGGGGAGCTGTAGACGGCCAGCAGCAGCAGTCCGGCGGTGGCGATGGTGAGGAGAAAGGGGATCATAAAGGCCATGAATGTCTTTTGGTCTACGCGGGCACGCACCATACAGGTGTCACTCCTTTTTGTAAAAAAATGTATTTTCACTTGGGGTGTGCCAAAAAGTAACAGATGGACTATTGCCATCCGCCACTGGTCTATTTTAGTAACCTGTGGGAAAAAGCGCAAGGGTTTTTTCCATCCATTTTCTTTTGATACAAATAACTGTCATATCATCTAAATCATATAAAAAAACTCCGGCCCCAAATGGGGCCGGAGACAGGGAAGGGGGGCGTCCTCACGCCTCGCCGAAGTCGGCGTAGAGGGCGAAGTCCCCTTCGCTCCGGCTGTGACTGGACCCGCCGTCGCGCTGTTGGCAGTCGGCCACGGGCTGATCGCTGCGCAGGACCAGCCCCTCCGCGGAGGTGACGGAGATCCAGAAGTCATAGTCATATTCTTCTTGGTTATCCAGATATTGGGCCATATCCGCGATCCAACTGCCGTCGGCCTGCGGGACGGCCTCCACGGTGTCCACCAGGGAGCCTTCCACCACCTCCAGAATGGCGGAGCGCATCTCTACTGTGACGGTCTCCGGACGAAGGGCGCTGCTTTCCGGGGCGCTGAGGGTCAGGCTGAGCACGTTGGAAGATGTGCCGTCCTCCGCGCCCCACCGGCTTTCCCCCTTGATGGTAAAGAGCTCATTTGTCCACAGGGTGGGGAGAATTTCCCGGCGGGTCCGGTCCCCGGCGGTGAGGATCACCACCGGCTCCAAAGAGTCCCGCAGGGAGCAGGTGAGCACGCCGCTGAGCCGTCCGGTGCCGTCATCGGTGAGGACGGCGGTCTCGCCCGTGCTCAGGGCCACCTGGGCCGTCTCCCCGGCGCTCAGCTCCTTGGGCACCACCGTCACCGCCAGAGTTAAGGCGCCGTTTTCGTATCCAAGCTCAGTCTCCACGGTGGAAAAGAGGCTGGCCTCGTCCTCCAGATCCCGCCGGAGGGTGCCGATCTCGTCGGAGAGGTCGTACCTGGTATCCACCAGCTGATTGCTCAGGCTGCTCATCTGTTGGGAGAGCTGGTCCACCTTGTTCCGAAGGGCGGCGTTCTGCCAGAAGAGTCCCCCCACCACGGCGGCGGCGACGACGGCGGAGAGGATGTGTCCGGTCTTTTTATCCACAAAAACACCTCCTGCTGTTGAAAAATACCCACCTTTTCGGAAAGGCAGAGCACGAGCCGATCGAAAAAGTGGGATCACGTAAAGTAAATAACAGGGGAATAGTGTGAAAGGGGGGCGGTGAGCCCCCACTTTCGCGTGCAGTCAGGAACTTTTTCGATAAAATCGAAAAAGTCAGCAGCTTATCAAAACTCAGTATGGGTTTTGATAAGCTGAACGCCCGCCTTTTTGCAAAGGCGGGCGCACTGGTAGTAGGAAAATCAAACGGTAAAGGGGGCAGTCTTGGGGCTGACGATGTCGCGCCAGTCCAGGTCGCCCCGCTCCAGACCGTGAATGAGCATCTCGGCGGTGCCCACATTGGTGGCGTAGGGGATGTTGTACTGATCGCACAGGCGGGTGATATAGTCCACATCGGCGTCCAGATCGTGGGTCTGGGGGTCGTTGAAGAAGAGGACCATGTCGATCTCATTGTAGGCGATGCGGGCGCCGATCTGCTGGCTGCCGCCGTGCTCGTGGGACAGGAAGAGGTTCACCGGCAGACCGGTGGCCTCAGCCACCATCTTGCCCGTGGTGTTGGTGGCGCAGACGGTGTGCTTGGAGAGGATGCCGCAGTAAGCAATGCAGAACTGCACCATCAATTCCTTTCTCCTGTCGTGACTCATCAGTGCAATGTTCATTCCTTACTCAGTCCTCTCTTTCCTCAAAAACAGTTTTTGAAAGCGGCAGAGCGCTTCAGCGGATCTTCATGAGGGGGACCCGCTGCCCCATCAGACGTTTGGCGATGTTCAGGTAGGCCAGGGCGGCCCCCTTGCGGCTGAACAGAATGAGCGGCTCCCCGGTGTTGGCGGCCAGGATCACCTGGCTGTCCTCGGGCACCACCCCTAACAAAGGCAGACCGGCGGCGTCCATGGCGTCGTCGATGGTGGTGCGCAGGCGGCGGAGCAGCTTGGGCTGGATGCGGTTCATCACCAGATGGATGGTGTCCAGCCGCCGTCCCAGCTCCACCACGGTGCGCTGGGCGTCCCGGAGGGCGGAGGAGTCGTTGGTGGAGACCACCACCGCCCGGTCGGCGCCGCACACCGCCAGACGAAAGCCGCTGCCCAGTCCGGCGGGGGAGTCGATGAGAATGTAGTCAAATTGTGCCCGTGCCGTCTCCAGCATGGCTTTCATTTTTTCCTCGCTCATGGAGGTGGGTGTGGGACGCACCGGCGCCGTGAGCAGATAGAGGCCCCGGATCACCGGGTGCTCCACGGCGGCCCGCTCCAGGGAGCAGCGGCCCTCCACCACGTCGGTGAAGTCCATCAGCGCCCGGTCGGTCATGCCCAGGGAGATGTCCAGGTTGCGCAGGCCGATGTCCAGATCGATGCACAGCACCTTCTGCCCCAGGGCTGCCAGACAGGAGGCCACGCCGCTGGTGAGGGAGGTCTTCCCGGTGCCGCCCTTTCCGGACGTGACCACGATGACGGTTCCCATAGCAGACCTCCTACCCCCAGCCGGGGGAAATGACGTTGGGTCAAAATGCTGGACCCACGCATCTCATTATATCATCGGTTCTGCCAGAGTGCAAAGCCTATTTGGCACAAACCCATAAAATATTTTGATGGCAAGGGGCGGGGAGTGCTCAGAGGGGGGCCTTCTGCATTTTGGCCCAGCGGCGGGGGTAGCCCTTGGGGGTGGGGGAGACCTTCTCCACCGGCACCACCCGGCGGTCCACGTCGGTGCCGGGGATGTGGTAGCGGAAGGCGGGCAGCAGCCGCCCGCCCAGCACCGACACCGCCCGTCCGGCCTGGGAGACCTCCTCCTCACAGTCCACGGCCTTCATGGCCAGGAACCGCCCGCCGGGCTTCACATAGGGCAGGCACAGCTCGCACAGCACCCGCAGGTCGGCCACCGCCCGGGCGGTGGCGAAGTCGAACTGGTCCCGGAATCCGGCGTCCAGGGAGAGTTCCTCGCCACGGGCGTGGCGGATGGTCACGCCGGTGAGCCCCAGGTCGGCGCACACCGTGCTCAGCCAGTCCAGCCGCTTGCCCAGGCTGTCCACCAGGGTAAGCTCCAGGTCGGGGACCAGGATTTTGAGCACCATGCCGGGAAAACCGGCGCCGGTGCCCACGTCGATGAGGCGCTTGCCCGCCAGGTCGGCGCACAGGGCCACCCCGGCGGAGTCGAGAAAGTGGAGGTCGGCCACCTGGTCGGGCTCGGTGATGGCGGTGAGGTTCATCACCTTGTTCTGCTCCAGCAGCAGCTGGGCGTACCGCACCAGCCGGTCCACCGCCCCGGCGGGGGGCTCCAGTCCCAGGGCGGCCAGGCCCTGTTCCAACCGTTCCTTCATGTTAACCTCCAAAGTTCCGCAGCAGGGAGGGGATCCCCACGTACAGATTGATGAGCAGCAGGGCCACGCAGGCGGCGGTGAGGGCAATGCAGGCCGCTCGTCCGCCCCGTGCCCTGCCGCTGCGGTAGCGGAGCACTGTGGTGACGGCCAGACCCGCCAGGGCGGGGCAGACCATCAGGGACCCCAGGCCGATGAGCACCCGGGCGGTGGCCAGGTAGTAGGTGAAGAGCACCGTGCAGATGACCACGTACACGATGGCCACCCAGGCCCAGGTCCGCTTGATGGGGGAGGCGGGGACGTAGGGCTCCTGCGGCTCCTCCGGGGGCAGGTCCTTGCGGTCGTCCATGCTCAGTTCTCCTCCTTCTGTGCCTTGAGCAGGTCACGGATCTCGGTGAGCAGCTTTTCCTCGTTGGAGGGTGCGGGGGGCGCCGCCGGCGCCTCCTCCTTCTTCCGGTAGAGGCGGTTCATGGCCTTGACCAGGCAGAAGATCACAAAAGCCATGATGAGGAAGTTGAGCACGGCGTTGATAAAGCTGCCCAACTGGATGGCTCCGCCGCCGGGGACGGAGATGCTCAGGCCGGTGAGGGCGTCATTTCCGCCGGCGAAGATCCCCAGGATGGGGTTGAGGATGTCGCTGACCAGAGAGTCGGTGATGCCTTTAAAGGCGCCGCCGATGATGACGCCGACGGCCAGGTCCATCACATTGCCCCGGGCAATGACTTTGCGGTACTCGGCCACAAAG
>CALVKH010000095.1 GCA_944332575.1 uncultured Bacilli bacterium | reverse complement strand
GGAGAACCTAATACAGGAATTGAAAATTCAGTAAGAGTAGCATTTGCACAAATTGGACGTGTTATTGCAACAACTCCTACAACTGACGGCTCTGAGATAAGAGCAATTGATTGTAGTGGTACTGGAGGATCGACTTCTATATGTTCAAGAGATGCCCAAATTTGGGAACCAAATGATACAAAACACGTTAAAAATGCAATTAATTGGTATACAACATCTTGTTTATCAAGAAAAGCATCAGGAACAGATGTAACTTTAGATAGTTCTTTTGGAGGATCTTGTAAAGAAATAAAAGATGGAAAAGCTTATCCAACATATGCAGTAGGAGGCGTTATTACTGAGGATAATAATATAGATGTATATGATGGTGCAGAATATAATGGTTATACACCATCAATTAGTGGAACACCACAAGCAGGTAAATTATATAAGTTCCCATATTTTACAGATACTATGAAGAATTTAACTAGTACTGATAGACCTGAATTTATGACATTAGCACCAAATAGTATAACTAAAGTAAGAATCTATGTATATATTGAAGGCCAAGATGTAGATAACTATGATTTTGCTTCATTAGGAAAGAAAATTTCTGTAGCATTTGGATTTAGTAAAGAAAGATTCTTTGGTGAAGATGTTGATTACGAAGGACCACCAGAATTACCAGATGATGTAGAAAGAACAAGAAAAGTATCTTATACAAATACAGGAACAGTAGTTCCAAGTGATTCAAGAATAACATTTGATGATGATGCCAATGAATTTACTATACCAAATTGGTTTAGAGCCTTTACATTTACTGATAATGGTAAAGAAAAAATTGCAACAGGAACAGAACAAGACGGTAATGTAACTTGGGAAATTAAAGATAAATAAAAAGAAGTAGGAGGTAGTCATGACAAAAGATCACAATATTAAAAGAAGTAAAAAAATAAGAAATTTAGTTGTCTTATGTTGTATGTTTGGAATACTTTTATCAGCATCAACTTATGCATGGTTTATTGGTATGAAAACAGTTAGTGTTAATAAATTTGATATTGATATAGCAACAACAGAAGGTTTATTCTTATCAATGAATGGAAAAGATTGGAGTTATTCATTAGCTCCAACTGATCCGGAAACAAAAGTTTATGTAAATAATGCTAATACATTCGCTCCGGATGGATTAATTCCAATGTCATCAGTTGGAGATATGGATTCAACATCTTCAAGAATGAAATTATATCAAAAAGCTAGTTTAACAGCAGTAACTGGTGGATATAGATTTTTAGCAAGTAGAGTAAACAATTATTCTAAAACAAATACTGGAGGTATTGAATATACTGAAGGGAAAGGATATGTAGCATTTGATTTGTTTATTAAGAATTTATCAGGTGAAGAATATTATCCAGAAAACAATCCATTAAATGAAGAAGCAATTTATTTAACGCCAGAGTCTTCAGTAAAAGTATCAATTAATGGAGTAGCAAATACTGGTATTGAAAATTCTGTTAGAGTTGGTTTTGTTCAATTAGGAAGAGTTATTGCAGATGGAACTGTAGGAGCAGATGCAATTACAAAAATTACTTGTGCAGATAATGAATTAACTGCAGATGGAAATGCTAAAAATGATGTAACAGGAATTTGTCGTAATGCAACTATATGGGAACCAAATGATACAAAACATGTACAAAATGCTATTAATTGGTATAATGAGTCTTGTTTAACAAGAAAAGCAGGACCTGATGGACAAATCGTTAATAGTTCAAATTCATATAATGCCGGGGTACAATGTCAAAGGATTGAACCAGAAACAGGTACTGGATTATATGAAAGCATTCCTACATATGCAATAAGTAGAGAATTAACAGTAGGAGATAATGTTAATATATACGATGGTGAAAGATATAATACATATTTTGACAACACTATGACATACGAAGATTATTTATTAGAGGAAGAAGATGAACATGGTGTTAAACAAAATGCTAAATTAGTAGAATTTCCATATTTTACAGATACTATGAAAAATATTGCAGGAGCTGATAGACCTGAGTTTATGACATTAGCACCAAACAGTATTACTAAAGTAAGAGTATATGTATGGATTGAAGGACAAGATATAGATAACTATGATTTTGCACAATTAGGTAAAGAAATTTCTATTAAATTTGGATTTACTAAAGAAAGATATTATGGTGAAGATGTAGATCACGAAGGACCTGAACTTCCTGAAGATGTTGTTAAAACAACTAAAGTATCTTATGTAAATACAGGAGTTGTTATTGCCACTGATACAGAAATAACTTTTGATGATGATAAAGATGAATTTAGTGTTCCAAAATGGTATGAAACATTTACATTTAAAGATGGATCTACTGATAAAGTAGCAACATTTAATTCTGAAACAGACACTTGGGACATAACTGATAAAAGTTAATTTACTACTGAATAAATAAATATTAATGATTATTTCATTAATTAACATGAATAAAGAGTACAATATACTCTTTATTCGTGTAAAAAAGGTGATGATAAATGGTAAAAAATACAAATAAAAAGTCTGTTAAAAAAAAGGTTAGTAAAAGCAAAATCACTAAGGAAAAGTTTATAAATAAAAATAAAAAAATTACAATAGCATTAATAATCTTAGTTGGTATCTTATTAATTGTATCTACCTATGCATGGTTTTCTACTAATTTAAATGTAAGAATTAAAACATTTACGATGAGTGTTAATAAAAATACAGGTTTATTGATTTCTTTAGATGGAATAAATTTTGATACAACAATAGAAGTATCTTATGATACACTCTTTAATGAACTGCCTAGAACTTATCCTAATAATATAAGTCAATGGGCTGAAGGTGGAATGGTACCAGTATCTTCGAATGGTATTACTAA
>CALVKH010000094.1 GCA_944332575.1 uncultured Bacilli bacterium | reverse complement strand
AAGATCCCCTCCCTGTGCTACCTGAAGGGCATCAACGAGATCGGCGCCTGCCGCATCTGCGTGGTGGAGGTCAAGGGCGCCAAGAGCCTGGTGGCCTCCTGCGTCTACCCGGTGAGCGAGGGTATGGAGGTCCAGACCAACACCGAGAAGGTCCGCCACTCCCGTCAGCTCACGTTGGAGCTCATCCTCTCCAACCACCGGATGGACTGCCTCACCTGCGCCCGGAACGCCCACTGTGAGCTCCGGGAGCTGGCCGCCGAGCTGGGCATCGACGCCGTCCGCTACGCCAACGACGAGCTGCTGCCCCGCATCGAGGACTCCGCCCCCCACCTGGTCCGGGACAACTCCAAGTGTGTCCTGTGCCGCCGCTGCACCGCCGTGTGCCGTGCCACCCAGGAGGTGGGCGTCATCGGCTGCAACGACCGCGGCTTCGCCACCCACATCGGCTGCGCCTTCGACCGGGACCTCTCCGAGGTGGACTGCGTCTCCTGCGGCCAGTGCATCGTGGCCTGTCCCACCGGCGCCCTCTCCGAGAAGGACGACACCGGCAAGGTGTGGGCCGCCCTCAATGACCCCACCAAGCACGTGGTGGTGGGCCCCGCCCCCTCCGTCCGGGTCACCCTGGGCGAGTGCTTCAAGATGCCCATCGGCACCAACGTGGAGGGCAAGATGGTCACCGCTCTCCGCCGCCTGGGCTTCGACAAGGTCTTCGACGTGGACAACGCCGCCGACTTCACCATCATGGAGGAGGGCACCGAGTTCCTGGAGCGGCTCCAGGAGGGCGGCACCCTGCCCATGATCACCTCCTGCTCTCCCGGCTGGATTCGCTACTGTGAGCAGCACCACCCCGACATGCTGCCCCACCTCTCCACCTGCAAGTCTCCCCAGCAGATGTTCGGCGCCCTGGTGAAGAGCTACTACGCCGAGAAGATGGGCATCGATCCCAAGAACATCGTGGTGGTCTCGGTGATGCCCTGCACCGCCAAGAAGTACGAGGTCCAGCGGGAGGAGCAGCGGATGGCCAACGGCTGCATGCCCGTGGACATCTCCATCACCACCCGTGAGCTGGCCCGCATGATCCAGCGGTCCGGCATCCTCTTCGACCACCTGCCTGACGGCCAGTTCGATCCCATGCTGGGTCTGTCCACCGGCGCCTCCGTCATCTTCGGCGCCTCCGGCGGCGTTATGGAGGCCGCCCTGCGTACCGTGGTGGAGGTCCTCACCGGCGACGAGATGAAGCCCCTGGAGTTCAAGGAGGTCCGTGGCCTGAAGGGCATCAAGGAGGCCGAGTATCAGCTGCCCGGCCGGACGGTGCGGGTGTGCGCCGCCTCCGGGCTCCACAACGCCAAGGTGGTGCTGGACGGGGTGAAGAACGGCACCATGCAGTATGACTTCATCGAGTTCATGGCCTGCCCCGGCGGGTGCATCAACGGCGGCGGACAGCCCCTCCATCCCGCCGATGTGCGTTCCTTCACCGACATCCCCGCCCTCCGGGCCGCCGCCCTCTACAAGCAGGACGAGAGCATGCCCATCCGGAAGAGCCATGAAAACCCGGTGCTTCAGACCGTCTACAAGGACTATCTGGGCAAGCCCGGTGGCCATAAGGCCCACGAGCTCCTCCACTGCACCTACGTGCCCCAGAAGCGCTACCGCACCGAGAACAAGTTCTGAAGATAAAAGAAACCCCCGCCCCGCCGGTCATACCGGCGGGGCGGGGGTTTTGCCGTTCTCTGATTTCTCGCATTTTCTTTCTGTCACGCGAAAGGACGGGGGAGACGGCTCAAAACCCGTTTCTTTTTCCCTGCTGGAAAAAGAAACGGTTTTTGGAATCCAAAGAAAAAGGGGCTCCGAAGGGGGTTAAGCGGTCCCAAATAGGAATCCGGCGGCCCGGCTTTACGCCCCCGCTGTGGACCAGCCCCGTCCACAGTGGACTACCTGGGTGGAACAGGGAAAGGCCGTGGTCCTATCCCCACTTTTTTCGCCGCCTGCGTGGGTGGGTGTCGGGACGTGGCGCCGTTGCCTGGAATTGCCGTTGCTGTGACGTGGGTGGCGTTCATCGCTATGTGGGAGAGGACTGCGGCGTGGGTCAACGGATGGCTTTCCATTTTCTAAAAACAAAGCGGGCGCTGCCACCGGCAGCGCCCGCTTGCGTCTCTGTTTTGGCTTTCGTCACCGGGCAGAAGCGTTCGTTCCGTACCCGTTCCGGAGCGATGCCAAAGTTCTTTTGGTCCTTTTCTTTCAAGAAAAGGACGAACAAGAAAAGGACTTAGGGTTTCTGGAGGAGGGGAGCGGCGAGGATCTCGTCCTTGCGGTTCAGGAGGTCATCGCTCTCCAGGGCGGCGAAGAGGGCGTCCTCGCCGATGCGGTCAATAGCGGAGCCCAGGCGCTCTCTCTGGTAGGCATTCTCCCGGAACCAGAGCATGGCCTTCTCCAGAAGGGGGAAGATCTCGTCCTTCTCCACCAGGCGGGGGAAGGCGGAGCCCATGCGGGTGGTGCGGCCCCAGGTGCCGCCCACATAGACCTGGAAGCGGACGCCGTCGGGGGTGCGGCGGCCCTCGATGCCGAAGTCATTGAGGCTGGGCTTGATGCAGCTGTTGGGGCAGCCGCCCACGGCGATCTTGAACTTGTGGGGGAGGGAGACCTTGTCCCAGCCCAGATAGTACTGCTCGTGGATGGCGCGGCACATGGCCTGGGTGTCGTACATACCGAAGACACAGGTGGTGCCCTTGCAGGAGGTCACGGGGCGGATCTTGGCGCCGGTGCCGCCGAAGCGCAGTCCCCGTGCGGCGGCGAACTCGATGGCCTCGTCGATGCGCTCATAGGGGATGCCGGGCAGCTCCAGGGTCATGCGCACGGTGGGGATGACCTTGCCGTTGCCGAAGCGGGCCGCCAGCTCCGCGGTGGCGATGAGCTCCCATGCGGAAAAGACGGTGCCGGTGGGGACGATGCGGCCGGAGAAGAGCTCGGTGCCGCGGTTGCGCAGAAAGCCCAGAGCCTTTACGCGGGCGATGTCTGCCTGTGTCAATGCCATATGATCTGCCTCCCAAAAGTATTGTGGACATGTTTTGCGGACATACATTATATGACACGACCGGGCCCCTGACAAGGGGAACTTTCTCCAAGCCCCCGTCCCAGGGGGCTTTTATCCCTCAAAATGCTGTCTTTCCTTGCTTTTTTTCCACGGCTGGTGTAAAATGCGTGTACGTCAAAATGACCCAATCTCACAAAGGAGGGCGACCATATGAGCATTCCCTTTGTCCAGTACCAGGAGAGCGCCGATTTCATCCGCTCCAAATTGGGCACCTTTGTCCCCAAGGTGGCCATGATCCTGGGTTCCGGCCTGGGCTTCCTGGGCGACGTGGTGGAGGACCCCATCCGTGTCCCCTACGGGGAGATCCCCCACTTCAAGGTGTCCACCGCCCCCGGCCACAAGGGCCAGCTGGTTTTCGGCACGCTCCAGGGCCAGAAGGTGGCCGTCATGCAGGGCCG
>CALVKH010000093.1 GCA_944332575.1 uncultured Bacilli bacterium | reverse complement strand
GGCAAGCTCCACACCCTCAAGCCCAACCGCATCGAGGCCGAGCTCCTCTCCGGGGTGGCCATCACCGACGACGAGAGTCTGGCGCGCTGTGCCGACGCTCTGCTGGAGACGGGGCTCCACCGGGTGTTCATCAGCCTGGGGGCGGACGGCGTCTACGCCGCCGACCACCTGGGGGGACGGGAAAAGGTGCCCTGCCTCCTCGCCGAGATGGTGAACACCACCGGCTGCGGGGACGCCTTCATGGCCGCCCTGGCCTGGGGCTGGCTGGAGGGTCTGGGGCTCCGGGAGGCCGCTCTGGCCGGTGAGGCCGCCTCCGCCATCTCCATGGAGGGCAAGGAGACCATCAATCCCGACCTGAGCGTGGACGCCCTGCGCCGCCGCGCCGGCCTTTGAGCAAGTGCACAACAAACATTGATATAGATTTTTGGAGGTAACGATCATGTCTCTCAACAAGTATCTGGACGTATCCCCTGAGGTGGCTGAGGCCGTCGCCGCCGGCAAGCCCGTGGTGGCCCTGGAGTCCACCATCATCTCCCACGGCATGCCCTATCCCCAGAACGTGGAGACCGCTCTGAAGGTGGAGTCCATCATCCGTGAAAACGGCGCCGTGCCCGCCACCATCGCCATCCTGGGCGGCCGTCTGAAGGCCGGCCTCACCCCCGAGGAGATCGAGTACCTGGGCAAGAAGGGCCACGAGGTCACCAAGGCCAGCCGCCGCGACCTGGCGGTGCTGGTGTCCAAGGGTGCCGACGGCGCCACCACCGTCACCACCACCATGATGATCGCCTATATGGCGGGCATCCGCATCTTCGCCACCGGCGGCATCGGCGGCGTCCACCGGGGCGCCGAGACCACCATGGACATCTCCGCCGACCTGGAGGAGCTGGCTCAGACCCCCGTCATGGTGGTGTGCGCCGGCGCCAAGTCCATCCTGGACCTGGGCCTCACCCTGGAGTACCTGGAGACCCACGGCGTGCCCGTCATCGGCTACGGCACCAAGGAGCTGCCCGCCTTCTACACCCGCAAGAGCGGCTTTGCCGTGGACTATGAGCTGGACAGCCCCGCCGAGCTGGCCGCTGCCTTCAAGGCCAGCCAGGACATGGGCCTCAAGGGCGGCATGCTGGTGACCAACCCCATCCCCGAGGAGTTCTCCATGGACCCCGCCGTCATCAACAAGGCCATCGACGAGGCCATTGCCCAGGCCAACGCCCAGGGCATCCACGGCAAGGAGAGCACTCCCTTCCTGCTGGCCAAGGTGAAGGAGCTGACCGGCGGCGACAGCCTGGATTCCAACATCCAGCTGGTGTTCAACAACGCCCGTCTGGCCGCCCAGACCGCCGCAGAGCTGTGCAAGCTGTAAGCCTTTGAGAAAACCAATCCCCCGCCCGGCTTTGCCGGGCGGGGGATTGGACTTTTAGAGCGGCCTGTGGTATGATGGTGCCACCAAAAAGGAGAGGGCGGAGGATTGTGGGTAAAAAGAAAAAGCTGGGAGCGCCCAGAGAGGCGTATAACCCCTACTACGGAAAATTCAAGGACGAGTCCCAGATGGCCAAGAAGCCCTTCTTCACCTGGATCTTTGCCATCCCCGGGGCGGTCATCGGCCTGCTGGTGGGCCTCCGGGTCCAGGATGTGGGCCTGGGCCTTGTCTTCGGCGCCATCATGGGCATCGCCGTTGGTACCCTCCTGGACAAATGGCTGGAGAAACGCCGAGAGGAAAAAGAGGAGCGGGACGGTCCTCCACAATGACGAGTTAGGGAGTCCAGCCTACAAAAACAGGGGGCGGATGGTACCGTTTTTTGGCAATGATGTCATATCTCCAGCCTGGAATTTTAAATACTTTGGATGAAATGGAAATTGTTTTTAACTCTTTAACGTAGTACTTGCATAAACAGCAAAAGTAATATTAAATTTACATATCAGATGAGGGGAAGAGAAGCAAAGGCGCAGTCTACATATGTAGACCGTGCCTATTCTTATATTCCGTTCTGTCCGTCTGATTTGGTGCATTCAGGCTGCGTGCCCGTGCGGATTCTCTTGCGGGCCCAGGCAGAGTGTCCGCATTTATCGAAGAAGGAGTGAAGGAACCGTTATGAAGAAGAACATCTGTTTGCTGCTGGTTGGTGCCATGACCTGCTCTCTCCTGTCCGCATGCGGCGGTGGCACCGCATCCAATTCTACGTCTCCCTCGGGCACATCCGCCCAGGTGACCGCTGAGAAAACCCTGCGCAAAGCGATCGTGGCCGACATCTCCACCATGGATGTCCAGCACACCACGAAGGACTACGAAGTCCCCATGAACGTCTTTGACCGTCTCTTCGAAATACAGGTGGATGATTCCGGTGCCGCCTCCTTGGTAAATAACCTGTGTAAGGAGTATACCGTTTCTGAAGACGGCCTGACCTACAGCTTTACCCTGCAGGAGGGCGTGACCTTCTCCAACGGCGATCCCCTGACCACCAACGACGTCAAGTATACCTTTGAGCGCATGCTGAAGGACCCCCTGTGCGTCAACACCGAGTCCGTGGACCCCATCCTGGGCGCTGAGGCCGTGCTCAACGGCGAGGCGGAGGATCTGGAGGGTATCGAGATCGTGGACGACACCCACATGAACATCACCCTGACCTCCCCCGATGCGTCCTTCCTCTACAAGCTCGCCACTCCCTCCTGCAGCATCTACAACGCCGCTGTGACCGAGGCCGCCGGCGACCAGTTCGGCATCGACCCCGCCGTCACCATCGGTACCGGCCCCTATGTGGTGGACAGCTGGGAGGTCAACACCTCCATTACCCTGAGCCGCAATGAGAACTACTGGGGCGAGCTGCCCGATGGGAGAAGGTCATCGTCAGCGTCATTCCCGACCCCTCCACCCAGAGCATGATGTTCCAGAACGGCGAGCTGGATTTGCTGGATCTGGACTATCTGGACTCCTCCGTGGTGGACAGCACCTACAAGACCCAGTATGCCGACAACCTGGACTACGGCAACCGCCTGGCCATTACTTACATGTCCATGAACCAGAACATCGAGCCCTTCAACGATGTGAGAGTGCGCAAGGCCGTGCAGATGGCCATTGACCGTCAGGCCCTGCTGGACGCTGTGTACAGCGGCGACGGCAACCTGGAGGACGGCATCTTCCCCCAGGGCCTGGTGGGCTATAATCCCGACCTGCAGGGTACCATCACCTATGATCCCGAGGGGTCCAAGGCTCTGCTGGCCGAGGCCGGCTACCCCGACGGCTTCACCATGCAGTTCGACGCCGACAACTCCGCTTCCAGCTCCGTGATGCTGCTCTACCAGATCATCCAGCAGCAGCTGGCCGAGGTGGGCATCACCGTCACCATCAACTCCATGGATGAGTCCAGCTGGCTGGACCTGCGCTCCAGCGGCGAGATGAACAGCTTCATCGGCACCTGGACCGCCGACTACAATGACCCCGATAACTTTATCTACACCTTCTTCGGTAACGAGGAGAAGACCAAGCTGCGCAGCCTGAACTACCCCGACACCGAGGTGATGCAGCGGGTGGCCGACGCCCGCGCCATCGTGGACACCGAGGAGCGCATGGCCGAGTACGCCGATCTGGAGTACAAGATCGTCATTGAGGACGCCGCCTGGGTGCCGCTGTTCAGCCGCCAGCACCTGTTTGCCGTGGGCGACAACGTGGAGTCCTTCGTTCCCTTCTGGGCCGGCTATGGCGACATCATTTACAGCGACGTCACCCTGAAATCCTGAACCTAAGCAGCGACCGGATGCTGCCCGCATCCCTTTGCGGGCAGCATCCGCTTTTTATTATTGCGGCGGTGTCACGACGGAGCCACTCCTGGGCGCGGCACATCTGGAATGATAAAATCCAATGCTCCCCGTGGGGAGAAAGGAGTTTTTGTTTTGAGAAGCTTTGTAAAGAAGCTGGCCGGCATGCTGGTGGTTCTGGTGGGTGTGGTGCTGCTGCTCTTCATCATGCTGCGCATCATCCCCGGAAGTCCGGTCACCACCCTGCTGGGCGAGCACGTCTCCCAGTCGGTCATCGACCGCATGACGGAGGAAATGGGCCTCAACAATCCGCTGCCGGTGCAGTTTTTCCGCTATGTGGGCAACGCCCTGCGGGGTGACTTCGGCACCAGCTACAAGCTCAACCGTCCTGTGACCACGCTGATCCTGGACGCCTTTCCCAATACGATCCGGCTTTCGATCTTTGCGGCCCTCTTCGCCTGGGGCGTGGGGATCATTGCCGGCATCATCTCCGCCATCTGCAAGAACCAGCAGCGCTTCCGCCTGCTCAGCAGCCTCATCGACCGGCTGTTCATGGGCGGCGCCCTGGTGGGCGTCTCCATGCCGGTGTTTATGACCTGCCTCTTTTTGCAGTATTTTCTGGCCTACCGGGTAAAGATTTTCCCCCTCTCCGGCTTTGACCAGCCCCTCAGCGTGGTCCTGCCGGCCATCGCTCTGGGCTGGAACAGCGCCGGTACGGTGGCCCGTATGACCCGCTCCAGCCTGCTGGAGGTCATGCAGGCCGACTACATCAGCACCGCCCGGGCCAAGGGCCGGAGCAATGCCGGCATCATCCTGCACCACGCCCTGAAAAACAGCATGCTGCCGGTGGTCACCATGATGGCCCTGCAGATCTCCAGCATGCTCTCCGGCGCCGTCATCACCGAGACCGTATTCGGCATCAACGGCATTGGCCGTCTGGCCGTCACTGCCATCCAGAGCCGGGACATGCCTTTGCTTCAGGGCACGGTCATTTTCACCACCATTCTGGTCATGCTGGGCAACCTGGCCGCGGATACGCTGTATTCCGTGCTGGACCCACGGATCCGCAGGGAGGGCTGAATACCTTGGAAGAGAAGAAGATGGATCTTACCCAGCCGCAGGAGGAGCTGTCCTCCCAGATCGGAGAGGAGAACGGTGTCAAGGACACCCTCCTGGAGCTGCTTCTGCACAATAAACTGGCGGTCTTCTCCGCCGTCATCATTCTCATCATCGCCCTGGCCGCCATCTTCGCGCCGGTGGTGGCCCCTTACAGCTTTGAGGAGATCGACCCCATGGCCCGCCTGTCCCCGCCCAGCGCCCAGCACCTCCTGGGCACCGACGAGCTGGGCCGTGACGTGTTCAGCCGTCTGATCTACGGCTCCCGCCTGAGCCTGCTGGTGGGCATCCTGCCCACCCTGGTGTCTATGTTCATCGGTGTGGTGCTGGGCCTGGTGTCCGGCTACTTCGGCGGCAAGGTGGACTACGTCATCATGCGCCTGGCCGACATCATGCTGGCCTTCCCCAGTCTGCTGCTGGCCATGGTGGTCATGTATACTCTGGGCTCCAGCACCATCAACATCTTCGTGGCCCTGGCCCTCATCAACTGGGCCAGCGTGGCCCGGGTGGTGCGCAGCCACACCCTCAGCCTGAAGGAGAGCGAATACGTGGAGGCCGCCCGCTCCATCGGCGTGTCCAGCGGCGTCATCATGCTGCGGCACGTCCTGCCCAACTGCGTGCCCTCCCTCATCGTGCTCTTCACCCTCAACGTGCCCTCCGCCATCCTGTCGGAGAGCTCCCTGAGCTTCCTGGGCATCGGCGCCCAGCGGCCGGCGGCCTCCTGGGGCCTCATGGTCACCGACGGACAGCAGTTCCTGTTCAACCAGCCCTGGCTGTGTCTGGCGCCCTGCGTGGCCATCATGATCGTGGTGCTGGCCTTCAACTTCCTGGGCGACGGCCTGCGCGACGTGCTGGACCCCTACATGAAGAACCAGTAAGGAGGAGATGGAAATGAAGGAACAAGTACAGGACTCCGACTATGTGCTGGAGATCCGAAATCTCCGCTCCTCCTTTTTCACCCGTAAGGGTGAGGCCCCGGCCGTCAACGACGTCACCATCCAGGTGCCCCGTGGCAAGATCATCGGCATCGTGGGAGAGAGCGGCTGCGGCAAGAGCATGACCGCCAAGTCGGTGATGGGGCTGCTGAAGTATCCCGGCCGGGTGGTGAGCGGCGAGATCCTGCTGGAGGGCCGCGACATCGCCGGCATGAAGGAGAAGGAGCTGCGCAAGATCTGCGGCGACCAGATCACCATGATCTTTCAGGAGCCTATGACCAGCCTGAACCCCGTGGTCAAGGTGGGCAAGCAGGTCAGCGAGGCGCTGCTGCTACACCACAAGGAGCTCAGCAAGGCCCAGGCCAGGGAGCAGTCCATTGAGATGTTCCGGAAGGTGGGCATCAACGAGCCGGAGAAGCGCTATGAGTGCTACCCCCACGAGCTCTCCGGCGGCCTGCGCCAGCGGGTGATGATCGCCATGGCCATGGTCTGCCGGCCCAAGCTGCTCATCGCCGACGAGCCCACCACCGCCCTGGACGTCACCATCGAGGCCCAGATCCTGCAGCTGATGAAGCAGCTCCGGGACGAGATCGGCATGAGCATCATCATCATCACCCACAATCTTGGCGTGGTGGCCGAGCTGTGCGACTACGTCTATGTCATGTACGCAGGAAAGATCATGGAGCAGGCGGAGACCTTCGAGCTCTTTGACCACACAGCCCATCCCTATACCAAGGGCCTGATGGCCAGCATCCCACGCATCGGCAGCCATGTGGAGCACCTGCACACCATCCCGGGAGTGGTGCCCAACCTGCTGCATCTGCCCCAGGGCTGTCTGTTCTCCAACCGCTGCCCCTATGCAGACGAGCGCTGCCGTCAGGAGCGGCCGGAGCTGTACACCGTGGGCGAAGGGCACTGTGCCCGCTGCTTTTTGATGGAAAAGGCCGGAGAGGAGGCTGGAGACCATGCCTGAAAAGGAAGTATTGCTGCGCGCGGAGGGACTGGTCAAGGAGTTCCCTCTGGCCGGCGGGCGCAAGGGCTGCGTCCACGCGGTCTCCGGCGTGGACCTGACCATCTATAAGGGAGAGACCCTGGCCCTGGTGGGCGAGAGCGGCTGCGGCAAGTCCACCTTGGGACGTCTGCTCATCCATCTGCTCCCCCGCACCAGCGGAAAGATCTTTTTTGAAGGGGAGGAGGTCACCGCCCTCTCCGAGCGGGCGTTCGTGCCCTACCGCCGGAAGATACAGATGGTCTTCCAGGACCCCTACGCCTCCCTGAACCCCCGCATGACCGTCCGCAACATCATCGCCGAGCCCCTTGTCACCTACAACGTCTGCCCCAGCAAACAGGAGACCACAGAGAAGGTGCTGGAGCTGATGAAGGCGGTGGGCGTTCCGGTAGAGTTTTTGAACCGCTATCCTCACCAGTTCTCCGGCGGCCAGCGCCAGCGCATCGGCATCGCCCGGGCCATCGCCCTCAACCCGCAGCTGGTGGTGTGTGACGAGCCGGTGAGCGCCCTGGACGTCTCCGTCCAGAGCCAGGTGCTCAACCTGCTCAAGGACCTCCAGGCGGACCGTGGACTCACCTATCTCTTCATCGCCCACGACCTCAGCGTGGTCAACTTCATCGCCGACCGGGGGTGCGTGATGTTCCTGGGCAAGATCTGCGAGATTGCCCCCAAGGAGGACCTCTATGAAAAGCCCCTCCACCCCTACACCCGTTTCCTGCTGGACGCCATCCCCCTGGCCGATCCCCATGCCCGGGGCAAGGAGAAGATGGTGCTGCAGGGGGAGATCCCCAGCCCGGTGAATCCCCCCAGCGGCTGCCGGTTCCACACCCGCTGCCCCTACGCCACGGAGATCTGTGCCACCCAGGAGCCGGAGCTCAGGAGCGACGGAGTGCGCCAGGTGGCCTGCCACCACGCCGGAGCCTTTTAAAAGAGAACGGGAGGGCGTAAGACCCTCGCTGCGCAAATCAAAAGCGGCGGACCTCAATGAGGTCCGCCGCTTTTTGTGTCTGTGGGTCCGTTGGAAGGAAAAGGCCCGGAATAAAGGGTCAGCCCCAGGGATTCTCGGTGGGATAGGGCAGGCTCTTGGGCTGGTTGTAGGCGATGTCGGCGATGCCAAAATATTTGAAGACCTCGAAGAGGGCCTTGCCGCAGTGGGCGAAGGCCACGGCGCCGTGGTGGGGGTAGCCCTTCTGGATGAGCACGTGGCGGTAGAAGCGGCCCATCTCGGGGATGGCGAAGACGCCGATGCCGCCGAAGGAGCGGGTGGCCACGGGGAGGACCTCGCCCTGGGCGATGTAGGAGCGCAGGTTGCCCTGGCTGTCGCACTGGAGACGGTAGAAGGTGATCTCGCCGGGGGCAATGTCGCCCTCCAGGGTGCCGCGGGTGAAGTCGGGCTCGCCGCCGTTCTCCAGCAGGCGGTTCTGGATGAGCTGGTACTTCACGGCGCAGCCGCCGCACAGCTTGCAGCTGGGAGTGTTGCCGCAGTGGAAGCCCATGAAGGTGTCCTTGATGCCGTAGTCAAACTTGCCGGCAATGTCCTCGTCGTAGATGTACTGGGGGACGGAGTTGTTGATGTCCAGCAGGGTGATGGCGTCGCCGGTGATGCAGGCGCCGATGTACTCGCTCAAAGCGCCGTAGATGTCCACCTCGCAGGCCACGGGAATACCCCGGGCGGCCAGGCGGGAGTTCACATAGCAGGGCTCAAAGCCAAACTGCTCCGGGAAGGCGGGCCAGCACTTGTCGGCAAAGGCCACGTACTGCCGGGCGCCCTTGTGGGCCTCGGCCCAGTCCAGGAGGGTGAGCTCAAACTGGGCCATCCGCTCCAGCAGGTCGGGGTAGATCCCAGGCATTTCGGCCTTCATGTCGGCGGCCACCTCGGGGATGCGCTTGTCGCCGGCGTGGGCCTTGTAGGCCACCAGCAGGTCCAGCTCGGAGTTCTCCTCAATCTCCGCGCCCAGCTCATAGAGACCCTTGATGGGGGCGTTGCAGGCGAAGAAGTCCTGGGGACGGGGGCCGAAGGTGATGATCTTCAGGTTCTTGACGCCGATGATGGCCCGGGCGATGGGGACAAAGTCCCGGATCATGTCGGCGCACTCCTGGGCGGTGCCCACGGGGTACTCGGGCAGGTAGGCCTTCAGGTGGCGCATACCCAGGTTATAAGAGCAGTTGAGCACGCCGCAGTAGGCGTCGCCGCGGCCGTTGATCATGTCGCCGTCGCCCTCGGCGGCGGCCACATACATGGTGGGGCCGTCGAACTTCTGGCACAGCAGGGTCTCGGGGGTCTCGGGGCCGAAGTTGCCCAGGAAGACCACCAGGGCGTTGACGCCGTGGGCCTTCACGTCCTCCAGGGCCTTGAGGGCGTCCAGCTCGTTCTCCACGGTGATGGGGCACTCGTAGAGCCCCTCGCCGTAGGCGGCGACGATGTTCTTCCGGCGCTGGGTGGACAGGGCAATGGGGAAGCAGTCACGGGAGACCGCGATGATGCCCAGTTTGACTTCGGGAATGTTCATAGCAACACACGCTCCTTTTTTCACATCATATCAAATGGCACCGGCAATATCAATGTTTTTTCCAGTCAATCCCACCTTGGCGCCGCCCTTGGCCTCATCAGACTCGGGGTGGGCCAGCAGCCACTTGTTGCGGGCGGTGAGGAAGGGGTCCTCTGCCGTCTTGTTGTCCATGACGGGCCGGTCGGTGTTGGTGCCCCAGGGGAGGGCAACCAGCACCCGGAAGCCCTTGTCCGGGTCGCAGTGGCAGGGGGCGTAGTGCAGGGTGGTGGCGTAGACCTCCACCAGCATTCCAGCGGGCACCTTGAAGGCCTGCACCTTTTCCGTGTCCAGCAGGCCGTCAACGATCTCCTCCTGCCGGGCCAGCAGCAGAATGAAGTCCTCCGTGCCCAGGTTGAACTCGCTGTCCCGGTGGTACTCCAGGCAGTTGAGCTTGGTGTTGTGGCCGTTGCACCAGCCCAGCTGGACGGGCATGCCGCCAAAGCAGTGCTCGGAGACCTCCGTCGCGGCGGGCAGCTCCTGGAGGGCGGGGTCGGTGGGGACGTACTCCACCGCCGGGCCCTGGGGGGTGGCGGCCAGGGCGGTCACCAGCTCCTTTACCGTCTCCTCCAGACCGGTGACGATCTGGCCGTAGGGCTTGAACTCCGGGTCAAATACGGAATGAATGATCATAATTTCACCTCATTGGGGGGCAGATACCCCCGCAAACTGACGCAGCGCGGCCTTGCACAGCCGCTGGCTGATGGGGAAGAACCGCTGGGCGGCGGGTCCTACCAGAAAGGCGCACACCAGGGTGCCCACCCCCACCACGCCGCCCAGCAGGAAGCCCACGGCGGCGAAGTACAGGTCCACCCCCAC
>CALVKH010000092.1 GCA_944332575.1 uncultured Bacilli bacterium | reverse complement strand
GAGTGGCCGTTCACCGTGTTGATGCCCTCCACGTTCTCGGCCACCACGTGGCCGTAGGGGTTCATGCAGAAGGTGCGGACCTGGTCGCCGTACTGCTTGGTGCGGTAGACCAGCTTGGACTCGTAGACCACATTGGTGATGTGCTCAAAGACCCGGGCGGGCAGCTCCACCCGCACGCCGATGTCCACCTGGTTGTTGATGAGGGGGATGCCCAGGCGCTTGCACTCGTTGGCGAACCACTCGGCGCCGGAGCGGCCGGGGGCGGCGATGAGCCAGTCGCAGCTCACCTCGTCCCCCTTCTCCAGACCCAGGCGGTAGCCGCCGTCGGCGGCGTCGATGGTCTTGACGGAGGTGTTGAACCGGAACTCGATGCCCTTCTTCAGGTCCTCGTAGATGTTCTGGAGGATGACCAGGTTCTTCTCAGTGCCCAGGTGCTTGCACCGGGCCTGGAGCAGGTGGAGGTCGAACTCCAGGGCCTTCTTCTCCAGGGCCTTGGCCTCGGGGGTAGAGGTGGAGAACATCTCGGTGGTGGCGCCATGGGCCACGTTGATGGAGTCCACGTACTCAATGAGGTCCATGACCTCCTTGGCGTCCATGAAGTCGGTGAGCCAGCCGCCGAAGGCGGTGGTAAAGTTGAATTTACCGTCGGAGAAGGCGCCGGCGCCGCCGAAGCCGCACATGGTGTCGCAGACCTTGCACTGGATGCAGTCCTTCACCTTCCCCGCCACGATGGGGCAGCTCCGGCTGTAAATATCCCGGCCCTGCTCCAGGACCACCACCTTCAGTCCGGGGTTCTGTTTCATCAGCTCGTAGCCTGCGTAGATACCGGCCTCTCCACAGCCAATGATGGCAACGTCGTATCTCTCGCTCATGATGCGCTCTTCTCCTTTGTCTGTTCTGTCCGTCCCATATCCATGGGGGCATACTACTTCTAGTATAGTATAGCATGTTTTGTCAAGCCTACGCCACCCAATATGCAAAAAAATGCCCCTCCGGTCCAGGAGGGGCATTGAGTATGTTCGGATGCTTCCAGCGTTAAAAGATGCTGCCAACGGCGGTCATGCCCTGGTCCAGGTCGGCCCGGTAGTCCGGGTCCGCCGGATTGAGGCTGTTGATGACCACACCGTCGCTGCCGTTTTTCGCTGTGGAGTGGAGGTACTTCCCTTCGCCCAGATACATGGCCACGTGGCCGGGGAAGAACAGCAGGTCGCCGGGCTGCATGTCGGCCCGGGGGATCTCATGGACGGGGAAGCCCTCCACGATGTTGGCGTCCCGGTAGATGACCACCCCGTTGAGGAGATAGCTCATGGAGACCAGGCCGGAGCAGTCGATGCCCATGGGGGTCTTGCCGCCCCAGCGGTAGTGGGCGCCCTGGAAGGTGAGCGCGGTCTCCACCACCGCCTTGCGCAGCTGTTCCGGGTCCTCAAACCGGGGCTTTTCGTAATATTCCCCAAGGAAACTACATTTCGTATAGCCCTCCCGGCCGTCGGGCAGCTCCACCCGGAGCCAGCCGCCGTCGTTGGGGGTACCCACCGGGGAGACAAGAGCGCCCCGGGTGAGGGTGGCCAGAGGGAAACAGGTCACGGCGGGTCCGGAGAGGACGTCGCAGATGCCCTTCAGGACCACCTGCTTGGGCCGCTCGGTCCAGCGGCGGACCAGGTGGTCGCCGGTGAGGACGTGCTCGGCCTGAAGGTAGCCCTCATAGCGGTAGGGCGCCCGGGCCAGATACCAGCCGGGCTTGACCTCCTCCAGAAGCTCCACCACCATACCGGCGAGGACCTCATCGGCCCGCTCGCACTGGAGCTGGGGGCGGCTCATGAGGGGACAGACGGGTTCGATGACAATGGCTTTCATATCCGTTTAGCCTCCCGAACAAAATGCCGGCGCGGGGGCGCCGTAGGTGTCGTAAATGGCCTGGGCCAGCCGGCCGATGAACTGCTTTTGGCGGTTGTCGCCCTCGGGGCTGGGCCCGTCCCAGGTAAAGATACCCAGGAACCAGTCGCCGCCGGGCTGGAAGAAGACGCCGGCGTCGTGGCTCAGGTAGTCCAGGCCGCCGGTCTTGTGGGCGAAGTCCACGGGATAGGGGATATAGCGCAGGATATCGTCCATGGACCGCTGGCGGCGGAGCATATCCAGGGCCACAGCGGTGAGGGACTCGTTCAGGATCTCCCCCCGGCACAGCTTGCGGTAGAGGGCAAACTGGTCGGCGGCGGAGGTGTAGTTGTTCCGTCCGGCGGCGATGGCGTCCCAGTCCAGCATCTGCCGCTGGCACACCGTGTGCCGGAGGCCCAGCACGTCCCGGGCGTAGGCGTTGATGGCGTCGTAGCCCACGGTGGAGATCACCCGGTTGGTGGCGGTGTTGTCGCTCTCCACGATCATCCAGTAGAGAAGCTCCCACAGGGAGCGGCTGGTGGGGCCGTACTCAAAGACCTGGGAGTCCTCCAGCAGCACCTCGGCGGGCAGGTCCAGGGTCTGGCCCAGGGAGAGCCGCCCCTGCCGCACCTCCTCCAGGGCGGAGAGGAGCACCGGCACCTTGATGGTGGAGGCGGAGACCACCTGGGTGTCCGGCTCCAGGGCCCAGAGGACCCTGCCGCTCTCCACCTCGGCGGCCAGGATGGAGGCCTTGCCGGGGAAGGCGGCGATCTCCTCTTTCAGATAGGTATCCAATGCTTGCTCTGTCATGACGGAAGTACCTCCAGTCGCCCGGTGTCGGCGTCCATGGCGGCCATGGCCCCCAGGGGCAGGGACAGGGTGGGCAGGGTGTGGCCGCAGGCCAGGCCGGCGAGGACCGGCCTGCCCGCGGGGACGATGAGCTCCCGGAAGACCTCCTCCAGGGTGAGGGTACGCTCCGGGTCCTCGGGGGTGCAGTCGGTCCACTCCCCCAGGATCACCCCGGCGCAGTCCCGGAACTTTCCGGCGTTCCTGAGCTGGGTGAGCATGCCGTCGATGCGGTAGACCTTCTCCCCCACGTCCTCCAGGAAGAGGAGCTTTCCCTTCGTGTCGATCTCCCAGGGGGTGCCCAGGGAGGCGGCCAGAAGGGACAGGTTGCCGCCGCACAGCCGTCCCATGGCGCTGCCGTGTGAGAGGGCGGTAAGGGGCCGCCCGGCGGGATTCTCCACCGGCCCGGCCAGGGGGCCGAAGAGACACCGCCGCAGCTGGGACATGGTGAGGTCATCCACCGGCTGGTAGTAGTCGGAGGCGGGCATGGGGGCGTGGTAGGTGACAAAGCCGCACACCTGATTGAAGGCGGTGTGGAGGGCGGTGACGTCGCTGTACCCGGCAAACAGCTTGGGCCGCCGGGCGATGGCGTCCAGGTCCAGCAGGGGAAGGATGCGGTGTGCGCCGTAGCCTCCCCGAAGGCAGAGCACTCCGGCGATGGAGTCGTCGGCGAAGGCGGCCTGGACATCCCCGGCCCGCTGGGCGTCGTCGGCGGCAAAGTAGCCGTGGCGGCTGGTGGCGTAGCAGGAGGGGTAGGGCACCGGCTCCAGGCCCAGGGCCTTCACGGCGTCCAGGGCGGGCCCCAGCCGGTCGGCCGTCACAGCGGAGCTGGCATTCACCAGGGCCACCCGGGCGCCGGGGTAGAGAGGATTGGGAACGATCATTTCCTGGTCACATCCAATTTCGGAAGATGAGCATGCTCACAGCTTGGCCCGGTAGGCGTCCAGCTCAGCCCTGCTGCCCTGGACAAAGTGTCCGGGCTCCACCTCCTCCCACAGGGGAGGATTCTGGTCGGAGTAGTTGTGGCAGCTGGGGTCGTAGACCTCCAGCACCTTCTGCCGCTCGGAAATGGGGTCGGGCTGAGGGATGGCGGAGAGGAGGGCCCGGGTATAGGGGTGGAGGGGGTGGGCAAAGAGCTGCTCGCTCTCGGCCAGCTCCACGATCTTACCCTTGTGGATAACGGCGATGCGCTCACAGATGAAGCGGACCACCGAGAGGTCATGGGCGATGAAGAGGTAGGTGAGCCCGCGCTCCTGCTGGAGCTTGGAGAGAAGGTTGAGCACCTGGGCACGGATGGACACGTCCAGGGCGGAGATGGGCTCGTCGGCGATGATGAACTCGGGCTCCATCACCAGGGCCCGGGCGATGCCGATGCGCTGGCGCTGGCCGCCGGAGAACTCATGGGGAAAGCGGTCGGCGAACTCGGGCAGAAGGCCCACGTCGTTCAGCGCCTGGGCCACCTTCTCCCGGCGCTGCTGGTCGGTGAGGTGGCTGCCGTTGGAGTAGAGGCCCTCGGAGACGATGTAGTCCACCTTGGCCCGCTCGTTGAGGGAGGCCATGGGGTCCTGGAAGATCATCTGGATCTTCCGGGTGATCTCCCGGTCCTTGGCCCGGGAGATGGAGCCGTTGATCTTCTCTCCGTGGAAGAGGATGTCTCCTCCCGAGGTGGGGTTGATGCGGATGATGGCCCGGCCGATGGTGGTCTTGCCGGAGCCGGACTCACCCACCAGGCCGAAGGTCTCTCCCTTGTAGATGTGGAAGGAGACGTTGTCCACCGCCTTGAAGGGATTGCGCTTTTTGCCGAAGGTGACCGACAGGTCCTTGACCTCCAGCAGGATCTCACGATTGTCAGGCACGGCGGTTCACCCCCTGTTCACGCAGCTGCAGAATATGGGCGGGCGGGTCCACTTTGGGCGCCCTGGGGTCCAGGAGCCAGGTGCGGGCCTTGTGGGTGGGCGTCACCTGGAAGAAGGGGGGCCGCTCCACAAAGTCGATCTTCAGCGCCTGGGGGTTGCGGGGGGCAAAGGCGTCGCCATGCACCTCATGGAAGAGGTTGGGCGGCGTGCCCTGGATGGAATAGAGGGGCTCACCCTTGACGCCCAGCTGGGGCAGGGAGGAGAGGAGCGCCCAGGTATAGGGATGGCGGGGGTCATAGAAGACCTCCTCGCAGGTACCCACCTCGATGATGTCGCCGGCGTACATGACGGCGATGCGGTCGGCCACGTTGGCCACCACGCCCAGGTCATGGGTGATGTAGATGGTGGTGAGGTCATACTTCTTCTGCATGGCCTTGATGAGCTCCAGGATCTGGGCCTGGATGGTCACGTCCAGGGCGGTGGTGGGCTCGTCACAGATGAGGATCTTGGGCCGGCAGGCAATGGCGATGGCGATGACCACACGCTGGCGCATGCCGCCGGAAAACTCGTGGGGATACTGCTTGGCACGCTTCTCCGGCTGGTCGATGCCCACGTCGGCGAGGCAGGAGAGCACCGCCTGGTGGGCGGCCTCCCCGTGGAGGCCCTGGTGGAGCTCCACCGCCTCCCGGATCTGGGCGCCGATGGTCTTGAGGGGGTTGAGGGAGGTCATGGGGTCCTGGAGGACCATGGCGATCTCCTTGCCCCGGATGGTGAGCCATTCCTTTTCCGTGCGGAACTGGGCCAAATCCTTGTCGCCGTAGAGGATACGCCCGCCGTCCAGATAGCCGTTGCCGTCCAGCAGGCCCATAAAGGTCTTGACGAAGACCGACTTGCCCGAGCCGGACTCGCCCACGATGGCCAGGCTCTCTCCCTTATACACATCCAGGGAGACCCCCCGGATGGCGTGGAGCACCTGGCCCCGGAGGGTAAATTTCACGTCCAGATCCTGGACGGAGAGGATCACGTTTCGTTCCATAGACTGCGTTCCTCCCTCAGACATGGTTCTTGGGGTCGGCGGCGTCGGCGAAGGCGTTGCCGATGATGTAGAAGGAGATGGTGATCACGGCCAGCACCGCCACGGGGAAGTAGAGCTGGTAGCGCAGGGAGGGAATGGTCATCAGCTCACGGCCGGTGTTGATGAGGTTGCCCAGAGAGGGGGTGTCCAGGGGCAGGCCGATACCGATGTAGGTGACGAAGACCTCGTTGCCGATGGCCGCGGGGATGGCCAGGGCCATGCGCATGGTAATGACGCTGACCAGGTAGGGCAGCAGGTTTTTGAAGATGATCCGCCGGGTGGGGGTACCCAGGCAGCGGGAGGCCAGGTTGTAGTCCCGGTCCCGGATGATGATGATCTGGTTGCGGATGAACCGTGCCATGCCCAGCCATCCCGTGAGACACAGCGCGAAGATGATGGTGTCCACGCCGGGGTTGAGGATGTAGGAGATGAGGATGAGCAGCAGGGTTTGTGGGATGTTGTCAAAAATATTGTAGAGCTCGGTGAAGAAGAAATCCAACTGCCTCACATAGCCCCACAGCACCCCCATGAGGATGCCCAGGACGGCCTCCACGCAGGCCACGGTAAAGCCGATGAAGAGGGAGGTGCGGGTGCCCGACCAGATACGGGACCAGATGTCCTGGCCGATGTTGTTGGTGCCGAAGAGGAAGCCCTCCTGGCCGGGGGCCAGGTTGGACAGGGTGCGTCCATCCTCGTTGTAGTTGATGGTGATGGGGTCGCGCTGGTTGGGCAGGTAGGGCTGGAGGAAGGTGAAGGCCAGGGTGGCCACCATGACCAGCAGGAAGAAGACGGCGATCTTGTTCTTGAAGAAGGCCCGTACGGTGGCCCCCCAATAAGAGTAGTTGGAGTAGCCGCCCCGCTCGGCGGCGGAGGCGTCAAAACCGGCAAAGGAGAAGAGCTCCTCGTCGGTCATATCGGCGGCGGACAGCTGCTTTTTGAGCTGCTCCTCCAGGGCTCCGCCCAGCTGTTCGGTCTTGTGATTGCGATAGGATTTCATCAGCGGGAACCCTCCTTCCGTGCAAAGCTGATGCGGGGGTCCAGCACGGCCATGAGAATATCGCCGAAGAGCAGACCCAGAATAGAGATGACGGCATAGATGAGTACCAGAGCCTGTACCATGGTGTTGTCCTGCCGTTTGATGACAGTGACCAGCAATCCGCCCATGCCGGGGATGGAGTAGAGCGACTCCACATACAGCGAGCCCATCAGGGTGAAGAGGATGGAGTTGGGGATGTACTGGATGAGGGGGACCATGGCGTTGCGGAAGACGTGCCGGCGGGAGATGGTGCTCCCGGGCAGGCCCTTGGCCCGGGCCAGGCGGATATAGTCCTTGTTGGACTCATCCACCATGTACCGGCGCAGCCACATGGCGTAGTAAGCGATGTTGCCGATGGACAGGGAAATGATGGGCAGGATATAGCTGCGCGGATCTCCCTGGGAGAAGAGCATGGGCAGCTTCAGCGGTCCCTGGGAGCCGGCGAACTGGATCAGGATGTGGTAGGCCGCAGATGGCACCGCCTGGATGATGACGATAAAGATGGTGCCGAACTTGTCCCACAGCTTCCAGCGGGTGCGGGTGCTGCGGGCCATCAGCACGCCCAGCGGCAAACCGAGCGCCAGGGCTATCGCCAGGGAGATGAGTCCCATCCGCAGGGAGATGGGCATTTTCTCCGCCACGATCTCATTGATGGACACGCCCTTGCGGTAGATGTTGGAGGTGCCCAGGTCGCCTCTGGCCAGCTGTTTGAGGAAGTTCCACAGCTGCACGTGCAGCGGGTCCTTCAGGCCCAGCTGGGTCAGGCGCACTTCGATCTGGGTCTCACTGAGCTTGTCGTAGTTTTCGAAGTAGCCCTCCACAGGCATGAGCCGCAGCAGGGAGAAGACGACCATGATGATAATCAGCATGGTAATGAGGGATCGCAAGATCCGCTTCAGGATATATCTTGCCACAAATATGACCTCCTTGTTGGGCGAAGCCCATACATCCGTGTCCCGTCAGGGCACAGATGTATGCGTTCCGCGATGGCAAATGGATGGGCAGGACGTCCTTTCAAAGCACATCCTGCCCGCCATATTGGAGCCCCCGTCCGCCCGGTCGGGGCGGACGGGGCAAAAGGGACGGGGTGATTTACTCGGCAGCAGCGGCCAGGGCAGCTTCACGCTCCTCCAGCCAGGTCTGGTAAGCGGCCTCGAACTCCTCCATACCCATGGACTTTTCCATCAGATGCTGGCCCTTGTAGCGCTGGGTGGCAAAGCCAAAGGCGGCATACTGGCCCTCAAAGACGTTGAGCTTGGAGAAGGCATAGGTACGGGTAGAGGTGTGGATGGGAATGACGAAGGCGTGATCCAGCAGAACGGCCTCGGCCTGAGCGATGGTCTCGTAGCGCTCCTCCTCGTCGGTGGCGGCCAGACCGGCCTCGATGAGATCCAGATACTGCTGATAGTAGGCCTGGGTCTCGGGGTCCTCGCTGGAGAAGATGAAGCTGTAAGTGGAATCGGGGGCGAAGGGGTCCACCACGAAGGCGGAGGCATCGGAGTAGTCGGCGCCCCAGTTGCACTTCATGAGACCGTAGTCACCGGTGCGGCGGACGGCGGCCAGGAAGCCGGTGTCGGGGCCGGCCTCCACGATGACGTCGATGTAGTCGGTGCCCAGCAGGTTCTCCAGCTGCTGCTCCACCAGCTGACACTCCTCAGCCCAGTTGGTGGTGGTGGGGTTATAGCGCATGTAGACCTTCACGGGGAAGGTGCAGCCCTCGGCGGAGAGCTCCTCCATGGCCTTGGCCTTGTACTCCAGGGCCTGGTCGGCGTTAAAGAGCTCGCCGTCGGTGTACTTGTCCAGGCCGCCGTAGTAGGCGTAGTCCTTGGAGGCGGAGGCGAAGGACAGGGGGGTGATGGTGTTGCTCACCAGGGCCTCGGGGTCCTCGGAGTCATAGACCTGCAGGGCGTTGACCCGGTCCAGGCCGTGCATGATGGACTGGCGGAAGTTCTCGTTGTTTACAGCGATGGTCCAGTTCTCAGGCTCATACTCGGCGTCGAAGTTGGCGTCGAAGTTGAACAGGTACCAGTAGGAGTAGTCCACGTTCAGGCGGGAGGGGTGGATCTGGTCGCTGTAATCGTTGAGCAGGGAGTCCAGCAGGTTGGAGCTGATCTCGGCGTAGTCCACCTCGCCCTGGAGGTACATGGTGGTGGACAGGGTGGAGGCCTCGGCGTTGTAGGTCTCACGGATCTCGTCGATGAAGACGTTGTCGATGTCCCAGTAGGAGGCGTTCTTGGTCATCACCCGCTCCTCCTGGGGCTTGAAGGAGGACAGGATGAAGGGACCGCAGTAGAGCAGGGTCTCGGC
>CALVKH010000091.1 GCA_944332575.1 uncultured Bacilli bacterium | reverse complement strand
AAACTCACAATAAACAAAGAGTTTCAGGAGGCAAAACTTGTAATAATGGATATGCAAATGTAAGAAAAACTTCAAAAGGAATTTACCGAATGTTTTTCTTATTACTTTTGAAATGTTATAGTATTTCAAAAGTAATAAAAAGTGTGGGCAAGGATGCACAAGGTTTAAATATAACGGCATTTGCAGTAGATATAGGTATCTACATACTAGACTATCATAAAAATAAAAAGCGACGAAATGAGGGGTTTAACTAAATGGTGTATTATTTATCTAAGAAAGGGGATAATACACCATTTTTTTGCTCAAAAATTTCAGGGTTTATATTAAAAATATATAAAATAAAATTTTAACTAAGTAATAGAGTATAATTTTTTCTATTATCGGTTAAAATTTTTATTCAATATTGAAAAAGATAAAAAAAATATATATAATAAATATACAAAATAAAGAATAAAGGATGGGGTTAATAAAAATGGAAGATACTATTATTTATTTGATAAGACATGCTGAAACAGTTGATGAGAATGGAATTAGGAATACGAATGAAGATTCTCAATTAATTAATGAAAAAGAGATTTTATCAGTAGAAGGTGAAGAACAATCTAAAAAATTAAGTGAAAATGTAGAATTAAAAGATATTGACATTATTTGGTCAAGTAGTTATACAAGAGCAAAAGCTACTGCAAAATATATTGCTAATGTTAATAATTTACCAATTAATTTAGATAATAACTTATGTGAGAGAAAATTAGGAAATTTAAAAGAACTAGGTGAATTTATGAAAGACAAAAGTACAAGAGATCCTTCTCAAGAGCAGTTATTAGATAGGAAATTTAAAACATCTGATGGAGAAAGTGCAGAAGATACAAAAGAAAGAATGACAAAATTTTTTGACAAAATATTGAAAGATTATGAAGGAAAGAAAATTGCAGTTGTAAGTCATCGGAGGTTCAATCAAGTTCTTCTTATTAAATTGGTGTGATGTAAATAAAGATGTAAAATTGGTGTATAAAGACACTGCCTTAGATATAACATCTCCTTGTTTATTAAAAATGACATTTAGAAAAAATAAATTAATTAATATAGAACAAATAAAAGATTAATCTAATAAAAAATGAATGATGGATATACTAAACCTAAATTATTAGACAAAAATAGTTTAATAAGGAGGGTTAATTTTATGTTTAAATTTTAGGATTTATTCAAATTAGAAGTGGTAAAATATTGTAATAATTTAAGGCTAATAAATTACTTTTGCATAGGAAATTTAGAGGTTGTAAAAAGTTGAGTAAAGAAATTTGAAAAAATGGGATAATTGATATAAAATAGTTTTAAAATTTAAGTTTTTATTTGTTGTTAAAATAGAGAAAATATGATATATTATGTGTAGAATTGGAGGAAAAAATGGAACTAATAAGACCTTTTGTAAAATGGGCTGGAGGGAAAGGTGGCTTGATTTCACAGCTGAAAAACTTTTACCCATTTGATTTGGAAAATGGAGTTATAGAGAGATATGTAGAACCATTTATAGGTGGTGGGGCAGTTCTAATAGATATATTACAAAGATATGATGTAAAAGAAGCTTATGCATTTGATATAAATAAAGACTTAATAAATTGTTATAATGTAATAAAAAACAATGTAGAAGATTTAATTGAAGAATTAGATAAAAAAGAAAAAGAATTTTTAAAATTAGAAACAGACGAGAGAACAGCTTATTTTTATGATATAAGAAATAAATATAATTCTTATAAACTAGAAAAAGTAATTGATGTAAAAAGAGCTTCTGAATTTATATTCTTGAATAGGACGTGTTTTAACGGTTTATATAGAGTTAATAAAAGTGGAAAATTTAATGTACCTTGTGGTAAATATAAAAATCCTACAATATGTGATTCTAAAAATTTAAGAAACTTGTCTAAACTAATTCAAAATGTAATATTTGAATATGGTGATTACAAAAAGAGCAGTGAATATGTTGATGATAAAACATTTGTATATTTTGATCCACCATATAGACCTTTATCTATTACATCTGGATTTACTTCATATACAAAAGAAGACTTTAATGATGAAAATCAAAAAGAGCTTGCTAAATATTATTGCGAATTAAATAATAAAAAAGCAAAATTAATGCTAAGTAATTCAAATCCTAAAAATACAAACAAAGAAGATACATTTTTTGAAGATATTTACAAAGGATTTAATATAAATGAAGTTTCAGCAAAGAGAATGATAAATGCAAACAGTAAAGGAAGAGGAGAAATTTCAGAATTACTTATAACAAATTATGAGGAGACAATAGAATGTACAGAGGAAAATTCTATTATGAAGATGGTAGCTTCAAATTAATTGATAGTGATACAACTAAAACATTGAAAAAATTTGAAACTAAAACTTTTGATATGATTTTTGCTGACCCACCATATTTTTTATCAAATGATGGAATTACTTGTAGTGGTGGAAAAATGGTTAGTGTAAATAAAGGACAGTGGGATAGAAGTTTAAGTATATCTGAAAAACATAAATTTAATAGAACATGGATTAAAGAGTGTTATAGAATATTAAAAGATAATGGAACAATATGGATTAGTGGAACTTTACACAATATCTATTCGATAGGAATGGCTCTTGAAGAAGAAGGATTTAAAATTATAAACAATATAACTTGGCAAAAGACTAATCCTCCACCTAATTTAGCTTGTAAAACTTTTACACATTCAACAGAAACAATTTTGTGGGCAAGAAAAGATTTGAAAAATGTAAAATATACATTTAATTATGATGTAATGAAACAACTGAATAGTAAAAAACAAATGAAAGATGTTTGGACAACTTCACTAACAAAGCCATCAGAAAAGAGACAAGGAAAACATCCAACACAAAAACCTTTGGAAATATTAGAAAGAATAATTTTAGCATCGACGAATGAAAATGATTTAATTTTAGATCCTTTTTGTGGTAGTAGTACAACAGGAATTTCAGCAGTAAAATTAAATAGAAGATACATAGGAATAGATAATTCAAAAGAATATTTAGATTTATCAATAAGAAGATATGAACAAATAAAGGAGGATTTATTATGAAAAGAGATTTTGCACAATGGCTACTTACTTTTACAGATAGTATTGCTAATTATAAATATTACATAGATTTTGAAACGATATATAAGAATGCTGAAATATATAAAATAGAACTAAATATGTTAAATTCTTTAATTGGTAGTAAAAATGTAGAAAAAGAATTTGAAGATTTAGTAAGAAAATATCCTGAAGTTTTAAAATGTATACCTATATTATTAGCAGTCAGACAGTATGAAATAATTGTTTTAGATGATGATGGAAATAAATTTGAATATAATTTTAAAAAAATGAATTATGAAGAAGAGCAATATAAAGTGTTTATGAGAGAAACAGGTCTATTTGAGTTATTAGAAAAACACCTAGTTAATAATTTATATGATTATGTTTTAGGTGTTGAATCTGGACTAAATTCTAATGCTAGAAAAAATCGTGGCGGACATTTAATGGAAGATTTAGTGGAAAAATTTATTCAAAAAGCAGGTTTTAAGAAAAATGAAACATATTTTAAAGAGATGTACTTACAGGATATAGAAAATAAATGGAAACTAGATATGTCTTTTATAAGTAATAAAAATCAAGCAACTAAACGATTTGATTATGTAATAAAAACTGATAATTGTATTTATGGGATAGAAACTAACTTTTATGCTGCTGGTGGTTCAAAACTTAATGAAACAGCAAGAAGTTATAAAATGATAGCAGAAGAG
Organism: uncultured Bacilli bacterium; assembly: GCA_944332575.1. Lineage (GTDB taxonomy): Bacteria > Bacillota_I > Bacilli_A > RF39 > UBA660 > RGIG3091. The sequence continues at coordinate 6,735 of CALVKH010000091.1, read as the reverse complement.
GCAGATAAAGTTGTAGGATTTGAATTTGTATGGTTTACAGATGGAATGGGATGGATCTCAGCAAGAAATAATTTAAGAGAAACATTTGATAGAATGGAGAATGTTTATAATATTAATGATATGAAGAATGGAATAATGAAAGAAATATTTAAATAAAATGGGAGAAAAATACATGATTAAAATTAACAAAATAAGAATAAAAAATTACAAATCAATATATGACTCAAATGATATACTAATTTATGATAGAATAACTGTTTTGGCAGGTAAAAATGAATCTGGAAAAACCAATATAATAAAGGCATTAAATACATATTATAATGATTCTTTTGAAGATGAAGATATTCCTACGAAAGATATGGAATTAAATCCTACTATTATAATAGAGTTTTCAATTTTAGGAGATTATTTTAATAGAAAAATAGGTTATACTTTACTTGAAGATGAAAAAGAATATACATATACAATAGAGAGAAGTAAAAATATTAAAGATAAAATTACAGGAAGATTATATGATGAAATTCAAAAAGGGATAAAAAATGAAATTAGAAATGGAAATAATTCTGAAGTAAGAACGATAATTGAGACCATTCAAGAATTAGTTGATCCCGACAACAAATTAGATGATAAAGAATTTTTAAATTTATTGTTTGAAATTTATTCAAGTTTTATTTTTAATAGTGGAGAAGAAAAAGAGATTATAAAAAAATATATTATGTCTCAATTTAAAATTATATCTACGATCAAACCAGAAATTGAAAATAAAATAACTCAATTAACAGAAGCAATATTAAAAGATAAGTTATTTAAAGATATTAATAATATTTTTAATATTATTATGCCAGAGTTTAAATTTTTTGATAACTTTGATGACATGATTCCTGATGAAATTAGTATAACGGATTTGAAGAAACCTGATTTCAAAATCAAGAATAGAGGTTTTATAAATTTATTGGCTTTTTTGAATGTAACATTAGAGGATTTTACGAAAGAAATGGAAGAAATTAGTAGAAGACCACAAACGAAATTAGATAAGTACTCTGATAATATTACATTAGATTATCAAAATATATATAAACAAGAAAAGCTTAAGATAGCACTAAATAAGGATGGGGACAAAATATATGTAAACATTTATGATATTGATGATAATATTAATCCTAAAAAACCATCTCAAAGAAGTAAAGGATTACAATGGTTTTTATCATTTTATCTAATGTTAAATAATAGTGATGAAAATGCTATTTTATTAATAGATGAACCCGGATTATATCTACACGCTAGTGCACAAGAAGACATATTAAGGTTATTTGAGAATAATTTAAATAATTATATTATATACACAACACATAGTCCATATTTAATAGATACTAACAATATGTTAAGAGTTAAATTAGTTACTAATGATAGAACAAAAGGAATAGGAACTTGTGTAGAAAATAAATATTATAAATGTGCAGATTTAGATACTATAACACCATTAATTACTGCAATTGGTTATAATATGACTAAAAGTCCATTAGAATTTGGCGGAGGTTTAAATATTATAACGGAAGGTGTATCAGATAGATATTATATTTTAGCATTTTTAAAACTTTATAATGTAATAGAAAAAGTGAATTTAATTCCTTCACAAGGTGCTAGAGTGGTTCATCTTTTGGTTTCAATTGCTATTGGTTGGAATTTAAAATATATAGTTTTTTTGGATAACGATCAAGGAGAATCTGACGCAAGAGAAAGGTTATTGAATTTGTATGCAGACGAGAATGAATACAATTCTCATATATTTAAAATTTCAAATGATAAAAATACTTGTATAGAAGACATATTTTCAGTAGAAGATAAGAAGAAATATAATATAGGTAAAAATAAGAAAGAAAAATTATTAATTGCAAAAAGGTTTTATGATAATGTTTCCATAAATCAAATTAAAATTGATGATTTATCTGAAACAACTAAACACAATATAAAAAATATTATAGATATTATAACCGAAAAAGTATAAAAACATTGCAATTAATAAAGTTATGTTAGATTATAACCCCATAGAATTAAACTATGAAATATAATTATAAATACAAAATTGCATTCTTTGCAAACGGAAGTGTCAAACGAGAGATAAGGTAAAAAAAGAAAATAAACTAATATAGAAAATACCTTGACAACATATAAAAACAGAGTTAACATCACACACCAAGTAAAGGGAGGTGATGTTTATATGAAGTTTGTTGATTTAGATGCAATGGTAGAAAATAATATAATTCATATTATTTATTTAAAAAGAGAAGAAGAGGGAAATATAAGAACTGAAGAGATTAGAAAAGAAAGAAAAAATTTATTTATTAAAAGAAGCAATATTTATGAAGCTCTTATGAAATTAATAAAAAAGCTACCAAAAGGTTATAGATATAGGGTAATTGATAAAATAGAGGAATATGCTGAAATAATAGATGAAGAAAATTCAGCATATATGGAAAAATATTATGAAACTCGGATTTAAAGATGCAATAAAACTTATAACACAATGCCAAAATAAGTAAAATTAAAACTAAATACATACTAGAAAATAAGAATATTATCAAAAAAAGATAATATTCTTATTTTTGTTGAAAAAAACTAAATTTTTTATAAAAAATGAGAAAAATTACACTTCTAATGGATTTATATAAGTAGATAGATGTAAAAAATACAGTCAGTGATAACAAAAATAGAAAAAAATAAAAAAATAGAAAAAAATGAGAAAAATTAGATCTCTTATGGACTTTTATAAGTAGATAGATGTAAAAAATACAGCCAACAATAATAAAAAAATTAAAAAAATGAGATGTTTTAAAAAGTTTTTGGACTTTTATATATAGATACGAAATGAGTGAAATAAAAAAGTAGAGTAAAAACTCTATAAGTTTTGTCATGCATAAAAAGTGTTAGTAAAAAGTTGCAAATAAAATTAGCTAACAATTAGCAAAAAGATTGTAAGAAGTTCTTAAGTATCTGAATATAAGAAGAGTGGCTTCGCCATATGTGCGTTTTGCTTCGCAAATACACACAGCCCAAAGAAACTTAACCTTGTTGCTCTGGAAATTTCATTAGAAATTTCCTATGCAATAAAATATGACTTGCAAAAAAAGTACTTAAATATCTTTAGTAATAAAAAGAAGATTTGTACATAGTTATTTATTATGAGGTGAGACAATATATGGAAACTAAAAATAAAACAAAATCTACAAATGATAATGCAAACAATTCTGAACTAAAGTTTTCTGTTAAGTTCAAAGAAGATGGAGAGAGTTTTCAAAATATAATGGAGAAAATTTTGATAAACAAGATAAATAAAAATACTTAAAACTATTGAAAAGAACTTACTTAAGAGTTATAACACATATAGGTGTTTATAATAGTTAGGAGGCTATTTTGAACATAGAAAAAAATATAGAATATAGTGTAGCAATTTATATTCGTTTAAGTAAAGAGGATGGTGATAAAGAAGAAAGTGAAAGTGTTACTAATCAAAGAAAAATTTTGAGAGGTTTTGCTGAAGAAAATCATTATAGAATTTATGACGAGTATGTAGATGATGGATATACTGGTACAAACTTTAATAGACCAGATTTTAAAAGGATGATAACTGATATAGAGAATAAAAAAGTAAATATGGTCATTACAAAAAGTTTATCAAGATTAGGAAGAGATTATATTGAAACTGGTAGGTACATAGAAAAATACTTTCCTGAAAATAATATTAGGTATATAGCTGTATTAGATGATGTAGATACTTTTCTTGATAAAAACTGTGATACAGTTGCACTCAAAAATATTTTTAATGATTTTTTTGCAAAAGAAACTTCTAAAAATGTAAAGAGAACAAAAAACAAAAAGAAAAAGGAAGGATTCTATTACATTACCTATGCACCTTTTGGATATAAAAAAGTGAGTAAATCTGGGAGAATTGAAATAGACGAGGTACAATCGAAAATTGTAAAAATGATATTTGATTTATTTATTGGCGGTAAAGGTACATATCAAATTGCTAAAGAATTGAACAATTTAAAAATAGATCCACCAGGTTTACAAATGAAAATGGCAAATGTATTGAAAAATACAACAGATACTACAAATAAGTGGAGTCATAATACTGTTAGAAGAATTTTAGAAAATGAAAGTTATATTGGAAATTGTGTGCAAAATAAAACTAAAAAAATTAGTTATAAAAGTAAAAAAATAATTTCGTTATCTGAAGAAGAATATACTATTACAGAAAAACATCATGAAGCAATAATTGATTTAGATAAGTTTAATCTAGTACAGAAAATACTAGCAAATCATAAGAATGATAAAGTACGAGACACTGATGTTTTATTAAAAGGGATATTATATTGTAGTCATTGCAATAATAAATTAATTATTAGGACAAAAACAGATAAAACAAAAAGTGGAGAAAAAATAAGAAGATATATATACTGCCAAACTGCAAATAAAGAATTTTCAAACAAAAAATGTTATAAGAAGTATATTAATTATGATAAATTTGAAAAGGAGACTTTGGATAAAATAACAGAAATATTAAACATGTACATAAATTCAAATGCTTTCAAAAATGAAGAAGCTTTAAAGAAATTATTAGAATCACAAGAAAGCAGATATACTATTGATAACAAAATAAAGAAATTAAATAATGATTTAGAAAATATAAATAAAAAAATAAATATGGCATATAGTGATAGATTAAATGGAATATTAGAAGAACAAGATTTTAAACTATTCTCGGTAGGACTAATTAATGAAAGAAAAAGAATTGAAAGTTTACTTTATGAATTAAAGAGTCAGATAAAAGGTTTTAGTGAAAATATGATGAGTGAAACCATTAAATCTGATATGAAAAAAGTAATAGAGGATCTTTTAAAAAATAAATTATATACAAAGGAAGTGTTGAATCAATTAGTTAATAGAATAGAAGTAGATAAAAATAATAATGTAATAATTTATTTTAATTTCCACGAATTAAATTGTTTGGGAGGTGTGATAGAAAATGTCAAACAAGCAGTTAATTTATAATGTAGGAATGTATTTAAGGTTAAGTAAAGAAGATGGAGATGGGGAAAGTGAAAGCATTACAAACCAAAGAAAAATAATTAAAGAGTATATTGATAAACATTATAATATGAATTTGTATGATGAATATATAGATGATGGATATAGTGGAGCTAATTTTAATAGACCAGATTTTAGAAGAATGATTTCAGATGTTGAAAATAAAAAAATAAATATGATTATAACTAAAAATCTTGCCAGACTTGGAAGAGATTATATAGAAACAGGTTATTACATAGAAAAGTTTTTCCCGGATTATAATGTCAGATATATTGCTATTTTGGATGATGTAGATAATTTTGTAGATAGTATAAGCAATGACTTCATGCCAATTAAATCTGTGATAAATGAAAAACATTGTAAGGATACATCAATTGCAGTAAAGAAGAGCAAAAGAAGAAAGATGAGAGATGGATTTTATGCTTGTACAACACCACCATTTGGATATAAAAAGGATCCTGAAAATCAAGGAAAGCTTATAATAGATGAAGTAAGTTCCAAAACAGTAAAAAAAATATTTGAGTTAAAAGAAAATGGATATACAATAAATCAAATAGTAGATTATCTAGAGGAAAATAATTACATGACACCTGCAGAGTATATGAAAATAAGAGGACTTGAAAACATAGAAAATAAAGATATATGGAAAGCAAGTTCTGTAAAAAGAATTTTATGTAACAAAGTTTATCTAGGCTATTGTTTAAGAGGAAAGACACAAAAAATAAGTTATAAATCTAATAATAGAATTTATGTAAAAAGAAGTGACTATATTTGTATTAAGGACTCACATGAAGCTATAATAGATGAAGAAACTTTTGCTAATGTACATAATAATAGGAAATATGGATTAATTGGAAACACAAAAGATAATGTATATCTTCTTAAAGATTTAATTTATTGCGGAGAATGTGGGAAAAAACTTATTTTTAAGAAACGAAGAAATGATGTAGAAGTATATTGTAGACAAAATGCAGAAAATAATAAGTTATGTTCTAATAATTGTAAAATAAAATATTCTAATTTAGAAAACAAAACATTTTTTTATTTAGAAGAAATGTATAGAATGTATCTGAATTCTTCAGAAGCTAAGGACAAGTTATATAAAGATATTATTATAGATAGAATTAAGAATATAGAAAGTAACAAAAAACAATTAGAAAGAGAAATTTCATCTATAAGTTTTAAAATATCAAATTTATATAATAAGAGATTATCAGAAAAAATTGATGAAAAAAATTATAATGAACAATATCAAGAATTATCTAATTATCGAAAAAAGTTACAATGTGAAATTAATAATATTGAAGAAAAACTTCGGTGAAGAAAGAAACAAATTAGATTCTTTAAGTTATAGAAATGAAATATTAAATAAATTGGAGAAGATTGAACAGAAGGATTTTAATAATATGAGTATTAGAGAACTGATAGATAAAATAGAAATTTACAAAAACGATATAGATATACAATTTAAATTTTCTAAATTAGAGCAAACATAATTTAAATAAGTAATCGACTATTAAAATAGTCGAAAAAAATTAAAAAAAATTAGTGTCTGAATTGTACTGGCTAAGACTGTACAGTTGCTATGGCAGAATATTTATGTGGAAGCGAAGAAGCTTTTGTAACAAAAATGAATCAAAGAGCAAA
>CALVKH010000090.1 GCA_944332575.1 uncultured Bacilli bacterium | reverse complement strand
ATCTGCGCTGGATGCCCACCGGCGGCGTGAACACCAAGAACATGATGGACTACCTGAACTTCGACCGCATCGTGGCCTGCGGCGGCACCTGGATGGTGAAGAAGGACCTCATTGACGGCCAGAAGTGGGACGAGATCACCGCCATCTGCAAGGAGGCTGTCCAGACCATGCTTGGCTTCTCCCTCCACCATGTGGGCATCCCCTGCGGCGACGCCGACAAGGCCGCCAGCACCGCCAAGACCATCTGCGCCCTCTTTGGCTTCCCCTACAAGGCCGGCAACTCCTCCGACTTCACCGGTCCCGTGGAGTGCTGCAAGGTGGAGTTCCCTGGTGAGCGGGGCCACATCGCCATCGGCGTCAACAATATCGATCGCGCCATCTTCCACCTGGGCCTCCAGGGCGTCACCTTTGACGAGTCCACCCGGAAGATCGACGTAAAAGGCAAGACTAAGGCCATCTATGTCCAGGGCGACTTCGGCGGCTTTGCCATCCATCTTGTGCGGAAGTAAGGAAAGGGGTAAAATAATATGTCTAAGATCGTGACCTTCGGTGAGCTGATGATCCGGCTCCAGCCCTATAACTATGAGCGTTTCGTCCAGGCCGACCACCTGGAGTTCTCCTTCGGCGGCGGCGAGGCCAATGTGGCCGTCTCCCTGGCCAACTACGGCATGGATGCCGCCTATGTCACCAAGCTGCCTGCCCACGCCATCGGCCAGGCCGCTGTCAACTCCCTGCGCCGCTACGGCGTGGACACCTCCATGATCGTCCGCGGCGGCGACCGTGTGGGCATCTACTTCAATGAGAAGGGCGCCTCTCAGCGCGGCTCCGTGTGCATCTACGACCGGGCCCACTCCGCCATCCAGGAGGCCACCACCGCTGACTTCGACTGGAACAAGATCTTTGAGGGCGTGGACTGGTTCCACTTCACCGGCATCACCCCCGCTCTGGGCCCCAACGTGGTGGAGATCTGCAAGGAGGCCTGCAAGGCCGCCAAGGCCAAGGGTGTGAAGATCTCCTGCGACCTCAACTACCGCGGCAAGCTGTGGACCCGTGAGCAGGCCCGGGAGGCCATGACCGAGCTGTGCCAGTACGTGGACGTGTGCATCTCCAACGAGGAGGACGCCAAGGACGTGTTCGGCATCGAGGCTGAGGCCACCGACATCTACGCCGGTACCCTGAACCACGAGGGCTACAAGTCCGTGGCCAAGCAGCTGGCCGACAAGTTCGGCTTCGAGAAGGTGGCTATCACCCTCCGTGAGTCCCATTCCGCCTTCGACAACGGCTGGAGCGCCATGCTCTACGATGTTGCCTCCGACGAGTACTGCTTCTCCAAGAAGTACGAGCTCCACATCATCGACCGTGTGGGCGGCGGCGACAGCTTCGGCGGCGGCCTCATCTACGCCCTGCTCAACGGCAAGTCCACTCAGGACGCTGTGGAGTTCGCCGTGGCTGCTTCCGCCCTCAAGCACTCCATCGAGGGCGACTACAACATGGTCACCGTCTCCGAGGTGGAGAAGCTGGCCGGCGGCGACGGCTCCGGCCGCATCCAGCGGTAACACCATCTCAGACAGACGGCGCCTCCCCTGCGGAGTGCGCCGTCTTCTGGCTATCTTTTTGAAAAGGAGGTTTGCGGCGGCGTCCCGTCGCCGTCCCCATTGCCATGAAAGCATTTATGGACAAGGATTTCCTGTTGGAAACCGAAACCGCAAAGCACCTCTTCCACGACTATGCCGAGTCCCTCCCCCTGGTGGACTATCACTGCCACATCCCCCCTCAGGAAATCTATGAGGACCGCCGGTTCGATGACCTGGCTCAGGTGTGGCTTGGCGGCGAGAACCCCGACGGCACCTACTTCGGCGACCACTACAAGTGGCGGCTCATGCGCTCCAACGGCGTCAGCGAGGACTACGTCACCGGCTCCAAGCCCGGCCTGGAGCGGCTGGAGAAGTTCGCTGAGGCCGTGGAGATGGCCATTGGCAACCCCATGTACCACTGGTGCAACCTGGAGCTGCGGAAGTTCTTCGGCTATGAGGGCTACCTCTCTCCCAAGTCCGTCCAGGAAATCTGGGACGTGACCGGTGAAAAGCTGCGCCACGACCCCGACCTCACCGTCCGCGGCCTCATCCGCAAGGCCAACGTGGCCTTCATCGGCACCACGGACGACCCCATCGACTCCCTGGAGTGGCACGAGAAGATCGCCAACGATCCCACCATCACCTTCCAGGTCTGCCCCTCCTTCCGCCCCGACAAGGCCGTCAACATCAACAAGGCTGGCTTTGCCGAATACATGGGCAAGCTGGCCGCCAGCGTGGGCAAGACCGCGCTTACCTCTGCCCAGGAGGTCTGCGATGCCCTGGTAGAGCGGCTGGAGTTCTTCGCAAAGATGGGTTGCCGGGCCAGCGACCACGGCCTGGACTACGTGCCCTTCCGCGCCTGCACCATGGAAGAGGCCGACGCTGCCTTCCGGAAGGCCATGGCTGGTGAGGAGCTGACCCTGGCCGAGATCGAGGGCTATCAGACCATCCTCCTGCTCCACCTGGGCCGCGCCTATCACCGTCTGGGCATCGTCATGCAGCTCCACTACTCCTGCCTGCGCAACAACAACGAGCGGATGTTCCGGCGCATGGGAGCCGACACCGGCTTCGACATGATCGCTCAGAACACCTGCGGCGGCAATATCGCACAGCTTCTCTCCGCCCTGGACTTGACCGAGGAGTGCCCCAAGACCATCCTCTACTCCCTCAATCCCGCCGACAATGCCCAGCTGGGCACCCTGCTGGGCTGCTTCCAGTCTGACGAGATTCCCGGCAAGATCCAGCACGGCTCCGCCTGGTGGTTCAACGACACCAAGACCGGTATGGAGGAGCAGATGAAGTCCCTGGCCAGCCTGGGCCTGCTGGGCAACTTCGTGGGCATGCTCACCGACTCCCGCTCCTTCCTCTCCTACGCCCGGCATGATTACTTCCGCCGCATCCTGTGCAACCTCATTGGCCACTGGGTGGAAAACGGGGAGTACCCCAACGACGAAGAGGCCCTGAAGAAGATCGTGGAGGGCATCTGCTACAACAACGCCGCCCGCTACTTTAACCTGTAACGGATACCGCCTAGAAACCAAAGAAGCTCCGTTGGAATGGCCCATTCCAACGGAGCTTCTTTCATTCTGTGATTTGGGCTGCAGGACAGGCCCGTTTCCACCGCCCGCGCAGGTAGACGGTACCGCTGATGAGGATACCGATGGCCCAACCGATGGGATAGGCCCAATAGAGGGCCTCCTTGCCATAGAAGTGGGCTAGCAGGTATGCCGCCGGTACCCTGGCCACCCACAGGGCCACGATATTGGACACCATAGGGGTCACCACGGCGCCAGCGCCACGGAGGGCATTGTTGAGGGGATACATCACCGCCAGCAGCACCATGGTAGAAAGGACCCGCTCCAGATAGGCCCGGCCCGCCTGGATCACCGCCGGGTCGGAGCTGAAGATGGAGAGGAAAAAGTCGGAGTTTGGCACCACCAGGGCTGACATGACGGCGCACACCACGATACACAGAACCAGGGCCTTCCGTACGCCGGTTTTCACCCGGTCCAGTCTGCCCGCCCCCACGTTCTGGCCCACATAGGTGGTCACCGCCAGAGCGAAGCTGTCGATGGGCATGAAGGCAAAGGTATCGATTTTGTTGGCTGCGGAGAACCCGGCGGCAAACTGCTCCCCAAAGCTGTTGATGAGGGCCTGGAGCACCAGCACAGCCACCGCCAGCTGACACTGCTGAATACCCGAGGGCACCCCCAGACGCAGCACCCGTCGAAGCAGGGGTTTCTCCACTGCCAGCCGGAAGGGCCGGATGGAAAAATAGCTGTACTTCCGGTTCACATAGAAGATCCCGAACAGCCAGGAGCTGATCTGGGCAATGATGGTGGCCAGG
>CALVKH010000089.1 GCA_944332575.1 uncultured Bacilli bacterium | reverse complement strand
GTCAAGAACTTTTTCGATGAAATCGAAAAAGTCAGCAGCTTGTCGAAAAAGCCATGCATGGCTTTTTCGACAAGCTGAAACGGCGTCCCCTTCGTGAGAAGGGGACGCCGTTCTTTTTGCGGTGCGTCACGGGATGACCACCCAGTACGTCCGTTCGGTTTGCGCTTCGTTGTAGGCAGCTGTGACATCCAGGCACCAGTACTCAGCCAGCCTCCAACTTGCGGCCAGGGTGCCGTCCTGAAGGACGACGGGCTCACCCAGGTCCACCGTTTCTCCATTCACCAGAACGGTGGAACTGCCCACGGTGAGGACGATGGTAGTGTCCCGGTAGGTGCAGGTGGCAGTCTGGGTCTCCTCGTCCCAGTCATAAGGGGCTTCCAGAGCCTGGCACAGGGCCTCCACGGGGAGGGCGTAGCCGCCGTCCTCCGTGATGGGGTCCATCAGAGGGATCTGGAAGGGGGAGAGCTTGGGATCGATCTCCACGGCATAGGGTTTGCCGCCGTCCAAGGGATAGGCGGTGCCGTCAAAGACCACGGCGGCGAGCTGGGAGAGGTCCATAACGGATTGGAAGCGGTAGAGGCAGGAGCCGGTGCCATCCTCATAGAAAACACAGGATTGGCCCTGAGCTATGGTCTGTCCAATAGTCAGCAACGTCCCGTCTGTCTGCAAGAAAAAGAACAGAGGTGATGCGTCATAGGGGGCATCTGCCCGCCAGATCTCAGCCCGGCAGCTAAAGGGACTTAGGGTGACAGAATCCAGCCGTACACTACCGCCCTGAGGGAAATAAAGACTGGGCAGACCTTGTCCGCTAGCTCCGATCTCCACGGTGATGGACTCGGCGGGAGAGAGCGGCACGGTAAGGACAGCGTCGGGACCCATACAGGACAGCCTCACATCAAGATAGTGATCACCTGGCTCTAGAGCGGCTTGAATACGCCAGGTGCGGGAGGTCCCAGTGGCAGCCTCGCCCAACTCTTCTATGCTTGTCTGGAGGGCGATGGAAAGGTAGACGTTGCTATTCTTCGTGCCGCAGTCATCGTCGCTCACAGGGCAGATCAGGAAGGTATCGGCACTGAAGAAGTCCTTTGAGCAAAGCGCTGCGGCGGCTTCCTCACTCTGGGCATCCACTCGGACCACCAGATAGGCGGTCTCACCATCGGAGACCGAGCTTTCAACTGTTAAGGTATAATCCTTGTCACTAACCGAACGGACCTCCCGGTCCACCAGGGCTTCGGCAGCAGAGGTATCCCCCTGGAAGAAGGCGTCCAACACGTCGAAGCGGACGGCCACCGCCAGAGCGGCTCCGGCCAAGACCGCCAGAACGGCGGCCAAAACGACAGGAAAACGGATTTTTTGTCCCATAGATGGTCTCCTTTCCGAGGGGAGACCGTCCAGGGCGATATTCACCCGGCGGATCAGGTCCTCCGGGTCCATGGGATGGGGGCAGGGCACCTCACTGGGCACGGTGTCCCTCCAAAGCTCTGCAAAGTGATTTTCCTTCACGGACATTCCCCTCCTTTCGTCAGTTCCTCCCGCAGGGCCTTCCGGCCCCGGAGGAGCCGGCTCTTGGCGGTGGAGAGGTTCAGCTTCAGGTCCCGGGCCACATCCTTGAGCTTATCCCCGTACCAGTAGTAGCGGAGGAAGAGGGTGCGGTCGGGTTCGTCCATAGCGTCTACGGTCTTCCACAGCCGCTCCGCCCACTCCCGCTGCTCGGCCGTCTCCTGGGGACCGGGCTGGGGAGCGGCATCGGTATCAGAGAGGGGGAGGACCGGGGCAGGGGTGCGGCGGAGGCGGTCGATGGCTTTGTTCCGGGCCACAGCCCCTAGCCAGGGGCGGAGGTCCTTGTCGGCGTGCAGCTCCCCGGTGTGCTCCCACAGGGATAAGAACACATCGGAGACCACCTCCTCCACGTCCTCCCGGGTTGCGCTACTCCCGGCGGACAGGGTCCGCCAAACCGTGACGCTCACATAGGAGGTGTACCGCCGGATGGCGTCCTCCAGAGCGGCACGGCTGTGTCTGCGCAGCCGCTCGATCAGGCGCGTGTCTTCCATGGGCATTCCTCCTAAAGTTCCATATCAAGTCTCCCGCGCGGTCAACTCTGACTGGATATACGCATTTTCCGAAAAAGGGTTGCGGGGAAAACAAAAATTTCCGGCGGTCATCCGCCGGAAATTTTTGTTTCTTTGATTTTAATAGCCATTGACCAGCAGGTCCAACACAGCTGCGGCCACATTACCGGCGGTTTGAGCACCGCTGCCGCCCTCCTCCACCACCACCGCGAAGGCGTAGGGGGCATCCTCGTTGCGGAGGAAGCCGGTGAACCAGGAGTTGGGAGCCTTGCCGCCGCCGACTTCAGCGGTACCGGACTTGGCGCAGATGTCCATGTTGGGGAAGCGCCCGGCGCCGTAGGTCTCGGTGACGTTCCGGGCCATCATGTCGGCCAGGGTGGCCGCCGTATCGGCTTCGATGAGCTTGCCCGTCTTGTGACTGAAATAAAAGGAAGGGGGGAAGTGCAGGGGAGTTACCGTCTTGAGGACCAGCTGGGGGACGGCGGCCTTGCCGCCGCCTGCCACGGCTCCCATGTAGATCATCATGGACATGGGGTTTGCCAGGTCATTGAACTGGCCCACACCGGCCCAGCCCAACTGATTGGTGGTGGCGCCGGAGAACTGAAAGCTGCCGGCGGCGGTCTTGAGGCCGCTGATGCTGTACCGGTCGGTGAGCCCCGCCTTCTCGGTATAGGTGGCCATGAGCTCAGGACCCAGCTCCACCGCCAGCTGGGCAAAGACGCCGTTGCAGGATTTGGAGAAGGCGCTGTAAATGTCCATCTCCCCGTGGGCGGAGGGGCAGGTCACCACATCATCCCCCACCTGGCAGGAGCCGGTGCAGGTAAAAGTGCGGCTGAAGAGGTCGGGGATGTTCTCAATGGCGGCGGTCAGGGTGACGGTCTTGAAGACCGAGCCGGGGACGAAGGTGGAGGATAGGGCCCGGTTCAGGTAGACGCCGTCGTAGGTGGTGTCCCCCTCCTGGATGTCGGGGGGAGATTCGGGGTCAAAGGTGGGGGAGGAGAAAAGGCACAGGATCTCCCCTGTCTCGTAGTTGTAGACGGCCACCGCCCCCTTTTTTTCGTTCATGGCGGTGTAGGCCTCGTAGTTGAGCCGGGCGTCGATGGTGAGGTAGAGGTCGTTGCCCGCCCCCATGGGGCTGTACGCTCCGGTGAGAAGGTTGTAGCCCGAGAGCTTGTCGGCGAAGGCCACCAGTGCGCCGGAGCCGATCTTGCCTTGCGCGTCTCCCACCACGTGGAGGGTGGCCTTTCGGACGGTGGCATTGTCGTAGTAGGCACGGTTTCCGTCCTCGTCCACCCAGGAGAGCACATCGCCGTCACGGTCCAGTACCCGGCCTACCGAGAGCTGGCCCTGGCTGTTGTAGAGGTGGCGGTTTGCGGCGAAGGAGACCCACTTCCCGCCGTTCAGGAAGAAGCGGAAGCCGAAGACCACCAGTCCAAGCACCAGCGCGGCGGCAAGGAGGAGACAGACCATGGCCCGCCGTTCGATCTTACGCATCGCCGCTCACCTCCTTGCTGTCCTCACTGGGAAAGTAAACGGACTCCTTCTCCTGACGGGAGGGGAGGCGGATGGCGAAGCTGGCGTTCTGCCGGGTGTCTGTGGCCTTCAGGAAGGCCAGCAGTCCCCAGGAGGAGAGCATGGCGGAGCCGCCGTTGGAGACGAAGGGGAAGGTGACGCCGGTGAGGGGGAGCAGGTCCACGGCGCCGAAGACATTGAGGCAGGTCTGGAAGACCAGCAGGGAGGTGGCGGCGCAGGCGGCGATGGTGTAGAAGCTGGACCGGCCCGAGCGGCAGGAGCGAACGGCGAAGACGGCCAGAGTGACGATGCTCAGTACGGCCAGGGCGGCGATGATGAGTCCCCACTCCTCGCACAGCATGCCGAAGACCAGGTCGGTGTCGCCGGCGGCTACGTTGTGGAGCCAGCCCTCCCCGGCGCCTACGCCCACCAGGCCGCCGGAGGCGGCGGCCGACATGGTGCGCACCTGCTGAAAGCCGCCGGAGGAGGCCTGCTCCCAGGCATGGCCCCAGGTGGCGAACCGTTTGAGGATGTAGGGCTTGAAGGTGAGGAGGATGACCACGCCGAAGACGGCGCCGCCGCAGATGAGGGCCAGGGTGGCCCAGTCTCCGGAGCGGAGGTAGGCGATGACCAGGAAGGTGATAAAGAAGATGGCGGCGGTGCCGAAGTCGCTCATCAGGGCCAGGCAGCCCAGACATACGGCGGTGAGGACCATGAAGAGGCCCAGGTTCCGCTTGCGGAAGAGCCGCTCCAGGGTGGCGGAGCCGGCGAAAATGTAGCAGATCTTGGCCAGCTCCGAGGGCTGGAAGGAGAGGGGGCCGATGACGACCCAGTTGAGGGCGCCATGCTTGGCCTGGCTCAGGCCCAGCATGCCCAGCACCAGGGTGAGACCCAGAAGGCCGATGGCGCCGCCGGCCATGAGCCAGCGGATGGACTTGACCCGGTCCAGGTCCCGGAGGAAAAGCCCCAGCACCACGAAGAGTACCAGCCCCAGCAGCAGGGCCAGAAGCTGCTTGAAGAGGGCGGAGGGGGCGGAGGAGGCTGTGACGGCCAGGGAGAGGGTGGAGAGGAAGAAGGCGATGGTCTCCATCTCAAAGCCCACCCGGCGGCTGGCCCGCATGGCCAGAAAGTAGCCCCACATGACGGCGATCAGGCAGAGGAAGGCACCAGGCACCGTGGCGGGGAG
>CALVKH010000088.1 GCA_944332575.1 uncultured Bacilli bacterium | reverse complement strand
CCTGAATGACGCCTCCCGGAACCACCGGCTGGAGGACGGCGCCGCCGCCCACGGCGAGGCCGACCTCACCGCCTCTGTGGACGGCTCTGAGGTGACCCTGACCATCGACCACAACGACAGTGCCCACATTCTGGGCTACGAGATCCGCCGGAACGGCACGGCCATCGGCTTCACCACCAGCACCACCTATGTGGATGACCTGGGTGCCGCCAACAACCTGACCTACACCTACTCTGTGGTGCCCGTGGACAAGCTGGGCAACCTGGGGAGCGAGGCGGAGGCCAACGAGGTCCGGGTAGCCTACGACAAGACCATCGACCCCGCCCTGTACGACCTGAAGCGTTCCGGCGAGACCGTCACCATCACCATGAAGGGCGGCGCCGTCACCGTCACCGGCATCAAGGTCACCGGCGCCGACCTCAGCGGCCATTACGCCGTGCGGGTGAAGGCCGACGCCGAGGCGGAGGAGTGGACCGACGTCAAGGTGGGCGCCCTGTCCGACGGCCAGGCGGCCTACTTCCAGAAGCCGGGCGCTTCCGAGGACGACACCCGCATCTGGACCTACGACGCCGCCGTGCTGGAGCTCACCGGCATCCCGGAGGAGGCCAGTGTGGAGCTGCTGGACTACCCCGGCGACCGGGTGGACTTCTACGACGGCGCCGCCGTGGGCATCCTGTCCGACGACTACCACTACAACGACGGCGAGGTCATCGAGGCCGGCACCCTGGTCATCCTGGGCACCTACCGGGGCGACCCCCGCTACAACTACGTGGAGGTGGAGGCGGTCTACAACACCACCGCCGAGGCCGGTAGCCTCACCGCCATCACCCGGCCCATGAACGGCTACGGCCTGCTCCTGGCCGAGACCCCCGCCGACGGGGCGGTCAGCGACACCAGCGACGGTTTCCTCCTCTTCCTGCCCAATCTGGAGGCCGAACAGGCCCTCAACGCCCAGAGCGGCGTCACCGACGACTACCCCCTGGAGATCCGCATCAACTTCTACCGCACCGACGTGCCCGGCGACACCAGCAGCAAGCGGCTCACCAGCTGCACCCTGTGGCTGCCCTTCCCCGACGGCGGGGAAGGCACCGCCCAGGACCCGGGCTCCCTGCCCCTCATCGAGCTCAAGAGCGACAACAGTCAGGAGGACACATAACATGCCCCGCAGAACTTCCTTCCTCTCCATCCTGCTGGTCCTGGCCATGACGGCAGCCGCCCTCACCCCCTGGGCGGCTGCCGCCTCCGGCGGACTGGCTCTGGTGACCTCCGGCCAGGAGGCCACCAGCCAGGCGGTGGGCTTCACCGGCGTGCCCGAGGACTGCCAGAGCCTCCAGGCCACCTTCACCCTCTCCCAGTCCGGCCCCAGCTATGATTTCGTTCTGGACGGCTCCCTGGCCGCCCTGCCCGGCGTCCACGCCGCCTTCCAGCAGGAGGGGGACCGGGTCACGGTCTACGTCACCCTCCGCACCGGGACCCTCACCGACAATGGCAGCCTCACCCTGGGCACCCTCTCCACCACCGGCACCGCCTTTACCGTGACCGGCTTTTCCGACAGCAAGCTGCTTGGGAGCGACAGCGGGGAGCTGGACGCCGGTACTTCCGACGGCGGCAGCTCCGGCGGCCAGACCAGCGGCAGCTCCGGCAGCGACAGGGAGGACCTGTGGTCCATCCAGGTGACCCACCCCACAGGCGGCACCCTCACCGCCAGCCGCTCCCAGGCGGCCAGCGGCAGGACCATCACCCTCACCGCCGTGCCCGACGAGGGCTATGTGCTCCAGCAGGTGACCGCCGTCACCTCCGCCGGCAAGTCCCTCTCCCTCACCAGGCAGAAGGATGGGACCTACACCTTTACCATGCCCGCTGCCAAGGTCACCGTCTCCGCCGTCTTCACCCCGAAAAGCCAGGCAGAAGGGGAGGGGGAGGCGCCTCTGCCCTTCGCCGACGTGGCATCCGATGCCTGGTACGCCCAGGCGGTGGCCTACGTCTACCGGCAGGGTCTCATGAGCGGCACTGCCCAGAACCAGTTCTCCCCGGACCTCACCACCAACCGGGCCATGCTGGTCACCATTCTGTACCGTCTGGCGGGCAGCCCCGCCGTTAACGGCGGCAGCGCCTTCACGGACGTGGCCAGCGGTGACTGGTTCGCGAGCGGCGTGGCCTGGGCCAGCGCCAACGGCATCGTCACCGGCTACGGCGACGGCCGCTTCGGCCCCAACGACCCCATCACCCGGGAGCAGATGGCCGCCATCCTGTATCGCTACGCCGGTTTCGCCGGGCAGAGCACCGCCGGTCAGGCCGACCTGAGCGGCTATGCCGACGCCGGCCGGATCTCTCCCTACGCCGCCGCGTCCATGGGCTGGGCGGTAGACCGGGGGCTCATCACCGGCGTCGGCGCCGGCACCCTGGCCCCCGGCGGCTCGGCCACCCGGGCTCAGGTGGCCACCATCCTCATGCGCTTTTGTGAGATGGCGCAGAACTGATAGCAATGCAAAGAGCGGCCCCGGCGACACGTCGCCGGGGCCGCTCCTTTTCTATGCCGTTCGACACCGTATACACCAGAGACCCCATGGCCGTTGCATTTTTTCCGGCGGCCCGGTACAATGGACATACCAGCGGCGGCCCACCGCCGCGATCTAAGGAGGCTCTTATGGAACAAAAGACCGTCCTCATCACCGGCGCCAGCCGGGGCATCGGCGCTGCCGCCGCCCGGGCCTTCGCCGCCGCAGGCTACGCCGTAGCCGTCCACTACCACACCTCCGAAGCGGAAGCCCTGGCCCTCACCGCCGAGCTCACCGCCGCCGGGCATACCGCCATGGCTGTCCGGGCCGACGTCTCCGACCCGGAGCAGGTCCGGGCAATGGTTGACAATGTGTTGGATAATTTTTGTCAACTTGACATTCTGATATGTAATGCCGGCCTCTCCTGGACCGGTCTTCTGTGCGACATGAGCGACCGGGAGTGGCGGACACTGATGGGGGCCGACCTGGACGGCGTCTTCTACTGCTGCCGGGCGGTGTACCGTCACATGGTGTCCCGGAAGCAGGGACGTATCCTCACCGTCTCCTCCATGTGGGGCCGTTCCGGGGCCTCCTGCGAGGCGGCCTATTCCGCCGCAAAGGCCGGCGTCATCGGCCTTACCCAGGCTCTGGCCAAGGAGCTGGGGCCCTCCGGCATTACCGTAAACTGCGTGGCGCCGGGGGTCATCGACACCAGGATGAACGCCCATCTGGGCCCCGAGGCCCTGGGCGAACTGGCCGAGGAGACCCCGCTGGGCCGGCTGGGCACCCCGGAGGACGTGGCCAACACCCTCCTCTTTCTGGCCTCCCCGGAGGCGTCCTTCCTCACCGGACAGGTCATTGGGGTGGACGGCGGTTTCCTCTGAGGACGGACATTGTGATTTATGTTCATAATTTGGACATATTTCCCTCCTGCGGTTGGTCAAAACGACGGTTGACAATTTACAGGGCACAGGCTTATAATTGTCAACAACCTAAAGGAGGTTTTTACAATGAAAATGAATCGCGCTTTGTCTCTTGCTCTGGCTGG
>CALVKH010000087.1 GCA_944332575.1 uncultured Bacilli bacterium | reverse complement strand
AAGTAATATATCAAAACTTTTTTAATGATTTAGATGACTATATTTTTAATTATAAAGAGTTAGAAAAAGAATATAATTATTCACAAAAAGTAATAGATAATTTAGAAGAAGACTGTGAAAAGTTAGAACAAAATAATAATAACTTAATTGACTTTATTAAGAATATACTAGAAATGTTAAAAGAGTTTTTTAGAAGAATTCTACTTTCTAAAAATGAGGTTGATAAAAATAAAACTGTTAATATCTTAAAAGAATGTTATGAAAAAGAATTATATAACTCTTATGATTTAATAGATATTTCTAAAGATACTGATAAAGAAATAGAAGTAAATGATTTTATAAAAGAAGAAACATTAGAAAAAGAATACGACTACTTTGATTAGTCGTATTCTTTGTTTATACTAAATTTTTGATAATTTAGAAATATACTAAATTTTTGATAATTTAGAAATATACTAAATTTTTGATAATTTAGAAACACACTTGCAAATTGACATAATCAATTAACGTGTGTAAAAGGACTTGCCCTTTTAAATTCTATATAATATCATAATTAATTATTAAAAAATTATGATTTGTTAGTAATCATTTCAATAAGTTTTTTAGAACTATAATTTGGTTCTTTTTTATCAATTGTTGCGATTACAATAGTTCTTTTTGGAATATTATTGTCAATTTTTATTTCATATAAAGATTTATTATTTAATTCATCTAATATAAATTCTTTAGTAGCATATCCGATCCCAAATCCAGCTTTAATTAAATCTATAATCAAATTATAACTAACGACTTCTAGTTTTGGATTTATATCACACTTATTTTCTTTAAAAAATTTATTTAAATGTATCCTACTATTTGAAGAACTCGGTAAAATTAGTGGATAAGATTCTAAATTTTTGATATTTAATTTTCCTTTTGTTAAATCATAATATTTTTTATTTCCAACAAATATATCTTGTACATCAGTGATTGGTTTTATAATTAAATCTTTGTTATCGTTTTCAGGTGAAAACATTATTAAAATATCTAAATTACCATTTCTTAACTCCTTCAATAAATTATTTGAAAGATTATTATTTATTTGAATATATATTTTAGGATATTTTTCATGGAATTTTTCTAAATGTGGCATTAAAATATATCTGCAAATTGTAGTTGATACTCCAATTCTGATTGTTCCACTGTCTAAGTTTTTAAGATTTGTTATTGCATTTTCCCCATTAATAATATTTTCCATTCCAGTTTTTACATAATTGAATAATGTCTTACCTTCTTCAGTTAATATTACACCATGTTTTGTTCTAGTAAATAAACTAACACCTAATTGCTCTTCTAGTTTTTTTATTTGAAATGTAATTGCTGGTTGAGAAATAAATAAAATATTTGCAGCAGCAGAAATACTGCCATTTTTTGCAACTATATAAAATATTTTGTATAATTCCATATTAACATTCATGATATAAACACCTCTTATATTTAATATAAAAAATATATATTATATTTATATCATAAATTCATGTATAATTCAAGTAAGGAGCTGATATTATGAATAGGATATTAATTAAGGATATTGAAGATTTGAAACAAAAAAAACAACAGATTGTTGACTTACAAAAAAGGATAGATGAGTTAAGTGAAGTAAAACTTCTTAAAGAGAAAAGACAACAAGAATTTGAACTTAATAATAAAATAAATGAATTATCTACATTTGATTCAAAATTAATTGGAGATACAATTGCTAAACTAATGTCTGAATTTGAAGGAATATTATATCAATGTGTAAAAAATAATTCTTGGTTTGGTAATTATGATTATTTAGTACAACCCAAAATTGATGAAAAGGATTTTCCACGAGTTTATCCAAATTATAAATTAGAAAAAATAAAGAACAATGATATTTTTTGTAAAAAAGAAAAAACAACATTAACTTTTTTACCACCATCAGCTTTTATATCTACTTATGATTTTAGTAAAGTACCAGAAGAAATAAATACTTCTTATATTCAATATTTCATAGATTTTTTATATGACAAAAGATCTAACAACTCTCTTTATAAAATCACAAATGAGGATTTAGAAATTATATTGCAAGAATTTTTATTAATCACAAAAGAATTACAACATCAAAGAAAAGAAGAAATAGCAAGAAAAATTGAAGAAAGATTACTCTATAAAAAAAGATTAGAATTTGAAAAATCTTGTATGATAGATAGAAAATTAATTTATAATTCTTTAACATATGTTATTAACCATTATGAAGATAACATAACAGCAACACAAGAATATGAAGAAGATTGGAGTCGTTCTAGTCAATGGAGCGAATTATATGGTTATCATAACTTGATTATTAATGATGACACTAATAAAGTTTGTTTTAAAACAGAAGTTGACCATGAAGGTTGCTATCCTGATGAAGAGTATTGTGGTGTTTATGTTAATATGAATAAAGATACTAATATTTGCTTTTTTGATTTAAAAAAATCTATAACTCCTATTATAAAAAATTATATGTATGTAGATATGTTTATGAATATGATTGAGAAGTTATATAATAAAAACATTAATATTTCGTCAGATGATATACAACAAATACTTGTATCAATAAGCAATGATAAAAAAGCTAAAAGACGAGTTTTAAAAAAAGAAATATAAAATTGTTAAAATTTTCTTAGCTCTGGACAGTTTTTTATAAAATAAAAATTAGAGGTATTATACCCTCTAACATAAAATAGTCTTTAAATTTG
>CALVKH010000086.1 GCA_944332575.1 uncultured Bacilli bacterium | reverse complement strand
AAATATTTGCTAAAGTACTCATTCCAGCTCCTTTTATTCCTATACAATAATATTTCATAGTCCCTCCATAACAATTTATTAATTTATGTTTAAATTAATTCATTTTTCATTCGTTTCTAATAAAACTATATATTAATTATACTCAATTTTATAATAAAATAAAACTATTTTACATATTATTAATTTTGTTAATTAAAACCTTTTTGTTTAGTTGACACAACAAAGTGAAAGCTTTACAATTAAAATAGATAATTGCAAGGAGGATTTATGAAAGCAATAACAAAATATATTAAATTTTTTGTATCATTAGGTTTGTTCTTTTTTGGATCACTACTCCAATTAATTCCAATATATATTTTTCAAATAGATTATGCAAATGCAAGTGATTTTACACAAACCTGTTTAACAATTTTTAGTAATACTATAATTGTAATTATTTTAGTTTTAATGTATCGAAAAGATATTATTAAAGGGATAAAGGAGTTAAAAGAGAAAAAAGGTGCTCCATTAGGAATAGGATTTAATTATTGGTTTTTAGGATTAATGATTATGGCTTTTAGTAATTTTCTTATTTCTCTATTTAATCAAAGTGGGACTTCTACTAATGAGGAATCCATAAGAGTAATAGTAAATAGTTTCCCTTTATTAGCATTATTATCAGTGGCTATTATATCTCCTATTATTGAAGAATTAGTATATAGAAAAGCTTTTAGAGATATTTTTGAAAACAAATGGGTTTATTTATTTACATCCGGGGTTATTTTTGGAGGGTTACATGTGTTTTTAAGTCCTATTAATTCTTTTGTTGATTACCTATATTTAATTCCATATTGCAGTATGGGAGTAGCTTTTGCATATATGTACTATAAAACGAATAATATTTTAGTACCAATAACAATGCATATAATGCACAATACCTTAAATGTTGTATCAACCTTATTATTGGCAGGTGCTATTATATGTTAAGTAGAACTGAGAAAAATAAAAGCCAAAGAAAAAAAATTATTAAAGAGGAACAAAAAGAAAAGAGGAACAAAATGATTATTGTTACTTTGAAAGTATTATTAGTAATTGCTATTTTAATATCATTAGCATTTATAACATTAAGATATGTTGGAAATTTTGGATTAGTAGTTAAGGAAGAATCACTAACATATTCTAATCTTCCAGAAAATTTCCATGGTTTAAAAATTGTACATTTTTCCGATCTTCATTATGGTAGTACAATTAAAGCTAAAAAGTTAAGTCAAATAGTTGATAAAATGAATGAAATTAAACCTGATATTATTGTTTTTACCGGTGACTTAGTAGATAAAAATTATCAAATAACAGAGGAAGACAAAGAGACTTTAAAAGAGTTATTAAACAATATGAAAGCAAAATTAGGAAAATATGCGGTTCAAGGTAATCATGATAAAAATAATTTTGATGCTATTATGAAAGATACGGATTTCATTGTTTTAGAAAATAGTTATGATTTAATTTATAACGAAGGATATACTCCAATATTAATTACTGGTATTGGTAGTAGCACTTTAAAGAACGTGGATATAGATAAAGCTTTCTATTATTTTGATCAAGAAAATGCTAATCAAGATATATTTATTATAAGCTTAATGCATGAACCAGATAATCTTGATCAAATTTTAGAAAAGTATACTCCAGATTTAGTTTTTGCAGGACACTCTCACAACGGTCAAGTACGTCTTCCATTTGCTCCTGCTTTAGTTAAAGTGGAAGGTGCTAAAAAATATTATGAAGCAAGATACACTATTAGTGATACAGAGTTATTCGTCTCAGGTGGTCTAGGTACTAGTAATTATCCATTTCGATTATTTAATCACCCAAGTATTAACTTTGTAAGATTAAGAAATAAATAAAGAAAAAATGTTCATAACGGAACATTTTTTTATATTCTATCTAAAGTAATTTTTCCTAAATATCCTTCTTTCATGTCTCTTAATATAATTAAATAAACTTTATCATAATCAGAGAGTCCCCCTTTTAATAATGCCCCTCTTTTTTTAGCAATGATATCTAACGTAGGTATAACATCATCATCCATTTTATCAATTCCATATCTTTCTTTTAAATTCTCTGGATATAATTCGTACATTCTTTTAAGCAAATAAATAGCTAAGTCTTCTTTATTTACAATTTCTTCTTTAATTGAAGACAATCCCGCTAAATGATATCCTTCTATATCGCTTTCGATTTTAGGCCATAAAATTCCCGGTGTATCTAGAAGCTCTAGATTATCATTGATTCTAATCCACCCTAAAGCCTTCGTAATTCCAGGTTTATTACCAGTGGCAGCCTTTTTCTTACCTACTAATTTATTTATCAAAGTACTTTTACCAACATTAGGAACTCCTATTACTAGAGCTCTCATAGCTCTTGGTTTCATTCCTTTCTTTTTACGATCTTCATTAATTTTTTTCATTAATTCACTACTTTTATTAAGAATAACTTTAACATCATTCTTATCATTTAAACTAGTGGGAATAACTATATACCCTTCTTGTTCATAATGTGCAATAAATTTATCAGTTTCACTCTTATCACACATATCATACTTACTCATTATAAGAATTCTAGGAATATTTTTTATTAGATTATCAATATCTTTTATTTTAGAACTAATAGGCATTCTACTATCTATTACTTCATAAACTATATCAATTAAACTAAGTTTCTCTTTTATTTCACGACGAGCTTTTTCCATATGGCCTGGATACCATTGAATTGGATTATTATTCATTTTCATCACTTCCTCATAAATCTATTATATTATATCACGTTTTTACTCAAAGAAAAAAGTAGATATAAATCTACTCTATAAATTGTAATTTATATAATAGAAAACATTGCTATAATTGAAGCGAATATGTTTGATAATGCATGTATGATCCAACTAGGCAAAATTGAGCCATTTGCTTTTTTTTCGTTTACATATC
>CALVKH010000085.1 GCA_944332575.1 uncultured Bacilli bacterium | reverse complement strand
AAAATATTATACTAAAGAGGAATTGAAATTAACAGTTCCAGCGAGATCAATTTATCAAAATTTGGAAGAATCAATCAACAGAAATCCTAATTATGTTGCTTTAGAATATATGGGAAAAAATATAACTTATAAGCAGTTTTATCAATTAATTGATAAATGTGCTCGCTCATTTTTACAATTAGGTATAACAGAAGGTGATGTAGTAACTATATGTTTACCTAATGTGCCAGAAGCACTAATTAGTTTTTATGCCTTAAATAAAATTGGAGCAATTGCTAATATGATACATCCTCTATCAAGCGAAGAGGAAATTAAACATTATTTAAAAGAAACAAATAGTGTGGCTTTTGTAATGATAGATATTTGCTATGAAAAAGTAAGAAATATTATTGATGATACTAATGTTAAAAAGACAATTGTTGTATCTGCTAAAAATTCAATGCCATTTTTATTAGGATTTGGTTATCTAGTTACACAAGGTTATAAAATTAAGAAACCAAGAAATGATACTAGGTATATTTATTGGAATGAATTTCTATTAAAAGGATATTTATATCGTGGAACAGTAGAGGTTAAATATAATCCAGATACTCCTTCTGTAATTTTACATAGTGGAGGTACTACTGGTATTCCTAAAGGAATTTTATTATCTGACTATAATTTTAATGCTTTGTTTGAACAAGCGATAGTAATATTTAAAGATTTAAAAGCTGGAGATTCTATTTTGGTTATTTTGCCTAATTTTCATGGTTTTGGATTAGGGGTATCCATGCATTTAACATTATGTTTAGGAATGAAATTAATTTTAATTCCACAGTTTAATGCTAAAAAAATGGATGAATTGTTAGTAAAATATAGACCATCTGTATTAACTGGCGTTCCTACTTTATATGAAGCTATGATGAGTAACTCAGGTATGAAACATGTGGATATGTCTTGGCTAAAATATATTGTTTCTGGTGGAGACTCTTTAACTTTATCAATGTTTAATAGAATAAATAAATTTTTGGAAGAGCATGGAGCTAAAGTTAAAGTATTACAGGGATATGGTATGACTGAAAGCCTAGCTGCAACTGCTGTTTCGCATGGAGCATCCTATCGCGAAGGAAGTATTGGTATTCCTTTTCCAGGTAATTATTTCAAAATAGTATATCCTGGTACTCAAGATGAAGTGCCAACTGGGGAAGATGGTGAAATGTGCGTATGTGGTCCTACTGTTATGATGGGATATTTAAATAATGAAAAAGAAACTAATGAGGTTTTACAAAAACATAAAGATAAAAATATTTGGCTTCATACTGGTGATATAGGATGTATGGATGAAAATGGTATCTTGTATTTTAAACAAAGGTTAAAAAGAATGATTATTACTTCAGGATATAATGTTTATCCACAACATATAGAAAATGTTATTGAAGAACATGAGGCTGTACTAAAATGTACAGTTATAGGTATTCCTCATCCTTATAAAGTAGAAGTAGCGAAAGCATATATTGTATTAAAAGATGAATATAAGGCTAAACGAAGTGTGAAAAAAAGTATTGAAGAGCATTGTAAGAAAAATTTAGCTAAATATTCTATTCCATATGAATATGAATATCGTGAAGCATTACCTAAAACTTTGCTTGGTAAAGTAAATTATCGTGAATTGGAGAAAGAAAATAAGAGGTGATGATCTTTATGAGTAAAGATAAAATTCCTTTTGGTTATAGGTTGGCAAAAGCAATATTAGGACCAATTTTTAAAATTTATTATCACCCAACATTGATAGGTAAAGAGAATATTCCTAAAGATGGGGCTATTATTGTATGCGGTAATCATAAACATTTATATGATCAATGTTTAGCGATAATTTCTACGAAAAGATTTTTAAGATATATGGCCAAAAAAGAATATTTTGATGGACCTTTTGCTTGGTTCTTTAAGTTTGTTGGTTGTATACCAGTAAATAGAAGTATTAAAGATACAAACGCTAAAGAAAAGGCCATTGAGCATTTAGAAAATAATGGTGCCATTGGAATTTTTCCAGAGGGTACTAGAAATAAAACTGATAAATTTTTGTTACCTTTTAAATTTGGTACTGTTTCGATGGCTAAAAAGACCAATGCTAAGATAGTACCTTTCGGTATCACAGGGGATTATAAATTTAGAAGTAAGAATTTAACAATCAGATTTGGTAAACCCTTTGAAGTTGGTGATATGTCTTTAGAAGAGGCTAATAATAAATTAGAAGAAGTTATTGGTAATTTAATGCGAAAAAGTTTAAGCGAAGAAAAAAAAGAAAAGTAAAAAAATACTTTTCTTTTTCTATTCTATAAATGTAGATTGCTACATATAGTTTAATATATAGAAAGAGAGGAATTAATAATTATGGAAACACTTAAAGTTTCAACTAAATCTAATCCTAATTCAGTAGCAGGAGCACTAGCTAACGTTTTTAGGGAAAAAGGTAGTGTCGAAATTCAAGCAATAGGAGCAGGAGCATTAAATCAGGCTATTAAAGCGATAGCTATTGCAAGAGGTTTTGTAGCACCTTCAGGAAAAAATTTAGTGTGTATCCCAGCTTTTACTGATATAGTTATCGATGGTGAGGAGAGAACAGCTATTAAATTAATAGTTGAGGCTAGATAATTAGTAATCTATATCTTCCATAAACCAAAATCTAAAGTAAGTATTACTATCTGATTTATTATCAATTTTTACTATTTTGTAACATAAATAGTATGAAGTAGTTATAGTGTAGTTATTTTCTTGTTGTACTGTAGTATGATGTATAAAATATCCTTTTTCATTATTGGATATTTTTTTGATATTAATAATAGTAATAATAATACTAAAAATAGCAAACAATATAATGATAGAGAAAATAATATTAAAAATTATTTTTAATATACTTTTTTTCTTGACTATATCTTTAGATGTAATATCACTGAAATCTTGATCCATAATATCACCCTTAAGAAGATTATAGTATAATTTGTCAAGTATTAAAACAACTTTTTTATAAAAAAATTCTTAATTAAAAAGTCAAGTGCAACAAATGAATAATCAAATAGAATTCACAGTTTCTTGTAATTTATAAATTT
>CALVKH010000084.1 GCA_944332575.1 uncultured Bacilli bacterium | reverse complement strand
TAAAAGTTAAGATCAACAATTCATTAACATTAACACCATCTTTTAATTTTCTTAAAACACGTTCTGATAAAACAGCAGTCTTACCACTTCCCGCTCCAGCAGAAACTATGATATTACTACCCTCTTTGTCAATTGCTTCTTGTTGTTCCTTGGTCCATCTAGGCATTAATATCACCCCCTAAAAAACTAAAATCTTTATATTCTTTTAAATTTATAATATCTTCTTCCCTCATATAACAAATATCTTTAAATTTACAGAAGCTACATCCGACATTTTTTTGTCCTATTCGTTTAGGATTAATATCAAACTTAGCATTTAAAATATCATTAATCGCTTCGTCAATTTTAGTATTTACTAAAGAGATTAACATTTCAATTTTTTCATCTTCAATAACTTTTGCATAACTATAAAATCCTTTACTAGATATCTTCATACTTTTAATAAATTCACTGTTTTCATATGTTGGATCAAATCTTGCTAAATTACCCTCATCAGTAGTGCTATATCCCACTAATTTTAAATTATCTATTTTTTGTTCTAAATAAGTTTTATTATTACTTCTATTAATTTCTCCATGAAGTATTTTTTGTAGATAGAAACCAGCAAAAGTAGGATTACTAAATAAATTACTATATTTGACTAGATATAAATATACTGGTAATTGCATATCAATTCCGTAGATGGTATTAAATAAATTAGTATCAGGGTTTCCTGTCTTATAATCAATAATAGCAATTAAATCTTTACCATCAATACTTTTGTACATCATTTTATCAACGATTCCCATAAAAGTAATTGGAATATTCTTACTTTTATCAATATATATTTTTTTCTCTAACATATAATCAGTAAGTCCTGTACTCTTATGTAATCTTTTTACTTCTTCCATGATTAGCTTTAATTCTTCTTTTAATTTCACTAAGAAAAACTTTTCATTTACTAATAACTCTTTAGTTTTAATATAAGTTTCCCATTCATTATTAAAATCAAAATCATCATCAAAACATTTAGATAAAAGGTAATGAAATAAATTACCAACAAAAGTTTTAAATGTCTCTTCATATTTATCTAATTTTAAAATATTAGCAATATAATATCGAAAAGCACAACGATAATAATTATCTATCGTTGAATAAGATAAAAGTAATTTAGAAGAGATTTTATTTAAAAGTGATTCTTTCGTAATACCAGTAAATTTATTACTATACTTCATATAAGGGATATTAAGGCTATGATAATAAAGATCTAATTTATTATCTTTACTATCATATTTTATTAAATCATCTAACATCTTTCCTAAAATAATTTCACTATAATCTTTAGAATAAGTAGTGTTTATTTCCCCTTTTTCTTCTTGCATATTTAACTCTTTGATTAAATTAGATGGATAAAATTCTTCTTTCATACTTTTTAATTTATAAGTAATAGTTAAATTGTTAATACTTCTAATATTTTTAATAAATGATTCTTTTGTCAAAGTGTTTTTAATATTAGTTAAGTCAAGATTTACTTCTTCTTTTAAATTGTCACTGATAAAATCTTCATCTTTATTAATTGCAGGAGCACTACCTTGATTAAAATTCATTAAGAAGACATATTCATCACTTGCAAAAACGTTATTATTAAAAGGTACTACATCGACATAATTTTCTAAATCATTATTAGAGGTCTTAGTATTTTTTAAATCATATATTATTGCTTCTCTAATACTTGAAAAATTAAAATTAGAATCAGTATATTTATTACAAATATTAATGATTTTATTATATACCTCAATATTATCGTCATTGATTACTATATGATTAAATTTTTCTATTACCTCTTCCAAAGTAGAACTATTATTTAAAATATCTATAAATTTAGTACAACACATAGTTGAAAAAATAGATTCATCCATCGTTAATTTTATTGGAATATTATAAAGTCTAGATAAAGTTAAAAAAGCATGATAATAACTACTATCAATATTAGTTATTTTTATTTTGTTGATATCTACTTTGTTTTCTAATAAATGAGATATTTTATCTAAAACAAAATTAACTTCATCAAAAATAGTATCTAATGAAAAAACATGTAATTCTTTTTGATAATCATGATATTTATCAATAACTGTAACATTATTAAACTTAGATAACATTTTCTTATGAAATTTATCTATGTAATCATACCCATATACAATTATTTTTTTATTATTGATAAAATCAAAGAATAAAGGGTCTTCTTTTAATAGTGAAGAAGATTTTAATTCTTGTTTTAAAGTTACTAAATGATTTAATTTATTACTAGAATATCTCTCATCACTTACATAATACATATTATCAAGTAACACTTTACTTACTTCATACTTATAATGATATTTATCCATCAAGTATAAGATTGCATTGATATCATAATCAAAATATAATTTCTTTTTGACTTCCTCTAAACTAAATATTTTTACACTCACTAATCTATCTAAAGAATCCATATACTTTAATACTTTTTCTTTTAAATTATTAGGAATTATAAGTATAGTATCTTCTTTTATCTCTTTTAAAAATTCCATATAATCACTACCTTTAAAGATATTTCTATTTTATCACAATAAACAATTATATAAAAGAAAAGAATATCTAAAAAGATATTCTATGAAATAACATATGGATTAGAACTAGTACCATTTCCACTAGATATTTCTACAGTTGATTTTAAATTGATAACTGGACGAATACTAGATTCACTAGATATTGAAGCACTATAATCGAAAAAACCATCTGTTGAAAAAACAACCCACATCCAAATAGAATTACTGTCGTGAAAACCAGGAGATATTGTCCAAAAGGTATCCCCTGTATATAGATAATAATTAGTATTCATGTTAAAGCCACCAGCATATGCAACTTCATCGGCAGCTATTAATCCTATTGGATAGTCTAATGACTTATTACCTTTACTACTACTGGTTGTGTATAAATCATTGTTTTGCGGGCAACTAAACTGTGGCATTTTATTAACATACATTCTATTATATACTCCATAAAATGTATAATTAGTACCATATCCTAAAGCTGTATCAGTTGAATACCACAATCCAGCTGTGCTAGCTATACTTCTATCCCCACAAAATCCAGAATCTGCTAAGTAGGTTGAATAATTTGCTAATAAATTTTCTT
>CALVKH010000083.1 GCA_944332575.1 uncultured Bacilli bacterium | reverse complement strand
ATAGATGCGATAATCAATGAAGTAAATATAAAAACAACGGGAAGTTACGTAATCATATACACAATAGAAGGAATACAGAATCAAGAAAGATTAGCATCAAGTGCAAGTAAGACATTTAAAATCATAGTAGAATTTGATAGAGAGGCAACTTCTATACCAAGTGATACAACAAAAGAATTAATCATGAATATCAGTTGTATTCAAGATGATGGGCAAGTATTAACACCAAGCGATCCTAATATAGATAATGAAGATACAGGAAGACCAACATTAGTAAATGCAATATTAAGAGACAATATAGAACAAAGTGATGCAAGTATAGACTTTAGTCAGATAAGTAGTGCAACCAATGGACAAGGATTATATTATACAAGTACAAATACAGAAGATAATAAGACAACCTATTATTTTAGAGGAGCAGTAAATAACAACTATGTAAGTTTTGCAGGATTTTATTGGAGGATAATAAGAATCAATGAAGATGGCTCTATTAGGCTTATCTATCAAGGAACAACGCCTGATGCAACAGGGAGTGCAGCCACAATAGGAAGTAGTAAATTTAATGAAGAATGGAATGATAATGCATATGTAGGATATATGTATGGAACGGCAGGAAGTAGTAGTTATTCTGCAACGCATGCTAATACCAATGATAGTACAATAAAAACAGTGATAGACGAATGGTATGAAGAAAATTTACTAGATAATTATGCAACATATTTAGCAGACTCAGGATTTTGTGGGGATAGAAGTTTATCTAGTGGGACAGGTATTGGAGTCAACGCAACATATTATGGAGTATACAATAGATTGATTAATAATAAAACACCACAGTTTGCGTGTCCACAAAGTAATGATTTATATACAACAAGTAGTAGTACAAAAGGAAATAAAGCATTAGATTATCCAATAGGATTAATAACAGCCGATGAAGTAGCATATGCTGGAGGAGTAGATGGAACATCAAATACTAGTTACTATTTATATACAGGATCTTCTTATTGGACAATGTCCCCTAGGTTCTTCAACGGGTCGGATGCTCTTGGGTGGGTCGTCTTTGCGCGCGGGTCCTTGACGGGCAGCCTCGTGTACGACAGTCGTGGGTCTCGCCCGGCCATCAATCTGAAATCTGGAATAGAGATAACAGGCGGAGATGGAACTATAGGGAATGAGTATATCATAAAAGTAAGTTAAAATAAAACATCTAGAATCTGACAAAACCAGTGGCAAAACCCTTTGCCACTGGCGGGAAGTTAGGTCAAAGTAAATATAGGGTAATGCTATAAAATGTCCCCTAGGAACTTCAACGGGTCGAATGCTAATGAGTGGAACGTTAATTCGGACGGGAACTTGAACAACAATAACGTGCACAACAGTAACGGGGCTCACCCGGTCATCAATTTAAAATCTGATGTAGAAGTAATCGAGGGTGGAGATGGAACTAGTTCAAATCCCTACGTGATTAAAACTACTTAATAATTTAAAATAGTTGTATAATTTAAACTATATATGATATAATATAATTGTCTAGAAGATTTGAAATGTTTAATATAAAACCGACTAAGTGATAATAAGGGAGTTCGGAGCTCTATCTGGTGTTGAAGACCTTTAATTAGGGATCCTAAAGGATAGGTATGGACACCCACCTGCAAAGAGCGGGTTTTTATCGCCAACAGATCTATCTTCTGGACGTTTTTTTATGAGGTGAAATTATGTTTGATCGATTAGAATTATTAATAGGATCTGATAATTTAAATAAAATAGAGGATAAAACTGTGTTAATAGTTGGAGTAGGTGGCGTTGGAGGATATGCTGCTACTAGTCTTGCTCGTAGTGGTATAAAAAATATTATTATTATTGATTTTGATAAAGTGGATATTACAAATATTAATAGACAAATCATAGCATATCACTCAACTATTGGATTAAAGAAAGTTGATGTTTTAGAAAAGATGCTTTTAGATATTAATCCTAATATGAATATTATAAAATATGATACTTTCTTAAATAATGAAAATATTAATACTATTTTTGATAGGCATAAAATAGATTATATTATTGATGCTTGTGATAGTATCAATACTAAAAAAGGTATTATTAGTTATTCTATAGCTAATAATATTAAATTTATCAGTTCCATGGGAACGGGTAATCGAATGGATCCTACTAAATTAGAAATAATGGATCTTAGAAAAACTAATAATGATCCCATTGCTAGAATTTTACGCAAATGGGCAAAAGACAATAAAATAAACAAAAAAATACCAGTCCTTTGTTCCTTAGAAGTTCCAAAAAAAGTAGGCAATGTGGTATCTTCTAATAGTTTTGTACCATCTACTGCTGGATTCATCATTACTAGTTATGTTATTAGAGATATTATAAAATAAAAAAAGCGAACTAATTCGCTTAAAATTTACGATATAAACCAATAGCTTTACCTAGTATAGTGACACTATCTAATATAATTGGTTCCATAGTATCATTTTCTGGTTGTAATCTAAAATGATCGCTTTCTTTATAAAATGTTTTTAGAGTTACTTCATTTTCATCAGTCATTGCCGCTACTATGTCACCGTTATTAGCCGTATTATTTCTTTCGATAATAACAATATCATTATTTAGTATTCCTTTATTAATCATGGAACTACCTTGAACATGTAGAGCAAAAACTTCTTTTTTGGCTGGGAGTAAGTTACTAGGTATAGGAAAATATTCATTAGGTGTTTCGATAGCTTCAATAGGGTTACCTGCAGTTATTTGTCCTAATAGTGCAATACTAGTAGTAGCATCCTCTTTTTCTAAATATTCATTAGGAACTAATAACTCTAAAGCTCTATTTTTAGATTCATTTTTCTTAATATATCCTTTTTCTTCTAGCTTGTTTAAATGAAAATGCGTAGTGGCAGGAGAATTAAGATTTAACATTTTACCAATTTCTCTTACTGTTGGTGGATAACCATGATTGGCTATAAATTTTTTCAAAGCTTTTAAAATATCAGCTTGTCTTTTAGTTAACTTTTCCATATTAGACCTCCATAATTAAATTATATCGCAAACGTTTGTTTATGTCAAACACTTGTTTTTGTTTTTTGAAGTTCTTAATTAAAAAGTCAAGTGCAACAAATGAATAATCAAATAGAATTCACAGTTTCTTGTAATTTATAAATTTT
>CALVKH010000082.1 GCA_944332575.1 uncultured Bacilli bacterium | reverse complement strand
AAGGAAGAGAAGTTGGTCCTACTCTTGGTATTAATAAAATGTTATTACAAGGATTATTTATGGCTCCCCAAGTTGTAGCTAGTAGTCTTAAAACAGCTGTTCTATCAAGTTATATGCTAGAAAAGTTAGGTTATAATGTCGAACCTAAATATAATGAGAATCGCGCAGATATAGTACAAAATATTATTTTTAACGACAAAGATAAATTAATTAAATACTGTCAAGGAATTCAAGAAGCATCACCAATCGACTCTTTTGTCACACCATATCCCTCAGATATGCCTGGATATGAAGATAAAGTTATTATGGCTTCTGGAAGTTTTACTCAAGGCTCTTCTATAGAACTAAGTTGTGATGGTCCATTAAGAAGTCCATATATTGCTTATCAACAAGGTGCATTAACTTATGAATATGGTAAATTAGGTATTATGAACGCTATCAATAAATTATGATAAATTTGACTAAAGCAAGAAAATTTGCTATATTTATAAAGTCGCGCGTTTAAAAAGCGATAAGGTGAAATGATGAAAGGTAAAAAAGTTAGTCGATCGAAAAGACAAACTAATTTATTATTTATAGTTTTTCAATTTATAATCATTAGTAGTATAATATTGTTAATTAAAGATGGTTTTGCAACCAAAGATGTTATTATTGTAACAACAGAAATGGCTAAAAAACAGGCTCCTATTATTTTAGAAAAAAAACAAGAAGAAACTGAAGAAACAAAAGAAGAAGCAAAAATAGTATATGACAATATGACGATGGAACAACTTGCTAATCAGTTAAATAAGTCAATGTATGGTATATTATCCGGTAAAGGAAATATTTTTGCTAATTATTCTATTCAATACGGGGTTGATCCATATTTAAGTTTAGCTATTGTTTTACAAGAAACAGGATGCAAATGGAATTGTAGTTATTTAGCTAGAGTATGTAATAATATAGGTGGACAAGTCGGATATCCTAGTTGTGGTGGTGGAAGTTATCGTTCTTTTTCTACTCTAGACGAAGGAATTAAAGCTTTTTTTGAAAACTTATCTTATAATTACTATCAACAAGGTTTAACTGATGTATATAGTATTCATAAAAAATATGCGCAAGATCCTTCTTGGCCAACTTATATTAACAATTATATAAACGAAATAAAAGCGAAATAATTAATATTTTAAGAGGGAACTATGAAAAGAATTTTTATTGTAAATCCAGTATCAGGGGATGGTAAGTCAATAGAGATTGCTAAAGAAATAAAAGTATTATTAGATTCTGATAATGAAAATTACGAAATGTATTATACTAGTGCACCTAAAGAAGCTATTGATATTGCTGCAAGATACAATAACCAAAAAGAACCATGTATTATCTATAGTGTTGGTGGAGATGGAACTTTATTTGAAGTAGTTAATGGGGTTAGTAATAGTAATAATATTTTAGGTATAATTCCAGCTGGAACTGGAAATGATTTTATAAAATGTATGAATAATGATGATGAAATTACATATGTTGATTTAGGTAAAATGAATGAGCACTATTTTATCAATATTGCTTCGGTTGGAATCGATTGTGAAATAGCCAATAATCAAGCGAAAATGAAAAATTATCACATACCAAAATCAATGCGCTATAAAGCAAGTATCTTATATACTTTATTTCAATTTAAATCCCCTCATCTCAAAATAAATATTGATGAAGAAGAATTTAATCAAAACATTACTATGTTAGCTATATGTAATGGAAAATATTATGGTGGAGGATTTGCAATTGCTCCCAATGCCAAATATGATGATGAAAAATTTGACATATATTTAGTTGATCAAGTTAGTAAAATTAAAATTCCAGGACTTTTCTTAAAACTAATTAATGGTAAACACGAAGACTCACCGTATGTCCATAAAACATATAGCAATAAAATAACAATTCATTCTGAATATGATTTGAATTGTAATTTAGATGGAGAAATTTTTAGACTTAAGGATATGGACTTTGCTTTGTCTACTAAAAAAATGCCAGTATATACTGCTAACGATAAAGTTAAAAAATTATGTAAAAAAATGGGACTATATAAATGAACTGAACCCCAAAAGTTGGACAGTTAATAATTAGTATTAATTAGAGGATTGT
The DNA here is from genome assembly GCA_944332575.1 of uncultured Bacilli bacterium. Classification (GTDB taxonomy): domain Bacteria; phylum Bacillota_I; class Bacilli_A; order RF39; family UBA660; genus RGIG3091. The sequence continues at coordinate 1,120 of CALVKH010000082.1, read as the reverse complement.
AACCTGTAATTTACAGGAGACAGTCCTTTTAATTTTTCTTTAATTCTATCATGATTATAATAATAAATATAGTCATCTATTGCATTTATTAAATCATCTAAAGTTTCATATTTATCTTCTTGATCATAAAACATTTCTGTTTTTAGTATTCCAAAAAAGTTTTCCATTAACCCATTGTCCATACTATTTCCTTTTCTGGACATACTTTGTTTTATACCTTTATTCTTTAATCTTTGTTGATAAGACTCATGTTGATATTGCCAGCCTTGATCTGAATGAAATATCAATCCATCAAGATTATTATTTCTATCAAATGCTTTATTTAACATATCATTTATTTGTTCTAGATTAGGAGATTTAGAAGTATTATAAGATATTACTTCCTGATTAAAGCCATCTAATATAGGTGAAAGATAAACTTTTTCTCCTCTTAAATTAAACTCTGTAACATCTGTATACCATTTTTCGTTTGGTTTATCTGCTTCAAAATCTCTGTTAATAATATTATCTGCAACTTTACCAACAGTTCCTTTATAAGAAGAGTATTTTCTTTTGTTCCTTTTTAGAGGTTTTAAACCTAATTTAACCATTATTCTATATACCTTCTTATGATTTACTTTATATCCTTGATTTCTTAATTCTAAGGTAATTCTACGATAACCATATCTTTCTTTATTATTGATAAATATTTCCTTTATTCTATCTATAATCTCTTTATTTTTATCATCTTTATCTGTTTTAGATAAAGTATAATAATATACTGATTTAGCTAGACCAGTTATTTGTAGAAGAATCTTTAATGGATATTTTAGCCGAAGTTCACTGACAACATTTACTTTTTCTTCTGTTGTTGATTCTTCCTTGCTTGAACAACGGCTCTCAATTTTTTTGAGTATTCAAGCTCAGCTTTTAAATATAAATTTTCTTCTTCAAGTCTTTTTATTTTCTCATCTTTCGTTTCATATTTCTTTTCTTTGGTAACTTTAGGCATAGTTGGCCGACCTCGCTTTCGTTCAACTATATTATAACCGTTTTCCTTATATTTTTTTATCCAATTGTGCAAAATTCCATCACTAGATAGACCAACATCAATTGCTACTGATGTAATACTTTCTCCACC
>CALVKH010000081.1 GCA_944332575.1 uncultured Bacilli bacterium | reverse complement strand
TAGAATAATCGACACTAACACCTAACTTAGCCCATTGTTTATGAATATTATCTTTATGTTCATAAGTCCAATCCCAACATTCATCTAAAAACTTTTCACGACCTAATTCATATTTATCCATACCTTTTCTCTTTAATCTATTAACAACTTTAGCTTCTGTTGCAATAGCAGCATGATCCATCCCTGGTAACCAAAGTGTATCATAACCATCCATTCTTTTGTATCTTACAATAACATCTTGAATACTACCATTTAAAGCATGGCCTAAATGTAAATTCCCCGTTACATTGGGAGGTGGAATAACTACACAGAATGGTTTTTTAGATAAATCATTACCTGAGGCAAAATACCCCTTTTCTTTCCAAGTATTATATTTATTCTTTTCTACTTCTTTATGATCATATTTTTTATCTAACATAATTACACCTCTAATTTCTTTAGTAATTGTTCTTTTATTTCATTAAATATATCCATATTTTCATCACTTACTTCAATACTATTTAAAAAATCATTATAGTAACCTTTTTTCTTTAAAACTCTTAAACTTTCTTTATAATTAAAATCAAAGATAAAAGCCATTACACATAAAATAGAATCTGATTTATTTTTAATATCATTAAGATTAATCGAATGTCCTTGCTTTACTTCTTCCACTATTTTAGGAGTTGGAACTAATTTCATCTCATTATGATAATATTTAGTACGGACTCGAAAAATATCTATTTTATCACTATCTCTTATAATATTAGCAAATAACTCTTCCCGATCATTTACTGGATCTAAAATCTTATACTTATTATGATTTCTTACTGCTTTTTTAATAATTTCATCATACTTATCCTCTTGAATAAAGCGCCTAATTAGTCCTTCGTCAAATAAAATCCTAACTCCATTATTAGCATGATCCAACTCTTTATCTTTAAAACTATTTGTAGTAGCCACTTGTTCAAACCTACCAATATCATGAAGATATCCTATTAACTTCACTAAATCTTTATCTTCGTTACTTAATCCTAAAGATTCTGCTACCTCATAACAAATATTAGCAACCTCTAAAGTATGATAATACTTTAAACTAATTTTTTCATCATCAAAATTAAAGTTTGATACATATTTTTTAAATTCACTATCTATTAAATTAAAATCTAACATATTATCCCTCCAATAAAAAAGTCCTTATATAATAATATATAAGGACGAAAGAACCGCGGTACCACCCTACTTTATATCTCATAAAGATATACTCTTAAATATTTAACGCATACATACGTGATAACTTACTATAATTTCAGAAATCAAACTCCACTGCTACCTTCCATAATAATTATTTATCGTTTGCACCAACCACGAATTCTCTATGAAATAATTCCTTATTTACTCCTCAGTATCGCCGTTTTTATGTATATGATTATATTCCAAATCTAAAATTTTGTAAATACTAATTTAATTTTAATCTAAATGGAGAATCTTCTGTTCCTTCACCGCTAGATATAGCTACATTACTTTTTAAATACATAACTGGTCTTACAGAAACAGAACTAGTGATACTAGCAGTAGATACACTACTAGTAGTAACTATATTCATTAATGGAGTACTATTATCATTGGCATATGGATTTATAGTCCAAAAGTTTCCAATACTTCCTCCTGTATTAGCACTAAAAATATCTCCTAAAGTAGGAAGCCCTACCTTACCAGTTGTATAATCAATGCTACAACCACTATTATATTCCTCAAAATAATCTATTACATTATCACACCAAGAACCATTTACTTCTACTAAATTTTTATCTGTACCTAAACTATTATTATACCAACTATTATTTAAATAATTATATAATGATGAAGTAGAGTATCTTGAGGTATTACTATCATAAGAAATAGTTGGTAATTTATCTACCGTGATAACTTTAGTTAACCCATTAGATACATTGATTATTCTATACTTAACATTATTTATATATAAATATTCACCACTTACTCTTGTATTTAATAGTGTATTAGGAGCTATATTAGTACTATTTCCTTCTAATATATAGGGATTACTAGCTGTACCACTTCCACTTAAAACATAAGTATCTACTTTCATAGTAATCGCTGGACGAATGGCATAATAACTTCTATAATTATATGCTCTATCACTTAAAGATCCAGAACCACCTCTAGTAGCTATCCTTATAGTAGAACTACTACCTTGTTTATAATTAGAAGTTAACCATTGATATTCAGTATCAAGGTAGGTCCCCATTTTAGAGGTATCATAACTATTTAAAAGAGCAACTTTTCTTTGTATAACATTATTTCCATTAGGAGCACTACTAGGTATACCAGTTGGTGATACATCCCAATTAGCATTCACTAAAAATTTATCATGATCTTTTAATGTTGGCAAAAACACATTAGTAAGCCACTTATCAACCGTACTATTAGCATAAGCTAAATTAGCGCTATTATTTCTAGGAATAGATGTAATAATATCCGTAGAAATTAATTTAACATAATCATCATTATAACTTACTATTCTCCACATTTTACCTGAATACCAAACATAATTGTTAGGGTTAGAACCTTTTATATAAGTATCAGATGTAGAAGTAGGGCGTGAAAAATTACCACTACTTCCTACTCCATTAGAAATAAGTTTATTTTTTAATCCATCATCATCACGAGGAGTAAAAGCTACACAAGTACCATCCGTGATTTCTTCCTTCTTAAATGTCTCTTCACCTTTATCATTTACACAAGTAAGATTAATACTGACATCTAAATTACCTTTATTATTATTCAGTCTAGCTTTTCCACTACAAGTGATATCACTATGATTAAATTCTTTAATGTATTCTTCTTCTATTAACTCTTCCAGTGTCACTTCTACACAACCAGTATCATTACTACCACCTAAATTATCTACCTGATAATCAGCATAACTAGTAGCACCAGCTTCTATAATCGTCAAATAATTATTATAGTCTTTCTCATCATTACTAGTGATTAATCTAGAAACTGCAGGAATTACTACTAACAAAAGTAAACCAATTATGACTAATACAGCTAATAACTCAATTAAAGAAAATCCCTTTTTATTTTTCATGTTACCACCCTTATTTTACAATAGTAATTATATCATTATAAAATAATTCTAGCAATAACTTTCACAATATAAAAAGCTGTTATAAAAATTACTTTTTATAGCAGCTTCATAATTAAATGAATAATAAATTAACTAAATAAATCTAATACATCACTAATGCCACTGGTAATAGAACTCATAATTAAATTTACACATAAATAGTAACCTGCAATTAGGAGAATAGAAAGACAAATTAAATTGAAATAATACTTAATGTCTCCTTTTAATGATATTTCATTATTCATTCCTTCATATAAAAGTACAAATGTATACATTGCTCCAATAATTACTATTGGCATTGCTAATTGTATCCAAATTAATGATG
>CALVKH010000080.1 GCA_944332575.1 uncultured Bacilli bacterium | reverse complement strand
AAAAAAATATAAATAGAAAGGGATCAATCAAATAGATTAATATTTCTATAAGATTGATTATACGTGATTTAATGAAAGAGATTATATATAATTATGATTTATTAACAGATGAAGATATTACTGAAATTGTAATTCGAACAAAAGCATTAATAATTAATAATGGTAATATTATATTAGGTAATGAAAATAGAATCCTTCAATTTCCAGGTGGTCATTTAGAAAATAACGAAACATTGGAAGATTGTTTAAAAAGGGAAATATTAGAAGAAACAGGTATTGAAATAGACACAAAAGAAATATCAAAACCTTTTATGAAAGTTACTTTTCTTAATAAAAATTGGCCTGAAGAAGGCAAAAATCGAAAAGCTGAAATATATTATTATGCAATAATTACAAATAAAAAACCAAATTTAGAAAACATCAATTATACAGATCACGAAAAGGAAGGTAATTTTAAATTAGAAGAAATATCTTTAAATGATGCAATAGAAGTTATAAGAAACAATATTCCTAATAATAAAATGAATGAAGTAATAGCTCCAGACATGATAATGGCAATTGAAGAATTTATTAAACAACAACAGTAAGATTACTATGGAAGATTATGATGTTTTTAATGAGATGCAAAATTTAAAAAGCAAAAAAGTAATTCTAATAATAGAAGATGATGAAGATTTTATATTTAATTATATACTAGATTCGGATTATGAAATGATGCCTTTTAGATTTAGCTATAACTTAAATGATTTTTCAAAAAAATATGTAGAAAAGACTAAAAAATTATTTTCTTATTATTATAATGAAAATAATTTATATATTAATGAGTTGTTAAAATTAAAAAAGCATTTTGTTCATTATCAAAGATTTCCAATGATTGCTTATATTCCAAAAAAATGTAAATATTTTGATATTCTAATTCGATTATGTAATGATTTAAAAATAGAATATATCACAGAAAAAAAAGATCTTATTAAAAAATTAAAGTTAAACAAAGTATTTTTTATTGATTGTGATTCTACTTTAAAGACTTCATTAGGTAGAATAACATTAAGAACAAAAAAGGCAATTTTAAAGAATAAAGAAATTGGAAATAAAATTTTTATATGTACAGCAAGACCACGGTATCAAGCAATTGAAATAGTTAACGAATCAGGTGCAGATGAGATTATTATAACATCTAATGGAGCAGAAATATTTGATATAAACAATAATGATATCATTAAAGATATATTTATAAAAAAAGAAGATATAATAAATTTATTAAATATAGCATATTTAGAAAATGTAAGATTGATCTTAAGTTCAAAAGATTTTGATTATGTTACAAAGGTTATTAGAAATCCGCGTCAAAAAATTTTAGATAAAGAAAAATGGAAAGAAGACATAAAAAAAACAAATATAAAACAATGTATGTTTATTGACAAAAATCCAGAAAAAATTACAAATTTAAAAAAATATATTATTAATAATTACAATGAATTATATATTTCTGATGAAAGCAATCCAAATATTAATTATGGTGAATATTGGCTTAGTATCTCTAATGTGTTTTCATCTAAAGGAAATGCTGTAGTTACATTAATGAAAGAATTAAATATACAAAAAAATAATATTATAGCAATAGGAAATGATAAAAATGATTTATCAATGTTTAAAGTCGCTGATTTAGGTGTTTGTGTTGATAATGCTGATGAATATATAAAAAAACAGGCTGATTTGATAATTGAATCTAATAATAATGATGGAGTAGCAAAATTTTTAGAAAGGTATTTATTTTAAAAAATAGTAAAATTTTTATTTCGTATTTGTATATTTGAAACAGTAATACTTTATATGGCAATACAGAATTTGTAAGTAATTATAAATTTAGTGGGTTGAAAATAAATGCTCTACTTAATGCATTGACTTGAATAAAAAATATTAAATTGGGAGAAATTGGTGTTACTAAAATAACTCCTGCACATGATCCTAATGATTTTGAGGTAGGTAATAGGCATAATTTGGAAAGAGTAGTTGTAATGAATAAAGATGGTACAATGAATGAAAATGCTTATTCATATCAAGGATTAGATAGGTTTGAGTGTCGTAAGAAAATAGTTGAGGATTTAAAAGAACAAGATTTACTTGTAAAAATAGAAGAGATTACTCATTCTGTTGGCCATTCTGAGAGAACTGATGCAATGGTTGAACCTTATTTATCTCGTCAATGGTTTGTTAAGATGAGATCACTTGCCAATAGAGTACTTGAAGTACAAAAAGATAAAGATAAAAAAGTTAATTTTGTTCCTAAAAGATATGAAAAAATTATGAATCATTGGATGGAGATTACTTATGATTGGTGTATTTCTAGACAATTATGGTGGGGACATCAAATACCAGCTTGGTATAAAGGCGATTGTGTATATGTTGGAATGGAAGCACCTAAGGAAGAAGGTTGGGTACAAGATAATGATGTTTTAGATACTTGGTTTTCTAGTGCTCTATGGCCATTTGCAACCCTAGGTTGGCCTGATGATACTAAAATGTTAGAAAGATATTATCCTAATGATGTATTAGTAACAGGATATGATATTATTCCATTCTGGGTAAATAGAATGACATTTCAAGGATTAGAATTTATGGATGAAAGACCATTTGAAGACTGTATTATTCATGGACTTATTCGTGATAAGACAGGAAGAAAGATGAGTAAGAGCTTAGGCAATGGTGTAGATCCTATGGATGTTATAGATAAGTATGGTGCTGATAGTTTAAGATTTTTCTTAACGACAAATACGGCTATGGGAATGGATTTACGTTATGATGAAGAGAAAGTAAAATCAACTTGGAATTTTGTAAATAAATTATGGAATGCTTCTAGATATGTACTTATGAATATAGAGGATTTAAAAGAAGTAGAGTTTGATGATTTAGAGTTAGAGGATAAGTGGATTTTGACTAAGTTAAATAAAGTTATTAAAGATGTATCTAAACATATGGAAAAGTATGATTTTAATATAGTTGGTAATAATTTATATAGTTTTATTTGGGATATATTTTGTGATAGATATATAGAGTTATCTAAATTTAATATGAATGATACTAAAAAGAGTGTTTTATATGTTGTTTTAACTAGTATTATTAAGTTACTTCATCCATTTATGCCTTATGTAACTGAAGAGATATATAGTATGTTACCTATTAGGGAAAGTAGTTCTATAATGATATCTAAATATCCAGAATATAAGAAAAAATATGTATTTAAGGCTGAAGAGAAGTTAGTGGATGAAGCTTTAGAATTTGTTACTATGTTTAGAAATAAAAAACAAGAGTTAGCTTTAGGTAATGATTTTTATGTTAGAGTTAATATTTCTAATGATGCTGTTAAGTTTATTGTTGTAAATATGTTAAAACTTCATGATAAAGAATTAATTGGTGATAAGAGTGAGTTTAATATAGAGACTATTACTTTTAGTGATATTAGTGTTGATATATATTATGATAATAGTAAGAACTTAAAAGAATTAA
>CALVKH010000079.1 GCA_944332575.1 uncultured Bacilli bacterium | reverse complement strand
TGAATAAAAACTTTCATTTGTGTAAGTTGTATCATTATCTAATGTTGCTTTTATAGCATTTGACATTTCATCAGATGAAAATTCACTTGGTAATCCATCCTTACTTAAATATGCTAAACCAATTAATAATTTAGAGTAATTACTTAAATCATTAGCCCCTACATTTTGCTTTAAATAAAAATCATATATCATAGCTTCATTTAAAGGTTCTTGTATCATGGTCATTAAATCTCTTACCTCTGAACTATTAATGTCTAATTGTTCTTCTGATGGTCCATTTTCGTCATCCTGATTCTCTTCTTCTGTATTATTGTTTTCTTGTTCTTTTTCTTCTGTATTAGTATCTGATAGTACTTTGTCATATACAATATATCCCGCTAACCCAAGTATAATCATAATAAAATTACTACTAAAATAGTATTAGTTTTCTTTTTTGAATCCACAGATGCATCATATTGATTATTCATTATTTCATCATCCTCCTTATTATTAGCTATAAAACAAGTATTTATGAAAATCAATTATAAATATTATAAAAAAAGTAAATAGAATGTAAAAATAAAAACCGTTACTATTATGAGTAAACGGTTTACTTATCCTATATGGTGGAGCATAGCGGGATCGAACCGCTGACCTCCACGGTGCAAACGTGGCGCTCTCCCAGCTGAGCTAATGCCCCATAAGAGTTGAAATCTCAACTCAGTGATATTATTCTATCATCCCGTATGATATATTGTCAATAAGTTTTTAATCTAAATTTATAAAATCTTTATCTTTATGAGGTTCTTCAAATAATAAATCACGATAATTTTGTTGACGTAATACTTCATATAATACGATGGCACAACAATTAGATAAATTTAATGCTCTTACATTTTTAGTCATCGGAATTCTCATACAACGATCTAAATCTTTTCTTAAGATTTCTTTTGGAATACCAGTGGATTCTTTTCCAAAAATCAAATATATTTCTTCCTTTGGATTTGAATAATCAAAACTGGTATGAGGCTTATGACCATATCTTGTAAAGTAATAATAGATTCCTTGATTCTTACTTTCAAAATCTTCAAAATTTTTATAAACCTCATAATCTAATTTATCAATATAATTAACACCGCTTCTTTTTAAATGTTTTTCATCAAGTGAAAAACCAAGGGGTTCAATTAAATGTAATTTAGTTCCAGTTGCTACACAAGTGCGCATAATATTACCAGTGTTACCTGGAATTTCTGGCTCATATAAAACAATATGAATCATTAATAATTGCCTTCTATTTCATATTCATCTAATAATTGTTCAATATCGCTGACTAATAAATTTTGATTAGCATTTTTACTTTTAAAATCAATAATCTTTCCATCTTCAAATAAAATAATAGCTGGGTATGCACTTATTCTATCTCCAGTTGCATACTTATCATTAAATTCTTTTAACAATAATTCTTTATCTTCCACGTCTGTTATATTAAAATATACTATTTTATTTTTTAAATGACGTTCTTCAATGACTTTTTTAAATTTAGCTTCTAATTCTCTACAATCATCGTCATCCGCAACTCCCATATAAATAATTACACTTTGATTATCACCAATATAATTATATATTTCATTATATCTAACTTCACTTAAAACGTTAGTTAACACAGGAATTGTTTTTTCATACTCTTGATATGATCTATACCAATCTCTTAAAAAGAATACTAAAAAAAGCGATAGAGCGAAAATAACTAATACTATTACATAATTTTTAGTTGGTATTTTCCTTTTTTCCACCTTCTTATTAACATTAGTCTCTTTTTTCTTTACCATACAACCATATCCTTTCTATCATTTGTTACTAACTATATTATAACAAAAAAAGATGAAAAAACAAATTAGTTTTTTGCATCTATTTTTTTTCTTTGTTCAGTATTTAATATTTTTTTTCTAAGACGAATACTTAATGGTGTAACTTCTACTAGTTCATCAGAATTAATATAGTCAAGTGCATATTCCAAAGTAATTGGTCTTGGACGTTTTAATACTACTGTTTTATCACTACCAGCAGCACGCATATTCGTTAATTGTTTTCCTTTTACAACGTTTACAGCCAAATCATTATCACGATTATGTTCACCTACAATCATACCTTCATAAACCTCAGTACCTGGTTCAATAAACATAACTCCTCGTTCTTCTAAACCTCCAAGTGCATATGCAGTTGCTTTACCGTTTTCCATGGATACTAAAACACCAATGGATCTTTCACCAATGTCAACACTCGCAACCGGACGATATTCTTTAAAAGTATGGTTAATGATGCCGTAACCCTTAGTTAACGTCAAGAAATTAGTTGTAAACCCGATTAATCCACGAGATGGAATCGTATAAATAAGTTTCACTTGCCCATTAACATTATTCATACTCTCCATAATTGCTCCTCTACTACCTAATTGTTCAATAATAGATCCAATGGTATCTTCAGGAGCATCAATCATTAATTCTTCATATGGCTCTAGTTTTATTCCATTTTCTTCTTTAATGATTACATTAGGCTTAGATACTTGTAATTCAAATCCTTCACGGCGCATATTTTCAATTAGAATTCCTAAATGTAATTCACCACGGCCAGATACGATCCAACTTTCGCTATCGTTAGGTTCTACTCTTAAACTAACATCACGTTGTAATTCTTTATTTAATCTTTCTTCTATTTTTCTAGCAGTTAATATTTTACCTTCTTTGCCAACAAAAGGAGATGTATTAACACCAAATGTCATTTGTAATGTAGGTTCATCAATATGTAAAATTGGTAATGGATTGTGTTTCCCCACTTCACACAAAGTCTCCCCTACAGAAATATCCATAAGTCCTGCTACAGCACAAATGTCTCCAGCTTCTGCTTCTTCAATTTCAATTCTCTTTAATCCTAAAAACCCAAATAACTTTTGAACTCTAAATTGTTTAACCGTTCCATCTAATCTAAGGCAATCTACCATCTGTCCTACTCTTATTTTACCATTATGAACTTTACCAATTCCTATTCTTCCAACATAATCATTATAATCTAATAATGCAGGTTGAAATTGTAATAAAGCATTCACATCGCCTTTTGGAGCAGGAATTTCACTGATAATTAAGTCAAGTAATTCATCAAAACCAGGGGTTTGTGTGCTTAAGTCATCACTTAAGCTAGAAGTACCATTAACAGCTGATGCATATACTACTTTAAAATCTAACCAATCCTCTTCAGCACCTAAATCAATAAATAAATCTAATACTTCATCTACTACTTCTTTACATCTTGCTGTATCTTTATCTACTTTATTAATAACAACAATAGGTTTTACTTTAGCTTCTAATGCTTTCTTTAATACAAATCTAGTTTGAGGCATCGTTCCTTCATAAGCATCTACTACTAAAAGGACCCCATCTACCATATTCATGATTCTCTCTACTTCTCCACCAAAATCAGCATGTCCTGGCGTATCCAAAATATTAATACGATATCCTTTATAATTAATAGCTGTAGTCTTAGCTAAAATAGTAATACCTCGTTCTTTTTCAATTTGAATAGAGTCCATAGATGCATTACTTAAATCTTCATTTTCTCTAAAACTTACACCCGATATTAA
>CALVKH010000078.1 GCA_944332575.1 uncultured Bacilli bacterium | reverse complement strand
ATGCTAATGGAGAAGAGGCTAAGGTTAAAGTAAGTAAAATTGTTGACAATTATTTAAGACATTATATTTACATGGATAAGTCTTTATATGTTAAATTATTTAAAGAAAGTCCTAAGTATAATGTAGCACTCGTTAACACAAAAGAAATCGATGATGATGAAGTTGAATCATTGTCAACGGAATTATTAGAATCTAATTTGTTTTCAAGAGTGATTTTAACTAGTGATATTGCTAGTGTTTTAGACGATACTTTAGAAAATATGGATTATGTTGTATGGATTTTAATTGTTTCAGCAGGAGTATTAGCATTAACAGTTTTGTATAATTTATCCAATGTTAATATCAGTGAGAGAATAAGAGAATTAGCAACGATTAAAGTTTTAGGATTTTATGATAAAGAAGTATATAATTATGTATCTAAAGAAAACACAGTTTTAACAGCTATAGGTATTGCTTTAGGCTTGGGAGCTGGATATTTCTTAACGTTAATTATTGTTAAGACTTGTGAGCTCGATATATTAATGTTTCCAACAAAAATAGGTATATGGTGCTATATTATTTCTATCATATTAACAATTGTATTTACCATTATTATTCAAATAATAAATTATTTTGCTTTAAAGAAGATAGATATGATCGAGTCACTAAAAAGTATAGAATAAAAATAAAATAAAAATTAATTGAACTGAACAATAAAAATATTATTGTTCTTTTTTATAAAAAAGAATGCATTTTTTAAAGAAATATGTTATGCTTTATATAGGATAGTGAGGTGAAATCATGAAAGAAGTGTATACGTTAGAAGAAGTTAAAGATATGGTTTCTAATGGATATGTTAATTCATCAAATTTAACTGATATTATTTCTAGTTTGTTGTCTTATGAATTTAATGATGATATAAAAGAAATATTTGAGAATTTAGCTAATAATGATAAATTACCTAATGCTGTACGTACAAATTTAAAAAATGTAGTGGATAGTTATAACGAAATAGAAAGACAAACTAATAAAGAAGTTTCACTAACAAAAAATGATTTAGATAGTGAATTTGTTTTTACAGAACCTAAAATTTCAACTATTCAGTTTGGTACAGAAGTTAATCTAGAAAAAGATAGTGATGAAATATCTTTAGAGAATGATGCTATTTTAGGTAATTTAGTAGCTAACGCTTCTAATAAAGGAATTAATGTAGTATCTAGCAATCCAGGATTAACTGATACTCCAGAAATATCTTTAGAATTAACTCATGATAGCAAACCTTATATAGATAATTTATTATTAGAATTATATAAAAATAAAAAAGATATTGATGTAGATATGACTAGAATTAATTCTACCAATCAAGAAGTATTAACAATTAAAGCAAATGACAAAAAATTAAGCGAAGAAGAATTAATGCAAAAAGGAAAAGAAATATTTAATGATGTTAATGAAATCATTAATCAAACAGATAAAGAAAAAGATTATGAATCATTAATGCCATCAGAATTACAAGGATTAAAAGATAAATTTGTAAATGATGATCCTAATATTCCAAATAAAGATTTTACAGTAGGATATTCTAATAGTGATGGTATAACTAGCTTTTATTTAATTGCTGATTCTAAACAAGAAGCAATTGAAATAGCTGAGTTAATTGGGTATCAAATAAAAGAAGATCGTGGGGGCAATGTTTTTGAACTAGATACTGAAAACAAAAAAATGGATGGAACAAAATTAGATAAGGCTTCTTTAGAAGTTGATAGTATAGATGAAGTCAAAGATACTGAACGAGGACTTCCAAATATAGATGTAGAGTATAATGATAAGCATTATGATAGTGAAGATGCTTTAAGAGTACTTGATTTTATTAATGATAATAAAGATTCAGATGATATGGCTGTTGTTCAGATAGATATACCGGGTGATACGCCTAATCAAAGAATAGTTAATTTAGCTAGTTCTGATGGAACAAGGGAAACAATTATATTTAATAATGGTACTGAATTTGATACCTATACATTACCTAAAGTAGCAGATTCCTTTGGTAAGGGCGCTTCTATTGATAGAAATAATGTTACTAAAGTAGAATATGAAAATGGTAAAGCAAGTTATGAAGCTTTATCTAGTGATAATAATTATTTAAGAATTAATAACTATGATAGTGCTACAATTGATAAAGTAAATGATTCACTTAGTGGGTATATCAAAGAAGATACACCAGTAAAACAAGAACAAAAAAGTAATGAATATGTTAAGACATTAGGTACTTATCCAACTAATAATCCCGAGTCAGCTAAGATTTCATTTTTAACTTTAGTAGTATTTATCTTAGTTATGGCTATAGGATTTGGTATTATTTATTTTGTTTATGGGGGATAAATGGTAAAATTAACAAATGATCAAAATATAAAGAATTTAAAGAAAAGAAAAATTTTAAGAAGATTCATTATTCTTTTTGGAATACTGACTATAGTATTAGCGATCTTGTCTTTAACAGTCAAGTTAGGTTTTGGATATTCTCTAGTAGCGTTTATTATAATGACAATTTTAACTAGACAAAGGGAAAAGATCCCAATTAATCTTAATAAAGACATAGAAACCAAAAGAATAGAAAAAGCAATAGAAAAGCAACAAAAGAAACAAAAAAGAAAGTAATATTTGCATTGTAAAATATACTTTCTTTTTTTTATAATTATTGAATAAAACTTAAAATAATGAGATAATACAATAAAGATAGGTGATCAAAATGTATCGAAGAAAAACTAAGATTATAATTGTGATGTTAGTAGTCATAGTATTTATGGCAGTAGGATATGCAATTCTATCAACAAGTTTAAATATCAATGGAAGTACAGCAGTAACCTCTAATTGGCAAGTAGAGTTTAGTGATATAAGAACAGTATCACTAAAAGGAGGAGCCACGAATAAAGTAACACCAACCGTAAGTAAAACAACAGCAAACTTTGAAGTAGATTTAGTGCAACCAGGGGATGAAGTAACCTATGAAATAGATATAACAAATTATGGAGATATAGAAGCAGAAGTCAAAGGGGAACATACACAGGGAGTGGAAGTGAAGCGATCTATGTAAGATTTGATGGAATAAGAAAAGGAACAAGGATTGCTAGTTGTGAAGGACAAAGCACATGTCCTACAGTAACTATCACTTTAAGAGTAGGGTATGATCCAAGTGTAACAAGTGATCCAGAAGAAAAGACAAAAGATATTAGTATCACTTTAGATATAGGACAATATGTGTCAAGCAATCCAACTCCAGATGGGGATTTAATACCAGAAATAACTTATCCAACATTAGTACAACAAATACTAAGTGATAACGAAGCACAAAGTGATAATTCATTAAATTTATTAGCCCCAAGTAGTGATACCAATGGAAAGGGATTATATTATACAAGGCAAAATACAGAAAACAATATGGTGACCTATTACTTTAGAGGAGAGGTAGAAAATAATTATGTATATTTTGCAGGATTCTATTGGAGAATAGTAAGAATCAATGAAGATGGCTCAGTAAGACTAATTTATCAAGGAACAACAGCAAACTCTACTGGAACGGATGCAACAATAGGTACAAGTGCATTTAATACTAATTATAATGATAATGCTTATGTAGGATATATGTATGGAACGCCAGGAAGTACTAGTTATGAAGAAACTCATGCAAATATAAACGACAGTACAATAAAAACAGTATTAGATACATGGTATGAAGAAAATTTATTAGCAAATTATTCAACCTACTTAGCAGATTCTGGATTTTGTGGGGATAGAAGTATAGCTAGCAC
>CALVKH010000077.1 GCA_944332575.1 uncultured Bacilli bacterium | reverse complement strand
AATTGAGAACCTTTGTCTGAATGAATAATAAGACCAGGAGAAGGATTTCTAGAGGATATAGCAACTTTCAAAGTAGCAATAATTTTATCAGTTTGTTGATTATCGTAAAGCCCCCAAGCAACAACTTTTTTAGAAAAAGCATCAAGAAAAGAGATGAGAAAAAAAGTACCTTCATGAAGAGTTTTTATGTAAGTAATATCTGTAGTCCAAACCTGATTTAAACGAATAATATCCAAATTTTTAATTAAGTTAATAATTAAAGATTTTTCTTTATCAGTAATTTTAGAATTTTTCTTAGGGAAATGCTTAGAAACAATGGATTTAATACCAAGAATATGCATAGTTCTAGACACTTTAGAAACAGAACAAGAGACACCTCTAGAATTTAAAATAAAAGTAATTTTAGGGGCACCATATATACCATTAAATTCAGCATAAACTTGTATTACTAATCGAAAAAATTCAAGTTTAATAGATTCGTTAGATAAACCAGTAGTAAGCCAATAAAGATAAGAAGATTTGTTAACATTTAAAACACGACAAATAGTATTAAGAGGATAGACAGAAGAAAGCTCTTTAATACTTTCAAACAAAGCTATTCCTTTTTTGCTAATAAAGAAATCGTTTTTTTTAAAATTTCATTATCTTTTTTTAAAGAAGCATTTTCCTTCTTTAATAATTCGATTTGCCTGGTGTGTGAAAGATAATCAGAATTAAAAACGTTATGATCTTTGTTGTAAGCGGTAACCCATTTTTCTAAAGTTTTTAAAGGAACATCTAATTGTTGGGCAGTTTTAATAGTGGAATGTTTTTCATTAACGATCAGATTAACAACCATAGATTTAAAGTCATTACTATATTTACGAGGCATACCAACCTCCTCCTTTCTGAGTATTATAACACCCCCTGTGTAAAGTGTCTAAAAAAATGATAACATTTAGATAAAAATATAAAAACAGGGGGAGGAATAGTAAGCGGAAGAGATAGAGCAATAATAGAGATAGAAGAAGGGGAATATGAAGAGTTAGCAATATATATAGGGAGCAGTAGTGTAATAAGCAGTATAGAGAAAGTAGAAGTATTAAAAGAAGAGACTGTAACAAGTGTATGGACGAATAAAGATGTAAGTGTATATATAAAAGGAGAAGATAGGATAACAGGGATAGAAGGATATAGTTATAATAACGGAGTAAGTTATCAAGAAGAAGAGATCAAAAGTTATAGTGGTAATACCAGTGGAGTAATAAGAATTAGAGATAAAGTAGGGAATGTATCAGATGGAATAAGTTTCACTATTAATAAAATAGATAAAACTGCACCAAGTTGTACCCTAAGCGGAAGCGGAACTTTAGGAAATAATGGATGGTATACTAGTGATATAGAAATAAGTTTTAATACAGCTTCTGATAGTGGAGGAAGTGGAATAGAAAGTAAAGGAATAGGAGATTACACTACATTGACTAAGACTCAGAGTACAGATACAAAAGGAACAACATATACAGGATATGTAAGAGATAAAGCCGGAAATACGAGCGCATGTACTATAACGGTAAAAAAAGATTCCACAAAACCGAGTTGTACATTAAAAACAAGTGGAACAGAAGGAAATAATGGATGGTACAGAGGAGATGTAACAATATCCATAAATACAAAGAACGATACCACAAGTGGTGTTGATGTAGCAGGAGTAGGAAGTTATATCAATGGAGCAATAAAAACATTATCATCAGATACAAAAGGAACAACATACACAGGATATATAAGAGATAAAGCAGGAAATACGAATACATGTACTGTAACAGTAAAAAGAGATTCCGTAGCTCCAACAATTACTTATAAGAATTTTGAATATAGAGCTGGCTATGATTCGAATAATTTCCTTGTACTTACTGTTAAGGAAGACTATTCATATGATAAATTAAAAACTCATTATAAACATTGTTATGAAAATCGTTATAGTGGATGTCCATCCGGTATCACTTCATTTTCTAAATTAACGGGACTTAATACGTTAAATACAGAAGAAGAAAATGTGGGTAGTGTTCAATATGCAGTTGGTTTTGGACTTAATTCTAGAGAAACAGATGATTTAAACTATTATATGAGAGTATGTGATGATGCTGGTAATTGTACATGTAAGCATTATGAATTGGGATGGGCTTACAAAGCTAGAGATCCAAGTGATTATTGGCATATCGAACATGATTTAGATTGTTAGTAAAAAGAACTTTAAGTTCTTTTTCTTTTTATATTATGATAAAATAGACTTATGCAAAAGAGAAGGAGAACATTATGAATGAAGAAATAATAAAACAAATAAGTGAAGACTTAAAGATTAAAACAAAGCAAGTAGAAGTAGTACTTAATTTGCTACAAGAAGGAAACACGATTCCTTTTATTGCTAGATATAGAAAAGAATTAACGGGAGCATTAGATGAAGAACAAATAAGAAAGATCAATGATGTCTATGAATATCAGACAAATCTATTTAAGAGAAAAGAAGATGTTATTAGATTAATTGATGAAAAAGGTATGCTTACAGAAGAATTGAAAAATAATATTTTAAAATGTGAAAAGTTAGTTGATGTGGAGGATTTATATCGACCATATAAAGAGAAGAAAAAAACTAAAGCAACAGAAGCTATTGCTTTAGGACTTGAACCATTAAGTAAGTATATACTAACGTTTCCTGTATCGGGAATCGAAGAATATGCTAGAAAATTTGTAACTGATAAAGTGAAAAATGTCGAAGAAGCTATAACTGGTGCTAAATATATTATTGCTGAAGTAATTAGCGATAATGCCAAATATCGTAAATACATTAGAAAGTATGTCTATAAAAATGGAGTAATGGTATCAAAATTAAAAAAGAAGGCAATTGACGAAAATAAGACATATGAGATGTATTATGATTATAGCGAAGCAGTATGTAAAATAAAACCACATCGTATTTTAGCTATTAATCGTGGAGAAAATGAAAATATATTATCAGTATCTATTGAGATTGAAGAAGAAGATGTATTGAAATACTTAGAAAAAGAAGTAATTGGTAACCATACTGGATGTTGTGTAGAAATTGTAAAAGATGCAATAAAAGATAGCTATAAAAGATTAATTTTTCCTAGTATAGAGCGAGAGATTAGAAGTGAACTAAAAGAAAAGAGTGAAGAAGTAGCGATCGATAATTTTTCTAAAAATGTGGAAAATTTATTATTAACACCACCTATTAAGGAAAAAGTAGTTTTAGGTTATGATCCGGCTTTTAGAACTGGATGTAAATTAGCAGTTGTTGATCCTACTGGTAAGCCTTTAAATATAAGTGTTATTTATCCAACTGAACCACATAATAAAATTGAGGAAAGTAAAAAAATAGTTTTAGATTTGATAGATAAATATAATGTTGATGTCATTGCTATTGGAAATGGTACAGCATCTCGTGAATCAGAGTCATTTATTGCGGATGTGATTAAAGAAAGTCCTAGGAAAGTGGAATATATTATTGTTAATGAGGCGGGTGCTAGTGTTTATTCTGCTAGTAAATTAGCGATCGAAGAGTTCCCTGATTTAACTGTTGAAAAAAGAAGCGCTATTAGTATTGGAAGAAGGTTACAAGATTCTTTATCTGAATTAGTTAAAATCGATCCTAAAAGTATAGGAGTAGGACTTTATCAACACGATGTAACGCCTAAAAAGTTAGATGAGTCTTTGAATTTTGTTGTTACAAAAGTAGTAAACCAAGTAGGAGTTAATATTAATACAGCATCGCGTTCTATTTTAAAATATATTTCTGGACTTAATAAAAAAGCTATTGATGCTATTATGGATACAAGAGATAAATTAGGTAAAATCAAATCACGAAAAGAAATAGAAAAAATAAAAGGTATCACACCTAAAGTTTTTGAGCAATCTATTGGATTT
>CALVKH010000076.1 GCA_944332575.1 uncultured Bacilli bacterium | reverse complement strand
ATTCTTGAATAATTACTAATACTTTCATTAACTCTCACTTCTTTCACAAATATTTTACCATATTACTATAAAAAAGAACATCTTTTTTTAATATCCCAAATATAACAAAAAAAGATAAGTTTTTACTTATCTTTGAAATAATATATTAACTAGTTTGAATAACATATGGATTAGTAGTTGTACCATCTCCACTAATTATTTCTATATTAGATTTCAAATTGATGACTGGACGGACACCCCCCGAATCGAAGGCATAGTTGCCTTTACTTTTACTTGACAGGGTATAATATCTTATATATTTATTTTATCCAATAATACTTTTCTTTTAAAATACTCCTACACCCTATAAAATTCGACAAAAAAACAGATACATTTATCTGTTAAAAATATTTATAAATATTTTACTATCTCTTGTAAATCTTTTTTATTACTATGACTTGGTGAAGGAATTACTTTATCAGTTTTGTATCCTATTGGTAATAAAAATATTGGTTTTATATTTGGTGCCAAATTAAATTCTTTGGATATTCTATTAGCATCGAAATATCTAATCCATACGGAAGCAACACCTAAATTCCAAGCTTCCAACATCATATGTGTACCAACAATACTAGCATCCATCTCACTAGTAGTATATCCTTCTTCTAAAGGATTTTTCCAAACCTCATCAAGATCTACACAAACTAATAAAACTACTGGTGCATTATATACCATTTTTGTTATTTCTTTCATTTTCTCTAATGCATCTTTACTCTTCAATACGTATATTCTTTGTGGTTGAATATTACGAGCTGTTGGAGCAAGATTACCTGCTAATAAAATTTTATTTAATTTATCACTTTCAATTTCTTTTGGTAAAAAATCTCTCACTGAAAATCTTTCTTTTACTAAATCTAAAAAATCCATTATATCTTCCTCTCTAATTCATGATGAATCCATTTCATAATAATATCCACTATATATTCTTTCTCTTTTATGCTAAGTGCTTTTCCTTTTTTTATTTTATGCCATTTTTCCAAACATCCTCTACAGCAAGTTGCAGTAGCATGTTGTGCAATAAATACAGGATGCCCCCTCATTGGTGTTTGTTTTCCATCATTTAAAATAACTTCTGGAGCAAGCCTTTTATCTATAAAATCTTCTGCATGTATTCTTATAGTATCTATCCCTTTTTCTTTTATATACTTTTTATCTTTTTCTTTTAAATGAAAACTACTTCTAAATTTTGATTTTGATAAATCCTCGATTTTTTTATCAACATCATTCATTTCATAATCATCTCCATCACTACTTAATTATTTCTTATATTATAGAGTTGATTAATAAATCACCTAAAGCTTTGTTACCTTCTTCTGATAAATGAATTCCATCAACCATTAAATAATTATCGTGTTTTTTTATTTCAGCATAAAAATCTATCACTGTAACATTATCATATTCTAAATCAGATAAATTATTTATATCTTTTTTATTCGTAGAAACTATATATATTTTATGTTCTTTACACATTTCGATTAAATCACAATATTCCTCTTTCGTTAAAGAAATATTACTATCTAAAACAAAAACCACTTTATAATTTAAGGAATTATTATCTATAGCCTTTTGAATTTCGTTCTTTAATGTTTTGTAATTAAATTTTTGATCTGTAATAAACTTAGCATCAGAAAAATCATCTTGAATATCATCAAAAACATTTAATAAAAGATTATTACCATAAAAACTTATTTTATTTTTTTGTTCTTCTTCATGCTGTTTTATAATTTCTTCTTTCTTTTCGTTATATTCTTCTAAATACACTTTATATATCGCATCATAAATAGCTTTCGTATATGCTCCTTTTCCAGTTTCAGTTAGATGAAGTCCATCTGCATAAAAATATTCAGGGTGACCTTCAGAAATTGAATTCCAATCAATAATGTGCAAATTATCATACTCCGATGCAAAGGATAATAAGCTATCATTAAAATGCACTTCTTCATCATTGGTAACCGTTAACCAAAACACTTTACGATCTTTACATTGATTCATAATTTCTACTTTACATGATAGTGTGCAGTCTCCATTCGCACCCAAATTAAATACTATTGGATTCCCAAGCATATTTTTATTATTCAAATCTTGTAATATATCTTTAGCAACCCAAAGAGAACGAGAAACTTCAGCATCAAAATAACTATTAGGAAAAGTATTGTACAAATTATCTACTGCTCCTAACATGATAGAGTCACCTATTCCTACTACTTGTAAATTAGTAACAATATTTTTTAACTCTTTCTCACCGTTTTCTAACTCTAACATTTGCTCTAACCAGTCATCTTCTTCTTGTTTTAATTGTGACTCATATTCTTCTTGTTTTTGTTTTAACATTTCTTCATTTTCTGCTAGTTGTTCTTTTAAGGCATTCATTTCGTGTGTATGATCCTTTGCTATGCAATACTGATACACTCCGTATAAAGAAATAATTAAAATAATTATTCTAATAATATATTTAAATACTTTAGCTACTTTATTTTTATCTTTAAAATTAGTACAAATATGAAGTATATAAGATAATATAAATGTTAACACAATTATGATAGGAATACTTAAATAATTACTAATCACTACATATTGCATCAAGAAGATAATTGGATATTGAAATAAATATACTTCGTAACTAATAGATGATAATTTTTTTATTATTTTATCAATAATAGACAATTTATCTTTTACAATAACACTACCATAGTCAATTAATCTACAAGTAATTAAAGTTACTCCTATCATACTAATTGCAAAATAAATAGATTTAGAGTCAATGAAAACAAATAAACCAATTAATAACAATAAATAAATACCAAAAATTATTTTACTAATAAAATTCTTTTTTAAAGGTTTAAAAATTAAAGGTCCATAATAAGAATGAATAAAACCTAAAGAAAGTCCAAATAATAATGAGAATATTCTAGTAAAAGTACTATAATAAGTTGCCATAACATTATCAGTTAGGCTCATTTGATAAAAATAAATAGAAGAAATAATCGATAAAATAATAGTAATAATACAAGGAATACTTTTATGAATTTTATCTCCTATTTTACGGAATAAAAGATATATCAAAGGGAAAACTAATTCAAATTGTAACAATATTCCTATATACCAAAAATGCATAAATGGAGAATTTATGTGCCTTGCAAAATAATCCAAATTAGCACTAAGTTGCCAAAAGTTATTATATCCTAGTAAAACTGATGTTGTCTCTGGTTTTAAATTAAACCAGGAAATATTAGGCAAAAAAGATATAACAGCAATAGTTATAAATACAACTAATATTAATGGAAGATAAATTTTTAATAAGCGGTTACAATAATAAGATCTTAGTGAAAATTTTTCTTTTCTAAACGCTGAAATACAAGATAAATATCCACTTAAAACAAAAAAAGTACATACAGCTAAATATCCACCTTTT
The DNA here is from genome assembly GCA_944332575.1 of uncultured Bacilli bacterium. Classification (GTDB taxonomy): domain Bacteria; phylum Bacillota_I; class Bacilli_A; order RF39; family UBA660; genus RGIG3091. Next base: position 568 of record CALVKH010000076.1, on the reverse strand, counting down.
AATATATTTAAATGATACAATAATATTGCAAAGCAAGATAATAATCTAATTAAATCTATTGTATGATAATACTTTTTACTGCTATTCATATTAAGTCCTCACATTCTACAATCTAATCATATATAAATTTGGAAAATAAGTAAAGATTATTTAAAACAATTATAAATTTAACTGTAAAATAAAAAGATGCTAGAAGCACCTTTCGTTATTTCACTATTTCTGAACTAGAGAAACTATAATTATCACCATTTTTTACAAATGTATATTTGACAGAATATAATTCATCAAAATATTTATCATAATATGTTTTATCAGAAGAATAGGTAGCTGGAGTTTCTAAACCAACTTTATTATTTTCAGCTCCAGTATAAACACTACCATTTTCATTTACAATAAATTTTTCATATATTTCTATTTTATCATCAAATTTAATCGCTCTTACAACTTCACCATAAGGAGTTGTTGACCCCATAGATCCACCACATCCTCCTGGTAATGTTTCTGTATATCTTCTACTTTCAGCATTATATTCATAAGTACTACAACTACTATTAGTAAAATTAGACTT
>CALVKH010000075.1 GCA_944332575.1 uncultured Bacilli bacterium | reverse complement strand
TATATACAATTCAGATTCTTCTATTCCACCACTAAATCCTCCTATATCATGGCTCCACCAACATACTCCTATGTTAGATGCTGATAAATTAAAGAATGGAATTAATTTAAAGTTATCCCAACTAACAGTAGTCTTTCCTGAATAAAGAACGGGATATCTATGCGCTGCTACCAAAGCATTTCTTGATAATAACATATTACGTCTTGCTTGTACTCTTCCAGAATCTAAATAATGATAATGATTTAATACCCATAAAGTAGTTAAATCTTTTAAATTGCTATAATCATTCCAAAAGAAATCTATTCCCATGCTTTCCAAAGGATGAATAAGTACTTTAAAATAAACATCTAAAAATCTAGGATTTAATGGATCGAACTTTAGAATAGTTCCCGCTGTTCCTCCTAAATATTGGCATGCTGTTTGATAATATTCTTCAAATGGATAAATACCTTCACTAGGATCCACGGATAGTCCTACCTTTATTCCTTTATCATGTAAATATTTAATCATAGTAACAGGATCAGGAAATAAATCTTTATTAAAAGTAAAACCTGTATTTGTTAATTTTTTATTATATACTTCTCTTTTATGCCAATCTTTATCTAATAAAATTACTGATATTGGCACATTAATGCTATCAAATTTATTCACTAAGTCTTCTATATCTTCATAAGAGTAAACTTTATCTCTACACCACCAATTACCAAGCGCATATCTTGGAATAAAGGATGGCATTCCAGTTAATTTAAAATAATCTTGCATCGCTAACCCAAAATCTTTACCATAAATAAATATATAAATATCTATACTATTAGCATTAGGACTAGTGATAGTACCATTAGCATCTAATCTTAAAGTATTACTATCATCAAAACTAACAAACCCCTCTAGTGAATATAATCCTTTATTTTTTACATTACTAGGATTAACCTCTAAACTATTATTAGAACCAAAATAATTTCTAACTTCTGGATGTCCATAATACCAAATCTGTTCTGTACCATTTAAAGTAATTTTTAAGTTTTTCATAGGGTTTACTGCCGTACCTTTAAAGCTTGTTTCTTTGGTATATTCTAATTTAAAATATTTAGTTGTTATTTCTAAGAAAGTGTTATCTTGTCTTACTTGAAAAGGTGGAACATCAAAATTTCTTGATACTACAAGTTCAGTCGCTAAATCATTAAATTTTCCTTCACTATTATATTCAAGACGTATTAATCTTTCCGTTAAAACAGAAATACGATATTTATTCCCTTGTACAATAGATTTACTATTAGTTTTTAATTTATCTAAATTAATATGAAATTGCTCACCTAAATCGTACATAAATAACACCCTTTCTATTTTATTACATTATAACATGTTTTTATTTAGATAGAAACTCTAAAATTATTATGTTTCATATTAATTATTCAATCACATAATAATTAATAGGTGATATAATATGAAAAAAGATTTAAAATTGTTAATTATAAGTGTGGCTATCCCTTTAGTTCTAGGATTTTTAACTGGAATTATAACTAGGCCATTTATTGATTATGAACAATTAATTCAACCTCCTCTTGCTCCTCCTAGTTGGTTATTTCCAGTAATGTGGACCATTCTTTATATTTTAATGGGAATATCTTTCTATCTGACTTTAAAAAATGATCATGATTTAGACATAGATACCTACAAAACTTATTTTCTACAATTAATTGTTAACTGTTTTTGGACTATAGTTTTCTTCATATTTAAATGGAGATTATTTTCTATCTTTTGGCTAATTCTATTAATTTATTTAATAGTAAAAATGATGATTAAATTTTATCGAATCAATAAAATTGGAGGTCTATTACAAATACCCTATCTTCTATGGTGCTTATTTGCTTTATATTTAAATATAGGTATTTATATTTTGAATTAAATTATTATGATATAATATACTTGGTGATGTTGTGAATGCATTAGTATTGTCTGGTGGCGGAGGAAAAGGTGCTTATCAAATAGGTGTTTGGAAAGCATTACGTAAATTACACTATAAAATCGATATTGTAACTGGTACTTCTGTTGGAGCATTGAATGCAGTATTAGTTACTCAAAAATCATATTTTTTAGCTCCTAGAATTTGGAATAAAATTGACTTTAAAGAAGTATTTCAAGACGATACTAAACGCGTACAAACAATAAAAGAAACAATTTCTATGTATGGAAAAAATATCATTAAAAATAAAGGTATGAGTACTGATAACTTAGAGAAAAAATTAGAAGAAGCAATTAACAAAAGAAAATTTTATAAATCTAAAATCAAATTTGGATTAGTAACTTTTAATATCACTAATTTAAAACCAAAGGTGCTAACTAAAGACAAAATTCCGAAAGACAAGTTAAAAGATTACTTGATGGCATCCGCTACTTGTTTTCCTGCTTTTAAAATGAAAAATATCGATGGGGATAATTATATTGATGGTGGGTATTACGATGTGCTGCCAATTAATTTAGCAATTGATATGGGCGCTACTAACATAGTTGCTGTAGATTTAAAAAGCGTAGGAATAAGAAGAAAAGTAAAAAATAAAGATATTAACATTACCTATATTTACCCTAGAAATCATATTGGTCATAGTTTACTATTTAATAAAGATATTAATAAAAAAAATATTAATTATGGCTATAACGACACTATGAAAATATTTAATAAATTAGATGGTAATAAGTATACCTTTAAGAAAAACAGTATTAATAAAGCTAATATCAATTTAAATGAAAAAATTAAAAATAATACTATTTATTTTCTAAAAACAAAATCAAATGTAAAAAATAAAAATATATTAAAAACCCTTGAAAGTTTAGGAAAAAATTTTGGTATTCCTGATGATAAAATCTATTCAATAAGAAAATTTAATAAATTATTAAAAAAAGAAGTTAAAAATATTCAAGAGATCAAATCATTAAAAGAGATTCATTCAAAAAAAGATCTTGTTAAATATTTATATATTAATATGAATATGAATAAAATATCATTAATTAAAAGAAATTCTTTCCTACATCCTAAGGAAACAGAACAGGCTATTTACTTATACACAATAATTAAAGGAGTACATAATGAAGTTTAAATATAGTAATTCTAATAAAAGGTATTATACATTAGATTATTTTTATAAAGAGAAATTCAAATCTAAAGTATTTAAAATCAGCTTAAATGCTGGTTTTTCATGTCCTAATAAAGATGGTACAAAAGGATATGGAGGATGTATCTATTGTTCAAAATTAGGCAGCGGTGATTATGCTGGAGAAAAAGAGAAAAGTTTAGTTGAGCAATTTAATGATGTAAAAAATATTATGTTACATAAGTGGCCAGATAGTAAATATATTGTTTACTTTCAAGCTAATACCAATACTTATGCTCCAGTTAATGTATTAAAAGAAAAATATGAAAGTGTATTATTTCTAGATAATGTCATTGGTATTAATATTGCTACAAGACCTGATAGTATTAGTGATGAATGTTTAGAATATTTAGAAGAATTAAATAAAAAAACGTATTTAACTGTTGAATTAGGTCTTCAAACTATTCACGATGAAACTTCAAAATTAATTAATCGAGGTCATGATTTAAAATGTTTTGAAGAAATGGTAAAAAAATTAAGAGAAAGAAACATTAATGTAGTAGTACATATTATTAATGGTCTACCTTATGAAACGAAAGAAATGATGATGAGTACTGCTAAGTATTTATCTAATTTAGATATTCAAGGAATAAAAATTCATATGTTACATATACTAAAAGATACTGCTTTGGCTAATTTATATGAAAAAGAAAAATTTCACGTACTAACACGTGAAGAATATGTTGATATAGTATGCTCGCAATTAGAAATTTTAAGAGAAGATATTGTAATCCATCGTATAACAGGAGATCCTAATCCTGATGATTTGATTGAACCTAAATGGTTAATAAAAAAATTCGGTGTATTAAATGAAATAGATAAAGAAATGGCAAGAAAAGATACTTATCAAGGAATATATAAAAAATATCCACAATAATTGTGGATATTTTCAGACTGTTGACAAAGTAAATTTGTTAATAGTCTTTTTAAATTTATAAAAATGTATTATAATTTAATTGTAAGGAT
>CALVKH010000074.1 GCA_944332575.1 uncultured Bacilli bacterium | reverse complement strand
CCTAGAACTTATCCTAATAATATAAGTCAATGGGCTGAAGGTGGAATGGTACCAGTATCTTCGAATGGTATTACTAATCATAATAGTGAATTCTTTAATATTTTTAGTAGTAGTGGTGTTAGATACAAAAACAAAAATAAGGAACATGGTTTTCTTACTACTAATATGGTATATGAAAATGAAGCTAACCCATTTAATAGATATTTAGCATTTGATGTATTCTTTAAGAATGATTCTAATTCTCCGGTTTCAGATAATTTATATTTTGATTATGCTACAGATGCATCTATTAATGAAGATGCTTCTGAAGAGATGGAAGGATTATTTAATTCTCTTAGAATTGGTATAGTTAAAATTGGGTCTGTTCCAAAGAATGCTGATGGATATACTGCTCAAAGTATAACTTGTAATGATAATTGTAATTCAATTATTTATGAACCAAATAGTACTTCACATACAGAACTTTCTATAGAAAGGGCAATTAAATATGGAGTTAATTTAGTAGATGGACAGTATTTTGATACTTATGCTTATAGAAAAGCAGGAGGTCCAATCTATGTTGAAAATACAGTTTCAGGTTCTCCATATTTAGATATGAATTATTTTATGTTACAAGAAACAATTACAGAAGATGATTTTGATACTCCATTATTTACAATACCTGATGGAATTACAAAAACAAGAATGTATATTTGGATTGAAGGACAAGATATTGATAGTTTAGAAACTGATAGTGATGGTGCTGACATATCTGTATCTGTTAGCTTTATAAAAGATACTCAAGGATATTTTACTGAGTAATTTAGAATAAAAAAGGTGATAATATGAACGAAGAAAATGTAGTTAACTTTGATTTATCATTATTAAATCTTCATGAATTGGTTGAAGTTTATGATAATATATGTGACTTTTTACGATATTTAGATGAAAATAAGATAGAGAAGGAAAATGAAAATGAATAATAGTTTTTTAGAATTTATAAATCAAGATATAGAAAGTAAAAAAGAAATACTTTCTTCTATGCCTACAAAAACAAAAACTAATATAAAAAAATATAATGAATTTATATTAGACATAGAAAAAAAATATAATGAATATCGTTCAAGCACTAGAAATTATCTACTTGCTAAAGCAAAAGCATTTCAAGTAAATGAAGAACCAAAAGAAGATAAATTAAGTGAAAAAATAGAAAATTTAGAATATATAAAATTTTTGTTGAATCCTACTAATACATATGTAGAGAAGATGGGATTAGATACTTTACTTTATCAAATAAGTAATTATTATACTTTAAACTTTAATTCTTTAAATGAAATTATTAATTCATTTTTAGATAAGTTTGAGTCTGCTGGTATATTTTTAGAAGCTGATGACTTTAATTATACTTGTTATGTTCATGAGTATATGGCATCATTTTTAGAAGTAAGACGTAAAAAAACTAATAATTATGATAGAGTATCAGAAATATTTGAACAAATATATTGGGTTAATCCTGAAATTATTGAACACGTAGAATTAAATTTTCGTAAATTAATTAAAACCAATGAAAGAAAATTAAATGCTTATATTGAAAAACTTCAAAAAGAAGCAATGGATAAATATGGTATATCTAGTTATGCATATTGTTTAGAGAAACTTCAAGCGGCTTATATTGATTTGAATTTATCAAATAGAGAAACAGTAGGGGAAATTGTTTCTAAAGCTAAATCAGGAGAATTTGATATTAGGGATTATTTAGAAGATAGCAAAGTAAGAAAACAAGCTTTTAGTACTTTGGTACCTGAAAATTCTGATTTAGATAATGTATGCGCTTCACTTGAAAAATTAATGTTAAATGTAGATGAATATGATAATTATATAGAATTCTCTCCAATTTTTAAAGATTTTAAAGAAGAATACGAAAAATTATTAGATTCTAAAGAAGAATATAAAGGATTAAAAAATATTGAAGATGAAATTGCTAAAAAAGAAGCAGAACTTGAAAAAATTAATAGAAAAATATTTAATAATAAACCTAGTATGTTTAGTTTTGTTACTGATTTAAAAAAATTAAAGATGGAATCTGTATTAAAGGCTAAAGAAATTTATACTTTATATGAAAACTATGATAAAGAACTTTTTAAAGATCGTGTAATGAAATCTTTATCAAGAGCTTTAACTGTAGCAGATGTTTTACATTTATATTATAGTTATGATTATTTTAAAAAGTTAGCTATTCAAAAAGTATATAAATTAACAAATTATGAAGATATTATAAAATATAGTGATAGTTTTGATTTGTATGCAATGAATGCTAGTAACATAATAATAACGGGTGTTCCTATATTTGATGAAGTAGATATTCCTAAAATTATAGTTAATAGATATCGCTTAAATAATATAAAGATAACAGAAGATGACTTAAATCCTGATACACTTAAATCATTAAAAAATAAAATAGAGTTGGTTCTTAGGGTTAATAGAATAGAGAAAAGTGAAACTACTATTGATAAAATATGGTTTATGGTTCAAGTAGAAAAAATAATAAATAAAGAAAAAAATGAAACTATGTAATTGCATAGTTTTTTTTCTATAAAAATATAGTGCAAAAAATGTCATATTATGTTATAATTATTTTAATAATAGGTTAGAGAATAAAATAGTGGTAAAGGAAGATTAGTTATGTCTAAAATTAAGAAGTTTTTTAGTAAATTTTCTAAAATAAATAAGGCTAATTATTTAGTTATATTAATTATATTGGTCTTATGTATTTCAGTTGTTGTGCCATCACTTGCTAGATTTAAAAATCGAACAACGATATACGGGGAAACTGTTTGGGATGGAACTGTTGCTAGTTCATATCGAAAAGGAAGCGGAACACAAAGTGATCCTTATGTTATTTCTAATGGAAGTGAACTTGCATATTTTTCTAAAATGTTAGAAAGTACAGATTATAGTAATACGTATTTTACTTTGAGTAATGATATTGTACTTAATAATGGTATATTTAGTTATGATGAAACTAATGGAATAGAATATACTTTAAGTAATACTAAATTTTATGTAAAAGAATATACTAATAGTTTTTATGATAATATTAATAGAGAAAATTCTGCAATTGGAACTGTTAATATGTTTAATTCTTTGAATGGATTTAAAGGAATATTTGATGGAGATTATCACACTATATATGGATTATATATAACTAATAATAATGATAATTTAGGTTTATTTACTAATTTGGAAGGTCAAGTTAAAAATCTATATGTTAGTAATTCTATGATATACGGTGGTAATGTAACTGGTGGTATTGCATCAAATGCTACTAATACAGCACTTGATAATATTATGTTTGATGGTTCTGTAGTAGGTAAAAAAGAAGATATAACTAAAAATGTAACTAATAATTTAGAAGATAAAACTCTAACTATTAATAATGATACTAAAGAAGAAACTATTAAATTAAATTTACCTGTTATTGAAGGAAATATAATTTCAAAAAAACTAAAAGGAAATGTTTTGGTAGAAGGAAATGGAACAATTGAAATAAATGGCGAACCAGTAGCTGGTGACTTTGAAATAGATTTAACATCCCTTGATAATATTGTGATTTCTTATTCTTCACAAGAAGAAGCAACTTTTAAATTAACTAATTTAACTTATAATATTGATTCTAACTTATCTACTAGTGGTGGTATTATTGCAGTTATTAATAACGTTACTTTAAATAATGTTATTAATAAATCTTATGTATATGGTAATACAATAAGTGGTGGTTTAATTGGACAAACTAATGGTTCAGTTGTTAAACAGTCTTATAATACTGGTAATGTTGTAAGTGCTAATATATCTGGAGGTTTAATCGGAGATATTAGTCAAAGCGAAAATACTAGTATTAATAAAAGTTATAATACTGGAGAAATTACAGGTACTATATCGGGAGGCATAATAGGTAACATAGATAATAATACTGGAAATATTAATATTGAAAATACCTTTAATGCAACTGATGGTTATACAATAAATGCAATTAATAATAGTAATGTTATTGTAAATAATTTATTATATACAGGATTGTCTATTAATAAAGGAACTACTACTAATGAATTAACTCCAACTACTATTGATAATCTAAAAAATAAATCTTATCTTATAAATAATTTGGAATTGTTTGAATTTATAGATAGTGAAGACGTAATTAATAATAATTCTAATGTATGGATATATAATGATGGTATACCTATCCTAT
>CALVKH010000073.1 GCA_944332575.1 uncultured Bacilli bacterium | reverse complement strand
TGAATTTATAGATAGTGAAGACGTAATTAATAATAATTCTAATGTATGGATATATAATGATGGTATACCTATCCTATATATTGATGATATAGTTAATCCAATTGCTAACATTCATGTCGGATCATATACTTGGAATAATTTTTCAACTGAATTAAATCCAATTAAATTTAAATCACAGGTAGCATTTAGTGTTGAACAAGCGGATACATTAAGACCTATAAAAGAGATGTATTATTATATAAGTAATGGTAATACTCCATTAAATAAAACTGATATGGAAACTTTAGAATGGCAATCATATACTAACATTATTGATATAGATACAGAAGGAATATATATAATATATGCAAAAGTTGTTGATTATAATGGTAACATAACATATTTAAATACTGATACTTTAATATATGATACTTCTAAGGCTACTTCTACTATTACAGTAAATGGTAAGAGTTATGATACTTTAAGAAGTGAACTTAATGATATTTATATTGGAAAACCTACTAATTTTACTATTGAAGCAGTAGATGAGTTATCTGGGATAGCAAGTATTAAATATTATATAACTAGTGAACTTTTAGATGAAGAAGCCTTAAATAATCTTGAACAATCTAATTGGATAGATTATAAAGAAAATTCTATAATTGATACTAAAGGTAAAAATATAGTATATGTTAAAGTAGTAGATAATTGTGATTATATAACTTATATCAACTCTGATTATATTAATTATAGTGGTTATGATGAAGTAAGTTTAAAAGCAGGAGATAATATTGATACTGATAAAGTATATATTACTGATAAATCAAGTATTAGTTTAAACGTAAAATACACTGATACATTAGAATATAAAAAAGAATATACACATAACTTAATTTCTAATGTATTACTTCCAATAAATACTAAAATAACTCTAATCGATAAAATAACGAATAAAACTTATACTTATAAAATAAATACTGAAGAAGATATATTTAATTATAATAATAGTTGTACAGAAGAAGGATGTATAAAATATGCAACATATCCATTTACATTATTTAGTGAAGTAGGAAAAACTAAAGATAACTTATTTAAAGAAAGTTATTCAGGTAATATAAATGAAGACTTTGTTATCATAGTGGATTTTGCAGAAACAACTATTAATAATAATTACGAAAACATTAATTTATATTTAGAACTTAGAGAAGGTAATGAAGTTATAATACCTACTTTAAAAGATAGTATTAAATCTTTTAGTATTTATAAAAAAGATACAATAAAACCTTATATATCTACTGATTATAGTGAAATAGTAGAATATAATAGTGATTCTACAAGTAATATTAATTTAAATATAGGTTTATCACAAGATAGTATAGAAGATATTAAAATAACTGATACAACTTATGAAAATAAAAATTTAGGAATAGGAATAAAATTAGTAGATGGTGAAGGTAACATAGTATCTAAAAATTATTTAAAAAATATTAAATTTAAAATAGAAGATAATATTTATACTCCAGAAAATGATGGGGTAGTAAGAATTAATTTAAATAATGGAATATTAGATACTACTAAAACATTAACTATTGAAACATCACAAAATGATTTAAAATTACCAAGTGGAACTTATTACTTTAAAATATATAGTTATGCTTCTTACGATGGAAAATATTCAAATATACATAGTCAAGAATTAAGTATTCCTGTTAATGTAAAAAGTACTGTAATTAATGATAATTATAAGTTTAATGTTAATATGAAAAATACAATTAAAAATACTAACAAGAAAATTGATTTAAATATTGATTATGAAGGTAATTTAAGTAATCCTAATATAAGAATTAGTTTATATAAAAAGTATGAACTTACTGCATATAATCAAGATTATATGATGTTAGATTTAGCTAATTATATAATGGATGATTTAGAAATAGCATCAGATAAAATATATTATTTAACTAAGGATGTAAAACCTACTAATAATATAGCATTAAATATTGGTGAATTTTCTTCCGGCGGTTACTCATTTGTATTTGAACTATATGATGGAGATAATCGAATTAGTACTATTGAAAAGAAATTTATAGTAAGGTACTAGGAAAGGGGAATATGTATGAAAACAAAAGTAATATTAATATTGTTTATTCTATCTATAATGACATTTTGTACTGGTTTAACATATTCCGTTTTCCAAGCTAGTACTACGGCAAATATAGATCAAAAAATAGCTAAATTTGTATTTGATGCTGATAAATTAGATCACTTAGAATTACAAGTTGATAATATGCTTCCAGGTGACTCTCAAGAATATTTATTTTCAGTAACTAATACTGATGATAATAAAAGTAATGTAACCTTAAATTATCAAATGACTATTAAAACATTTCATTTTATTCCACTTGTAATTAAATTATATAAAATAGATAATGGAAATGAAACTTTACTTATGGAATGCAATGAAACTTATAGTAGAAATGACAAAAATGAGTTAGTATGTAATTCAGAAATTAAAGAAATGTCTAAAGACTCAGAAGTGATGGATAACTATAAACTTAAATTAGAGTTTCCTGATACTTATAATTCAGAAGAATATGCTAATTTAGTAGATTTTATCGATATTGAAATTAAAAGTTGGCAAAAAGTAGAAGGTGAGTAATATGAAAAAAAAGTTGATTATTATTGGTATTATATTAGTCACAATAGTTTTAATTACGGGAGGTTTTACTTTTGCTAAATATACGTCAAAATCTATTTGGAATTATTATTTGGAATCACAAGGTTTTTATTTATCAAGTGATAAACTAGATAGTTCTCCTAGTAAAAATGTTGATAATTTATGGAGTGGAGAAAGTGTGCATTTCTCTTTAACAAATACTCTTGATAATGGAGTGGGTACTAATTTTGATATAAATTATAAAGTTACTTGTACTACTAGTACAGGTACTGATTGTTATTTAAATGGGACTAATAGTAGTGTTTATGAAGGAGTGTTATCTACTTATAGTGTTTGCCAAAATAATAAAGATGATGGTGTAGATACTACTTTGTTAGATAAAACTAATTGTGAAATAAAAGGATATGAATGGAAAAATATTCCTACAGTAAAAGATTTATATTTTGATATAGCAGATAAAAGTTTAGATGAAGTAACTGTTACTATTACAGTTACTAGTACATCCCCTTATAAGAAAACATTAAGTGGAGAATTTAAACTTACAAAAGATAAAAATTTTGATGGAAATATAAGTATGGATTATAAAAATTATACTAATTATGATAATTTAATTATAACTAATTCTTATGATGAAGACAAATGCGTTAAAGTAAGTTGGAATGCTGATAATTTAAGAATTGATAGTGATAAATTTATTTCATCATTAACAGATCAAAATGGTTATATAAATGAAATAAGTTTAAAAATAAAAGGTAAAGAAAATATAAATTATAGATTTTATAAAACTAATAATAAAGTTTATGATATATCAGAATTTAATTTATCTGAAATAGTATGTTCTAATTGATATTTAAAATTAATTATGTTATTATTAAAATGGAGGTAAAAATGAAGGCGTTAAAAGTAGTAAAAAAAGTTTTATTTACAATAGTTGCAGTATTGTATTTCTCATTTGCTTTATGTATGACTATATTATTATTAAATTATAATAAGTACAATGTTACTCAATTTGGAGATACTTCTCTTATTATAATAAAAGAAGATGTAAGTAATGATAATTATAAAAAAGGTGATTTAGTAATAGTAGAAGCTCCTAATATTGAAAAAATTCAAAAAGGAGATACATTATTTTGTTATAAAGTAGACGGAAAAGGTAATGCTAATTTACAAATAGGAAATGTTGGAGAAATATATTTAGAAGAAGAAGCAATTTCATATGAAAATGGTAATACTTATTCAATGGAATTTGTAGCAGGTAAACCACAAAAGGTATATGAAGGAGTAGGTACTTTCTTATCAGTAGTAGAATCACAATGGGGATTTTTATTCATTGTATTAGTACCATGTTTCCTAATATTTATATATGAAGTATATGCTTTAATAGTAGAAATTAAATACGGTAATGATGAAGATTCAGTAGAAGAATAAGAAACTTTTCACAAATAATGTGAAGAGTTTTTTTGTGCAATTTTGAAGCGACATAAATCGACAATAAATCGACAATATCTATTGACTTTTGATAAGTCAATTAGTATAATTAAGATGTATTATAAAGAATATCGTAGTGTAGGGTAGTACACCAAAATGAAGGGGTAAAGTTAGTATGAAGAGTAAAGTTA
>CALVKH010000072.1 GCA_944332575.1 uncultured Bacilli bacterium | reverse complement strand
GCAATCTTGTTTTTTCCCTTATTATAAGGGCTAAAAAGTGTATGTAGTAAGTGGGTACCACGAAATGTTACACCAGTAACTGGAATAAGTCCTACTACAACCATTAAGTTCATAACTGTTTGAATCAGAATTTGAAATATCATACCAAATGCTAAATATTTACCAAATAAATTATCACATTTTAAAGCTATTTTTATTCCCCGATATAATATAAAGATAAAGAAAGATGCTACAATAATAATCCCTAAAATACCAAATTCTTCACTTATAATAGAAAAAATAAAATCCGTTTGTGGTTCTGGTAAATAAAAGTGCTTCTGTCTAGAATTTAGAAATCCCATTCCTAAAAGTCCTCCTGGTCCTATAGCATAAAGTGATTGAATGATTTGAAACCCAGTTCCTAACGGATCGCTCCAAGGATCAAGAAAAGAAGTTATTCTATCCATTCTGTAAGGTGCTATTAAAATAAGAACTACTATTCCTACTACACCAATAGCACCAAGCCCTATAAAAAACTTCATATTAACTCCTGCTACAAATAACATAGCAAGAATACTTACTACAATAATCATTCCTGTACCAAAATCTGGCTGTAACATGATAAGACCAAATACTAAAAACAAAACGACAAGAATTGGTATAACACCTTTACTAATATTTTTAATAAATTTATTAGATTTCGATAAATATTTACTAGTTAAAATAATTAAACCAAGTTTCGCAAACTCACTAGGTTGTATTCCAAAAGAACCAATTCCAAACCAGCTTCTACTACCATTTCTTATTTTACCAATTCCAGGAATTAAAACTAAAATAAGTAGAATAATACAACAGACAAATATAAATAGTGCTTTATTTTCATATATCCGATAATCTATTTTACTAACTAAAATCATCAAAAATATTCCAATAATAATAAATAATCCTTGTTGTTTTACATACTTAAAAGCATCATCAAATTTATACTCAGCCCAAATGTAAGATGATGAATAAATCATTACTAAACCAAACAGTACTAGTCCTATTACAGCAAAAAAAAGATATATGTCGATGTTTTTTTTCAATTAAACCACCTTTATATATCTTATAGCCAAACTCCAAAGAATATTCCAGCCATAGTAAGAATTAATCCTACGACCCAAAATAATTTTACAATATCTTGTTCACTCCAACCTAATTTTTCAAAATGATGATGAAGTGGAGTCATTAAAAATAATTTCTTTTTAAATAATGCTAACCAAATTACTTGTAAAATAACACTTAAAGTTTCTATTACAAACACACTAGCAACTACTAATAGCGTTACTTCTCTATGTGTTAAAATAGCAACTGCACCCATCACTGCACCAAGGGCAAGGGATCCTGTATCCCCCATAAATACTTTAGCAGGATACGTATTATAAATTAAGAATCCACATAGGGCTCCTGTTAACACAAAAGTAAAGATACCAATTTCTTCAAATCCTACCATTAAAGAAATTAAACTAAATGCTACAAAAGCTATAGCTGATAGTCCTCCAGCTAACCCATCTAATCCATCAGTAAGATTTACTGCATTACTAGCTCCTACTAAAATAAATAACAAGAAAACTCCATAGAACCAGGACATTTCTATATTAATTCCTAAAGTAGAAACAACTAAAGCCGTTTGGCCTCCATTTCTCATATATAAATAGAAAAATCCCAACGCAATTATTACTTGAAAAATTAATTTCTGAATAGTAGTAAGCCCTTCATTATTTTTCTTTTTTAAACTCAAATAATCATCAAGGAAACCTATGGTTGCATACCCTATAAAAACTAATAATATGATACCTAAATTAGTTGTAAATTGTATTCTATCGGTAATAACTAAAAAAGCTGTTGCTAAAAGGGTTGGAATAATAAATATTAATCCTCCCATAGTAGGTGTTCCTTCTTTTTTCTTATGACTATCACCTACAAAAACACTGATACGTTGCCCAACTTTTAGCCTTTTTAATAATGGAATTAATACTAGTCCCAATAACACTGCCGATAAAAAACCAATCATGATTGCAAAGATTGATTTTGTTAGTAATAATATACCAGACATTAATATCACTCCAAATCCGTACTTAAGATTATACTATAAATAAGTAATAATTTGTTTAGAAATTTAATAATTAGACAATCACTTTACATATAAATTAATCTACATTATTATAATACATTCTTTTTTATAAATATATTCGATTATTCTTACAATAATAACTTCTTATATTCATTAATTGCTAATAACATTTCTTCTGTTATTACTTTATTAACTTTATTATATGGAATACTTTCAATTAATAAATCTTCTATGTCATTAATATTTACATACACTAATGAAAAGTTCCCATCCATTTCATCCATTGTGTAATTAGTATTTTCTAATATATATTTTTCATCCATTTTAATAACATAATAATAAATTAAATATAGAGTATTCTCATTTACATTAGGATAATCTTTAGTATAACGCTTTATTAAAAAGAAAGGTTGGATATTAGTAGTATCTATTTTTATACCGGTCTCTTCTAATATTTCTCTTTTCAAACACTCTTCTAAAGATTCATTTTTCTCTAAATGACCTCCCGGGAATTGATAAGTTTTATGAGAATATCCTAATAATAATTCCTGCTTAGAATTTACCATTAATACTTTAACTCTTGTTACTACGTTATTCATATCTTTATCGTTCAAATTATAATAATTGTGTATTATCTCCTTCATGTCATCACCTATCATAATTAAATTTTAGCACTCATTCATAAATAAAACAAGAAACTAATAAATAGTTTCTTATTTTTTCTTTACTAACGTTTTAGGTTTATCTACTACTAAAGTTCTTTGCTTATTTCTTTCATTTATGTCCAGTTCAATAATCGAATCACATATTTTATAATAATAAAATTTTCTTATTGTTTTAGTGTCTTTTAATCTTATTGCCCGATCCATAGCTTCAATATACTCAGCTTTTTCTTTATTTCTCACGTATACTGGAGGTAAATTTACTTTTCTAAACAATAAATTGAGCATAGCTCTACAAGTTCTTCCATTACCATCTGGAAAAGGATGTATTTCAATTAAACGACACTTTAAATCAATGCATCTATCTATATAACTCATAAGTAATATTGAATTATTATTCTTCTTAACCATCTCACTCATTTGCAAAATTTCTAAATATTCATTATATAATTTAGATATTTCCAAAGATATATATTCAGGATTAGTACTTTGAATATCGCTATCTGAAATAAAAGCCATAGAAGTTCTAAATTTTCCACCAAATTCTGGATAAGGAACTTTAGAATAAAGAAGAGAATGTAACTTTAAAATTATATAAATATTAGGACAATTATCATTTTCAGCATTTTTTATGTAATCATATACAGCGCTTAACCCATCTCTTTCACTTTTACTATGTACACCTTCCATTTCATTTTCATTATAAATATATTTTCTCTTAAAGTTATACACTAAATTATTAAAATCTAATTTCTCTGTACATCCATAATAAAACATAATTAAATTCTGAGGAATAAAATCATCACTTGAATATAAACGCTTTTCCTTTTTCAATTGTTGATATCGTCCAAAAAGATGTTTAATTAAATCAATGTCTGAAGAATCCATAACCATTACCCCTTACAACTAATGTTTTGTATTATAGCATACCATATCAAAAATATCAATAAGAACTATTCTCCCAATAGCAATCTTACTTTTGAAGTAGACGTAACTTTTTCACCAGCGCTAGGAGATTGCTCTACTACTTTGTCACCAGTTCCAGAGTATTCTATTTCTAATGGATATAACTCCTTCGTAGCTTCCTTTACACTTTTTCCAATAACATTAGGTACAGTATAATATATAGGATCATCCCATTGTTTCACTTTTTCAATTGCGCCTTCTTGTTTTTCTATACCTAAAGCATCTATAATATCTAATAGTATTCTTCTTGCAATTGGAGCAGTTGTATAACTAGATAATAGTGCTGTATTTTTAGGATTATCAATGGCAACATATAAAACAGCTTGTGGATCATTTGCTGGTACTACCGCCATAAAGGACATGATATAATTATTAACTAAATATTGCCCGTTTTCCACTTTTTGGGCAGTACCAGTCTTTCCACCAATTCTATATCCATCAATATATGCATATTTCCCACCACCCCTTGCTACTACACTTTCTAATGCATAACGCATAATATTACTAGTTTCTTCACTAATTGTTTTTCTTACTAAAGTTTTATCAACACTTTTTATAACACTATTGGTCTCTGGTTCTAAGAAATTCTTAACAATATATGGTTGATATAAATTTCCACCATTAACCACCGCTGATACTGCAGTTACTTGTTGTAACGTTGTCTATTAAATGAAACTTTCTACCTAAATTATCAGAGAATGTATTAACACTTTCTCCTGTTTT
>CALVKH010000071.1 GCA_944332575.1 uncultured Bacilli bacterium | reverse complement strand
TAAAATTAAAGATGTTATTAATACAGGAATAATAGCAAAAGTAGATATTGCTACTAATCTTGAGAAGTTCACTTGTTTTTTTACAATTAAACTAGCAATATAATATACAGCCGCAATAGCAAAAATAACTCCTAAACAAATTAAAAAGTTCTTTCCAATGATTTCAATATAATTTAATTCTTTTAAATTATCCCAAACCCAAGTTGTTTTATAATCACCACTTGACCAATCTAAACTCTTTACCCTAATAATATTAAACATAGATGTTATTAAATTAATTATAGTGGTGATACCAGATATAATCAAAGCTAAAATTGCCGAATTTTTAAATACATTAAATTTATCTAATTTTTCTTTAAATGCAGTAAATGGTTTTAAAATAACTGCTAAAATACTAGAAAAATATTCTACAAATGAGATTTTATCATTCATAAAACAAATACCTCCTTATTATTTTTATATGAATAGTATAATTATACAAATAAAGTTTTAAATAAACTCTCACCACCTTACTTTTAAAAATTATAAAGCCAACATAGTACAAAAACAACTCTACTTTAATAACTCCTATTCTTTTTAATTATATCATATATTAGATACTAAAATACAACATTAATTTAATCAAATTATTTTTAATAATTGAAACATACTATTTAATTAAAGAATAATATATAATAGGTGAAGTATATGTTTAAAGGAAGAAGACATGGATTTTTTTGTATGTGTGATGTATGTAAAGCTAAAAGAAGAGCAAGCTTACTCTATTCTGCTTGCTTAATTGGTTTAGTTATCGTTATTTTTTATCAATCATTATTATTAATATTTGTAACTACTAAAATTAATGCTATTATTTTATTTGTTGAATTAGTGTGTCTTGTTATCGGAGCTATTAGAATGATACTTTGATACAAAAGTAGTAGTTAGTATTAAATAATTGGTTAATTCATATACTTCTTTTGTATTAATTATTTCACGATTAGATAAATCTATTTTATTAGGAACTAGTAATAAGGAAAATAATAAATATAATTCTTCTTCAAATAAAGGATACTTAGAATTATATACTTCAAATAAAGAAGAAAACTCTACTTTATCATAAGTATTTTTATATAAAGATAATAAATCATAGATGGGAGATGCTTTACAAGAGTTATCCCAACTAATTAAATAAGTAGTATCGCTTTTTATTAAATGATCTAACTCTAAATTATTATGAATCGTAGAAACACGATAATTTTTTTTATTCTTAGCTTTCTCATACCACTTATCAATAAAATATTTACTCTCTTCAATAGCTCTAAATATAATAGAACTATTTCTAAGTAATAAGTAACCGCTAGGAGACATATAATTATTCTCTTCTACTATTATTTTTAGATTATCATAATAATGAGATAAATAAATTAATTTATGATTAATATCCTCATAAATATTTTTTAAAGTATCAATTTCTGTTATCTTATAAAAAGTAGTCTTATTATGCAAAATAGATATTAAATAAATAATATCTAATGCTTTTTCTTCTGGAGTAACAGTAACCTCTTCTACAAAAGGATATATTTCATATTTAGAATTATTATTATAAATATTTATAAAATTATTAAAGTTCTTAGCTTGTAAATAATGAAATAATTCATCATTATGATGTTTTCTTTTTTTTACAATAAATCTTCCTTTATCCGTATCCAGTATTCTTGCATTATTACAATAGGAACATTTTCTTACTTTAAAATTAAAATCATTAACGATATCTTTTAAATTATTCATTCGTACTTGGAATAATTATTTTAGTACCTATTCTAATATCAGATAAATCATTATATTCTGCTAAAATATCTCTAGTTGTTTTATATTTATTGATCACGGTATCTAGACTATCTCCTTCACGAATGATATAGATACAATAAGTTGAGAATGTTTCATCTGTATCTTTAAATGCTGAGAAAATAGATGGTATATCCGAATTATCATTATTCATATCAACATTATTAGTATTGTCTTCAGTATTAGGATTAGTAACAGTATTTGAAATATTTAAATTAGGATTATTATTAGATGAATGGATACTATCAATATTAATAGGTATTTCTAATTTTTCTTCTTTACTAGTATCTAAAAACAAATCATCATGACGTGAAACATCTTCTTCAGGTTCTTCTTCCTCATTACGAACTAATTCTTTATCCTCTTCTTTAAGATCTTCTTCTATTTCACTTAAAGTGTTATCTAGCTCTTCATATTCATCATGAGAGAAAATCGTTTCCACTTCTTCTTCCTTCTTTTCTTCTTGTTTTAACTCTAAATTATCAATACATAGATCAATGTTTAACAGTAACTTCTCTTCATCCACTACTTCATAAACAAAATCATCGATCTCTAATGTAATATTACTAGTATCATATTTACTATCAATAGCAATTTCAATAGGAACTTTATAACTAAACTCTTCATCAATTTGACTAGCTTCTGTCATTTTATAGGAACCTGATACAATGAAATCACCCATGATATTATATTCATCTTTCAAGTCTAAAGTATGCTCTAGTGATATACTAGTAATTTTACAAATCATTGTTTTAAATGTAATTTCCTTCTTAAAAGGTATTATTTGTTTCATAAAATCATTCCTTCCTAATGAAATATATGCCAAACAAATAATTTTATACAAATTTTAATTATTTAATACAAAAGACTTTAATTCATCATAAAAATAAGGATTATTATTTAATTTTTCTTTGATCGAATTCATTAATTCTTCTTTTTTCATTTCACAATCATATTTTACTCTAGCATCCATTAATAAATCATGATAAGAGTTATCCTCATAAGTCTCATGATGTACATCACTTCCATCTAACACAATATAATCAATGTTACTATTCTTAAATTTTCCTTTAATTTTAAATAAACTTTCAATTGGAAAACCAACACGATTATCTATAATTTGATAATTAAATAAATAATTTAAAATAATAGCATCATCATCGTAAGTACGATAAAACTTCCCATTTTTTAAAAGAACAATAGCGCTTTCCCAATCTTTTTTCAATTCCAAATATTTATTATACATATTAGTAATTTCCTTTCTTTTTAAATTTTTATAATAAAAAGAAGTATTAGCCTTCATGAAATATCCTTGATAACTTCCTCTACTTTTATAATATAAATCATAATTAGATATTTTATATTTTTTTAGCTTTCTATTAATTCTTCTAATCGTCTTATTATGATATCTAATCCATAAAGTATTATATTTAATTCTAAAAGTATATCCTAAAAACGAGACATAATTATTTAAAGAATAGATCGATGACTTTTTATTAACTTCCAAATCTTCTTGCATAATCTTCTCTTTTATTAAAGAAAAACACTCTTTTAATTTATCCAAAGAAGTATCTAAGATAACTAGATCATCCATATATCGAATATAATACTTAATACCTAATGTCTCTTTAATATAATGATCTACATCGTTTAAATAAAATACTGCTAAAATTTGACTAGTCATATTCCCTATTGGTAAGCCACGATTCAATCTATAATTCGGAAGAGACTGTAACACATCTTTTTTCAATCTTTTTTCCTTCCAAGATAACTTACTATGCTCCACTTTTAATAATTCATAATGAATCATAGAATTTAACCTTGAATTAATGTATTCATAATTAGTAGTATTTAAAACCTTTCTAATTATTTCAAGGCTTTCCTTTTCTTTGATCTTTCTTTTTATTTTTTCATACAAAATAGAATGATTAATGTTATAAAAATACTTAGAAATATCGAGCTTTAATACATATATTTTTTTATCTAGTCCTATTTTCTTAACATAGCTACAAAACTTTTTAAATGCGTAATCGCTTCCTTTATTTACTCTAGTCGCTACATTAGTATCAATTAAAACAGGTTCTAAAGATGGTAATAGAATATATCTACTAATTAAATGATTAACTATTTTATCACTAAGATTTTCACTCATAATAATTCTATATTTAGGTTCACGAATAAGAAAAATACGATAGGAAGAAAACTCATATTCATAATTTTTTAATCTAGTAATAATATCATAGATATTAGTATTTAGTGCTTTTCTAAATTCTAAACTTTCCTCTTTATTGCGACACTTTTTCAATACATCATGAGATACAGATAAAACATTTTCATAGTCTAACATCTGATGATATAAATTAGATTTACGCTTCATTTTCTTTCCATTTGATAGCCATCCTCTTTATTTCAAAAAGAAAACTAATGAACCCTTCCAGCCTTTTCTTTATTATAATTTTCTTTTCATAAATAATCCCAATATAATAATCTAATAGATAAATAGTAGAAATTAATTCTGTTTGATACTTACTTCTAATATTTCCTTTATTAACATTTGCTTTAATCGTTAATTCAACTAAAGAATATAAGTTTTCTTCTAATTTAATTTTTAATCCTATATCCTTCTTAGGAAAAGAAGAAAATATATATTGTTCCGTATACATGTTTAAACTTTTAATTTTATTTAATAACAAAAATTCTTGCATATACCTCCTTATATAAAAGAAAAGTAAACGCACTTTCGAATATAATTTATATACTACTAACACAT
>CALVKH010000070.1 GCA_944332575.1 uncultured Bacilli bacterium | reverse complement strand
TAATAAAATATAGACATATGTATAATCCAAATCTTTTATTAAATTCAATTCTTCATTTAATCTATTAATTGTAGTTTGAGATGGATTTTTATATTTTTTCTTAAAAGTATTTCTAACTAAATTTTCAAATTCATAGAAATTATCTACATGAGTTACATAAAACTTATCATCATTAATAATTATATTATCTAAATTGTCAAAAAGCATATTTGAATTAGTAATAACTATTTCTTTATCATTAAATTCCTTTAGTGTATCCTCTGTATCTTTATACAGTCTACAAAGAGGATTTTTATCTATCTTTTGATGAACATACAATACCTCCTTAGCTTTTAATTCTCCTTCAAATAAAGCATTAGGTATATTTGAATAAACTATTTTTTCTTTATCTTTTAAATTAGATATATCCATATAACTATTTACTTCTAAATAATCAAATATAGATAAATCTAATTTTATACTTTCATCATTTAATATTAATCCTATTAAAAAACTGTCTATGCTAGTTAACTCATTTATAGGAATCTTTTTTTCATATTTATTTAAATATTCTGACATGATTTTATATAACTGTTTTAATCCATCATTATTCTTTATTAAAACAATTACTTCATATTCTTTATTATCAATTATTGAAGTTAACTGTACCCCATATCCTATTTTAAATTGTTTAAAAGTTTCATCCTTTTCACAAAGTTTCTTATATACTTTTTCTATTTTAGGAAATGCTACTATTGAATCCTTATCAACAAAAACAATTCCTCTTTCTTTATTTTCTTTAACATTCCATAGTACTGATTCAATATCTATAGTTGAATCTTTATCAATACTATATTTTGTTTTACAATGCATTTCTATTTTTTTCATATACTTTCCTCATTTCTGATAAAAGCATAACATATAAAAAATTAAGATATTTTAAACGACAAAAAATACAGAGTTAATTCTCTGTATTTATATGTGTTTACTTATTTTCAACTACCAAACAAAATACCACTCATTATTTGAATAATCATATCCTACATTATGATAAATATTATTTATATCTTGCATATATCTTTGAATAGTTCTTTCATTTAGATTTAAATCACTAGCTATCTTAGAAGTTTTAACTATTTTATAATCTTTTAAATAATTATATAAACTTTCTAATTGATTTTGTTTAGTAATATTATATTTTTTACTTATCTCATTTTCTTTATCAAGTTTATATTTATCCCATTCTTCACCAAGCTGATATGAATAATCATCAAAAATACCTCTATTTACTTTTTCAAATCTAGACCATTTATCATATGTCCAATTATATTTTTCATTATAAATTAATATTCTTTCATATTTGTTTAATGATTTTCTATATTTCTTATCAAAAGATACTAAATCAATATTTTTAGAATTATTGATAATTATCATGTATCCTTGATATTTAATTGCTTCTGATATAGTATCACAATAGTGAACTACACTATTTTCTATACATGGATAACTAACACATTTTCTTTCTTCATTTTCAAAACCTACTATTGCTACATTCTTTTTAGTTTTATTCATAATTAGACACTTTTAATATTAAAATTTTCATCAATATCTGCTATATATAACGCTATATCAAATTTTTGGATTAATTTTGTTACGTATTCATCAGAAATATCTTTATGTGGTCTAGTACCTTTAAAAATCAATATTGCTGGTTTAATTTTAATAGTAGATTCCATATTATAATCCAATAATAATTTTTCTTTATCCACTTGATTGATATATGTCATTATTTCTAATACACATCTTAATAAGGTTTCTTTACTTGAATCATTTTTTAATTCAATTAAATATAATATATTTTCTTCTTCATTATATGATATTAAATCTATTTTACCCGCTTTTGTATTTTTCTTATCTTTTAAAGGTATTTGGTAATCAATAAATTTTCCTAACCCATTATGTGTAGTATTAAATAATTTCATCGCAATTATTTCTTCACGTCTAGGGCTTTCCTCATTATATTTTCCATTATGTGTACCTACATTATATCCTTTATTTCTATTTATTACATTTATATTTTTAAAATTAAATTTATCAAGATTATCTAAAATTTCTTTTGCTATAACCTCTGTATACTTTTCTTTAGTATCATTTGTTTTACCTGTATAATTAATCATTTTTTCAATATACAAATCTTCTAATTTATTTATTGAACTCAGTTTATTTATAATTTCTTTTTTCTTATAACCCATATTAACGCCTCCGATAAATATATTATACCATAACTTATAAGTATTTTTATTATTTCTACAGCAACTAAAATATAAAATTGCCACCTAAACGCCACCTAGACCAAAATAAAAAGACCTCAAGGCCTTATAAACAAACAAAATGAGACGCTAACGCGTCTCTTCAGGGGGTTTTGGTTGAATTCACACTCACATTATATAACCGTAAGTGTGTTTCATACATGATGGTTATCATCATGCATCTTAATAATAATATTTCCTACCCCAAAAGTCAATCAATTTAACAAAATTTTATATGCAAAATTATTAGTTTACACTTTTCAACTAGTATGAATAGAATTAATTAATTTTTGTTTTAAAATATCATTATTACTACCTTGATCCTTTAGATATTCCATAGAATCCTTCTTAGCTTGAACCAATATTTTATAGTCCGATCTTAAATTAGCAATCTTAAAACTCATATCTCCACTTTGTTTCGTTCCAAACAAATCTCCCGATCCTCTAAGCTTAAAATCTTCTTCACTAATGATAAAGCCATCATGAGTATCACGCATTATTTCTAATCTTTTCGTATCACTATTACTAATTAAAATACATTTAGATTCTATAGAGTTTCTTCCAACACGTCCACGCAATTGATGAAGTGTTGATAATCCAAAACGATTAGCATCAAATATTACAATCATCGTTGCATTGGGAACATCCACTCCTACTTCAATTACGGTTGTACTTATTAAAATATTTACCTTATTTTGTTTAAATTCATTCATGATTAACTCTTTAGCTTCTGCTTTCATCTTACCATGAACTATGTCAATATTATACTTACGTCCAAAAGCTAAATTCATCTTATCTTTTAAATTATTAACAGTAGTTAAATCCGTATTCTCACTTTCTTCAATTAACGGTGCTATCACATAAATCTGATGATTATTTCTTAACTCTTCATACATTAACTCTAATACATCTTTGATTTCACTTTCTTTTTTAATATATGTTTTAACAGGTATTCTTCCTTTAGGCATCTGCTTAATAATAGATACATCCATATCACCATAGATAGTTAATGCATAAGTTCTAGGAATAGGAGTAGCACTCATATATAAAACATCTGGTCTAATACCTTTATTCTTTAAATTAGCTCTTTGATTTACTCCAAAACGATGTTGTTCATCTGTTACTACTAAACCTAAATTACTATATTCTACTTCTTCTTGAATTAAGGCATGTGTACCAATAATAATATCTATATCTCCGTTTTTTAATTCACTATAAATATCTTTCTTTACTTTTTTATTCACAGACCCTGTTAATAATTCTACTCTAACATCAGTATCTTTTAACAGCTCTTTTATATTATTAAAATGTTGTACAGCTAAAATTTCTGTTGGAGCCATTAATGCACTTTGATATCCACAAATACTGTTATAGTACATTGCTAATATAGCGACGATTGTTTTACCAGAGCCTACATCTCCTTGTAATAATCTATTCATCCTTTTGGGACTATTTAAGTCATCTATAACTTCTTTTAAAGCAGTCTTTTGATCATCCGTTAATTCAAAAGGTAAATTCTTTATTAAATCATCCAGTCTATTAATATCTCCTTCACGTTTAATACCTAAATTATTTTTCTCATTTTCTAATTTCAAATAATTAATCTTAAACATGAATTCAAACAGTTCTTCATACTTTAATCTAATAGATGCTTCTTTTAGTTTATCAAAAGAAGGGGGATTATGGACGATATTTAATGCTGTCTTTTTATTAGAAAACTTATATAAGTCCATATATTTCTTAGGAATATAATCAGTTATTTCATTACCATATTTCAAAAGAGCATTATTTATATATCCACTTAAATTTTTTTGAGTAAGTCCATTAGTCGTATGATATACTGGTTCTATTTTATCTTCCTTTGATAAAGTGCCAAATTTAATATCAGAAGCGCTTAAAACATTTTTTTGTTTATCATATTTACCTATGGCAATAACATTAGTACCAATTCCTAAATTAGGTTTTAAAAAAGCTCTATTAAATATGGATACACCAACTACTCCATTACTAGTCGCTAGTCTAAAATTAAGTTTATTTAAACCTCCTCTAAACCTAACCACTAAAGGAATACTTTCTACTTTTCCATCAATTACTACTCTCTCATCCTCTGTTACAGTACTTAAATCACTTCTTCTTAAAACATCATACCTAAATGGATAATGTTCTACTAAATCATCTATAGTAAATATATTTAATTTATTCAGTAAACTTGTGGTTTTAGGACCAATTCCTTTTACTTCACTTAAATTAATCATACCACCACTTCCTTTGTTCGCTATTATACCATAAATTCAACTTTTATTAAAGATGTTTTAACTTACAACTTTTTTTAAAAAAATATTGACAAATGTACCTCTTTCGATTATTATAAGAATCACCAATTCGAAATTGGCGAATTGGTCGCTAGTATCACACTAGCCAACCCCTTTTTATTCTTTTTTACGAGGTTGTTCGCAGGGGGACAACCTCTATTTTATTCTTATTTAAAAGACTAGGAATTTTGATGTGAACCCTATTTGGGAGACATTTAAGTAAAAAGACTTTTAAATTAAAAATCAAGGACGAACGAAGAGAGTT
>CALVKH010000069.1 GCA_944332575.1 uncultured Bacilli bacterium | reverse complement strand
ACTTTTATGATATACTCATTCCCTATAGTTCCATCTCCGCCTGTTATCTCTATTCCAGATTTCAGATTGATGACCGGGCGAGACCCATTACTGTAGCGCACGTAGAGACCCGACAAGTCCCCGCGCACATTGACGAGCCACCCACGAGCATTCGACCCGTAGAAGCGCCTAGGGGACATTGTCCAATAACTAACTCCTGTATACAAATAATAATTATTATTTGATTGTCCAACTACTCCTCCAGCATATGCTACTTCATCTGCTGTGATTAATCCTATTGGATAATCTAATGCTTTATTTCCTTTTGTACTACTAGAAGTCGTATATAAATCATTACTTTGTGGACACGCAAACTGTGGTGTTTTATTATTATATAATCTATTGAATGCTCCATAGTCAGTAGTAGTTTTCGCAATCCCTGTCCCACTAGACAAGCTCCTATCTCCACAAAATCCTGAGTCGGCTATATAGGATGAATAATTATCTAATAAATTATCTTCATACCAAGTGTCTATCATTGTCTTTATTGTACTGTCATTGGTATTAGCATGTGTTGCAGCATATGTGGATGCACCTGTCTCTCCATACATGTATCCTACATAGGCATTATCATTATTATTACTATTAAATGCACTACTTCCTATTGTTGTTGCACTTCCTGTTGCATCTGGTGTTGTTCCTTGATAAATTAATCTTACTGATCCATCTTCATTTATCCTTATTATTCTCCAGTAAAATCCTGCAAATTGCACATAATTGTTATCTACTGCTCCTCTAAAATAATAGGTTACTTTATTATCTTCGGTATTTATATTGGTATAATATAATCCCTTCCCATTTGTTTCACTACTTATCTGACTAAAATCAATACTAGAGTCACTTTCTGCTTGGTTATCTCTTAATATCTTTTTGACTAATGTTAATCCTGTATCATCATTGTCTATATTAGGATCACTTGGTGTTAAACTTTGTCCATCGTCTTGTATATAATTTAAGGTTACTGTTAATTCTTTTACTGGATCATTAGGTATCTCAGTTGCATCTATATCAAATTCTGTCGTGATTGTAAACGTTATACTCTCTCCTGCTAACAGTCTTGTCCCTTCTTGGATTCCTTCTATTCCATACTTTATTACATAACTTCCACTACTACTGGCATCAATATTATCTAATATAGCATCTAATG
Organism: uncultured Bacilli bacterium; assembly: GCA_944332575.1. Classification (GTDB taxonomy): domain Bacteria; phylum Bacillota_I; class Bacilli_A; order RF39; family UBA660; genus RGIG3091. The sequence goes on along the minus strand of CALVKH010000069.1, from coordinate 3,693 downwards.
TTCCGTAGTTTTGTACTGTTACTGTAAAAGTCATTTTATCTCCTGGTTCTTTTACTCCTACATTAAATGTCATGGTAGTATTACTATAGGTTGGATCACTTATATTATACGCTCTTCCTGTTGGAGTGCTTTCTACACTATTGATTCTTATTCCCCAACTATCTGTTAGGGTTCCTGTTCCCTGGATATTTAAATTTGTGGATAACAATGCATATCCTACTGCCATAAATACTACTGCTACTAGCATTACTATTATTATCTTTGTTTTTTTATTAAAGTACATAGTATCAACTCCCTATTCTATAAATATATAATATCAAAAATTTATATAAATTGAAAGATTTAAAATGCATTAATCAGATAAACTATCTAAATAATTTTTAAACTCTTCTGGTAATTCACTTTCAAAATAAAGTTCTTTTTTAGTTATTGGATGAATAAATCTAATACTTTTAGAATGTAACATTTGTCCAAATGAAGTTGTTTTTTTACTTTTACCATAAACAGGATCATTTACAATCGGATGATTAATATAGGCCATATGAACTCTTATTTGATGAGTTCTTCCTGTCTCTAATTTACATTCAATTAACGTTTTATCACTATATCTTTTTAATACTCTAAAATGCGTAATAGCGTCTTTACTATTGATATCTGTTACCATCATTTTTTGTCTATTTACAATATCTCTTCCAATAGGAGCATCAATGGTTCCTGTCTCATGATTAATAACTCCTTCCACTAGTGCAATATAGATTCGCTCTACTTCTTTATTTTTAATCATTTCACTTAATTTATCATGAACTTCATCTGTTTTAGCGACCACTAAAAGACCACTTGTATCTTTATCAATTCTATGAACAATACCTGGTCTTATATTATCTTTATTACTTAACTTAAATCTACCCATTAAAGCATTGACTAAAGTACCAGAATAATTCCCTGGAGCAGGATGTACCACCATCCCACTTTTTTTATTCACAATTAATAAATACTCATCTTCATAAACAACATCAATAGGAATATCCTCTGGTTCGATATGTATTTCAAAAGATAAATCATCACTCACTGTAATTACATCATTTTCTTTTACTAAATAATTAGAACTTGCTTCTTTATCATTTACCATAATTCGTCCATTTTTAATTAATTTTTGCACCTTACTTCTGGAGATATCCAACTCATCTTTTAAAAAACTATCCAAACGAATATTATTTTTTTCTACTTTTATTTCCATATGTATCACCTATTACCTCAATAAACATTAATATAACTCCAATTACAATCATAGTATCCGCTATATTAAAGACTGGAAAATTATAACCCAAAATATTAAAATTTAGAAAATCAATTACAAATCCTCTAAAAATACGATCAATTAAATTACCAAAGATTCCACCTATTAATAATCCATAACTTACTACAGATAACTTAGTAAATTCTATTGTACTACTAATATATTTACTAATAAGTAAAAGTACAATAACACTAATTCCTACCAAAACAATCGTACTATTATTAAGTATTCCCCAAGCAGCACCCTTATTTTCTACATAAGTTAAACTAAAAAAGCCTGGAATAATATCAATATTATCTAAATATATACTAGCTAAAAACTTAGTTATTTGATCTACTATAATACCAATACCTGCTATTAAATAAATTATCTTTTTCATAAGTTCACCTTACTTTATTTTAACAAAAAAAAAGATAATTATAAAGTAATATTTACTAAAATAACATCTTCTCCTATCTTAGTAATATTCTTCCAATTAATCTCTGTATCCGTACCTTTATTTTTAAAAGAGAAAAAATTACGATTAGGCTCTATCACTAATGCTTCTATTACCCCAGACTCTTCATTTATCTTAACATCGATAATGTTACCAATATTCTTTCCATCAATAACATTTACAATATCTTTGCTTTGTAAATCAGATAATCGCATATACTTCACCTAATTAAGTATATGAAATTAAAATAATAATAAATACCTAAAGTATTACAATCTCATTTTCATTCTACTAACTAAGTTACTAGGATTATCCATTAATTGATTATGAAGTCTTACATCTCTTCTTACTTCTTTAATAAAAGTGATTTCTTCATCACTCATACTCATTCCATAATCTAGATTATCTTCAGATATTACATAATGATCATGACCTACAAAATAATCTAAGCTTATTCTAAAATGTTCCGCTAATTTAGCTAAATCTTCTATAGATGGTTTATTCCTTCCTTTTTCATAATAACAAACAGTACCACGTTTCACATGAATGATTTCTCCGAATTTTTCTTGTGTTAAATTATTATCTTCTCTTAATTTCTTTAATCTTCTACTTAATATATCCACAAAAAAACACCTCGTATTTCGAGGTTAATTATATGTAAACTTTTAAATCAAATGTTGAAAGTTAACTAATTGGTAACTAAATTATTTCAGTTAAATATATCATATTATTTCCAATAATATTTACAAAATTATCTCCAAGTTTATCTTTTAATTTCATAATACCTTCTTCTACTTCTGTACTATCAAGAGTAAATAATTCTAAATAATTTAAAATAATATCTTCAATAAAATAGAAATTATATTTTTGGAAAAGATGATAAATCTTAATAAAATTATCTTCATCTAATGTATTTAAATAATCATCATCATAATTATCTAATACTTGTTCATAATAAAATTCATTTAAATATTTACTTAAAAACATATTACTTACCCTTTTCTTTCTCTTGCTTTGTTGCGTATTGTTCTACCATTTGTTCTAAATTAATACCATATTTTTCTTCCATATTTTTACTACTCATCGTAAATATTTCATGTAACTTACTATCAGTAGTAGTAACAGGTATATTATTGGATAATAAATAGTTAACTTTAGCATCTAGTTCTTGATAAGAAATATGACTCACTATTTTATCGTTTTCTTCTCCACTTATATGGTAAGTCAAACACAATTCTTTCTTCTTTTCTTGTTGCTTTCTTGTTTCAAAACGCATTCCTACTTCCTCTAATAATTCTTTTCTATCTTCTAGCATAGTACCTTTAGCAAAAGACTGCCTTTGAGTACTAATCCACATTCCTAAAGCTCTACCATTCTCTTCATATTCATATCCATTATTGGTTTTGAATTTTGTGGGAATTTCTAAATCTTCATGATGTTCATAGTAGGTCTTTGCTAACTCATACATTTCTTGCCATGCTATTTCCAAGTCCTTTGTTTCCAAACGCATTCCTATTTCTTCTAATAATTCTTTTCTCTCTTCTGACATGGTACCTTTCGCAAAAGACGTTCTTTGTTTAGAAATCCACATTCCTAATGCTCTACCATTCTCGTCATATTCATATCCATTATTCGTTTTAAATTTGGCCGGAACTTCTAAATCTTCGTGATGTTCACAATATGACTTTGCTAACTCATACATTTTTTGCCATGCTATTTCAAATCTATTAGTTGCCAAACGCATTCCTATTTCTTCTAACAATTCTTTTCTCTCTTCTAGCATAGTACCTTTAGCAAAAGACCGCCTTTGAGTATTAATCCACTTCCCTAAAGCTCTACCATTCTCTTCATATTCATATCCATTATTGGTTTTGAACTTTTGTGGAATTTCTAAATCTTCATGATGTTCATAGTAGGTCTTTGCTAACTCATACATTTCTTGCCATGCTATTTCCAAGTC
>CALVKH010000068.1 GCA_944332575.1 uncultured Bacilli bacterium | reverse complement strand
GAAAGTCAAAAATTTTCAAAAACAAGATTTATTTATATTAAAAAGAATTTCTTGTATTATTTTATAGGTTTTATTTTTTCTTCATCTAATAGATTATTTAAAACTAATTTTAATACTTATAATACAATTGTTTTAAATAAAATAAAAAAAATGCAATTCGATTATATTTTTGCAGAAGGTGGACATTATGAAAGTTATAATAAATTCTTAAAATATTTTAAGAAAGAACAATTAGTTTTGCATTTACATCACTATGCAACTTCTAATGAACAAATTGATAATAATTTTTCAAAGATAATAGGTGTATCCCAATATGTGGTAGATGAATTTTTAAAAACTTCTTTAATAAAAGATAGTTATGTTTTAAAAAATTCTATTGACTTAAAAAAGTTTGATAAGGAAATATCTCAAATAGAATATATAGAAATTAGAAAGAAATATCATATAAGTAAGAATGATTTTGTAATAATTTATTGTGGTAGATTGATTAAGGAAAAGGGAGTTTTAGAATTAGTGACAGCTGTCAGAAAAATAAAAAATAATAGAATAAAATTATTAATAGTTGGTTCCATAAATTTTGCGAATGGTGGAGTTAGTGAGTATACTAAAATATTAGAAAAAGAAATTAGTTCTTGTTCTAATAAAGTAATTTTAACTGGCTTTGTTAATAATAATGAATTGTACAAGTATTATAATATTGCAGATATTATGGTTATCCCGTCTATATGTGAAGAAGCGGCAGGACTTGTATGTGTTGAAGGTATGATATCTAAGAAGGCTATTATAACTACTGGAACTGGCGGGATAAAAGAATATGTAAGTGATAATGCTATATTTGTAAAAAATGATGATAAATTAATTGATGATATAAAAGAAAAAATTTTATATTTATATAATAATCCTAAAATTATAGAAAATATTTCAAAAAAGGCGTATATTGATGCTAAAGAGTATGATATAGAAAAATATTATGATAATTTTATAAAAGTCATTAAAAATATGAAATAATTATTTTATAGGAGGTGATAAGATGAAATTTAGTATAATTGTTCCTGTATATAACGTAGAAAAATATTTAGACAAATGTTTAAAGAGCATTTTGAATCAAACATATGATAACTATGAAGTTATTATTGTAAATGATGGTAGTCCTGATGATTCTCAGAATATTATTAATAAATATGTTAAAAAGGATAAAAGATTTATTGGATATAAAAAGAAAAATGGTGGATTATCTTCTGCTAGAAATTATGGTTTAGAAAAAATAACTGGAGATTATATATTATTTGTAGATAGTGATGACTATTTAGAAACTGAGTTACTAGAAAAGTTAAATTTGTCTTTAACTAAAAATAAAGTAGATTTAATTAGATTTGAATGTAATGTTGTTGATGAAAAAGGAAATATATTATTTAAACCTTGTTCTTCTTCTTACATAAATACAGATGTAGAAAAAGTAATTAATGAATTAGTAGCAAAGGAATATTTTGAACCAGTATGGTCATATTGCTATAGTTCTTCTTTCTTTAAAAAAAATAGTTTTAAATTTGAAATAGGTAGAATACATGAAGACTATGGAATAATGTTATTAATTTTATACTATGCTAACAAAATTACAACATTAGACTATTATGGTTATAACTATGTTCAAAGAGAAAATAGTATAATGAGTGATAAAAACTATGATAAAACTAAGAAGTCTGTATATGATTATTTATATTTGTATTTAAAAGATTATGAAATTCTTTTGAACGAAAAAGATAATCATAAAAAAGATGTGTTATTATCTTTTGGAGCAGAATCTGTAATATTTGCATCAAGGTTATTAAATGACAAAGATTTTAAAGAATATGTAAAGATTATAAAAAGGGAAAAAATTATTGATAAAATTAAGGTATATAATTATAAGAAAACAATAAAAAAAATAGCAGCAAAAATAAGTATAAGATTATATAACAAATTATTTGACGGGAGAAAAAAATGAAAAAAGTAAGTATAGTAGTACCTGTATATAATGCAGAAAAAACTTTAAAAAGATGCTTAGCTAGTTTAATTAATCAAAGTTATGAAAATATTGAAATTGTTTGTGTAAATGATGGGAGCAGTGATTCATCTTTAAAAATATTAAATGAATATCATGACAAAGATAATAGAATTGTAGTAATTGACAATGATAAAAATAGAGGGTGTTCTTATACTAAAAATAGAGGTATAGATAATTCTACAGGGGAGTTTATTTGCTTTGTAGATTCAGATGATTACGTTGAAAATAATATGATTTATGAATTAGTAAAATTTCAAAAGAAAAATAATTTGGATTTAGTAAAATGTCATTATAATAATTATGAAGATGGAAAATTAAAAAATACTATTTTGAATTATCAAGAAGAAAAAATATTAAATACAAAAGAAGATATAAATGAATTTAAAATAAAATTATTTTCAGGGGAAATTCCAGGTTATTTGCAATTATTGTTAATAAAAAAAAGTGTTTTGAATAATAAAAGGATTAATGAAAAAATAACTTTTTTAGAAGATATAACATTTTATTTAGATTTACTATCAGGAAAAATAAAAGTTGGAATTTTAAATAAAAGATTGTATAATTATGTTAATAATAAAAATGGACTTACTTTTTCTTTATCAATAGAAAAAATACAAAATAGAATAGAAGGAATTATATATTTTTATGAAAGAGCTTTATTGTATTCAGAAACTTCAAAACAAAAGCAGGTTATCTTAGATAGGTGTACATATCTCATAGTGCATTCTTTATTTGAGCTATATAGAGTAACTAAAAATAATAAAAATTTGATAGTAAAATATATGAAAGATGATAACATAAAAAAAATTTTAGATAATTCTAAAGAAGATAATCTTGATAAATTTTCTAGTATAATTATTAAAGAATATAAAAGTAAAAATATTAAAAAAATATGGTTTTGGTTTAATATAACAAATAAATATTTAAGAATTAAGGAGTGTCTACATTTATGATTACAGTATTTACCCCTACGTATAATCGTGAAAAAGATTTAATTAAATTATATGAAAGTTTAATTAATCAAAATTATAAAGAATTTGAATGGTTAGTTATTGATGATGGCTCTACAGATGAAACAAAAAAACTAATCAATGATTTAAAAAAAGATAATAAAATTAATATAAGATATATATATAAAGATAATGGTGGAAAAATGTCTGCAGTAAACAAGGCGTATTCTTTAGCAAAAGGAGATATTATTTTTGGAATTGATTCTGATGATGTGTTAAAAGATAATGTTTTGGGATTAATTGCAAATGATTTTGAAAAAATTAAAGACAATAAACAAATTGCAGGTATTTTTTATCTTCAATCTGATATTAATAATAAAGACAAAGTTGTTGGAAATTTGTTTCCAATAGAAGATTCTCCTGTTACATATTATGATATTTATAATAAATATAAAGTTACTGGTGATAAGTTGTTAGTTATGAAGACTAATATAGCGAAAAAATATGAATTTCCAATAATTGAAGGTGAAAAATTTGTTCCTGAAGCATTAGTGTTTAATAGAATTTCCAAAGAATATAACTTTTTATGTAAAAACTATATCGTTGCTTGTAAAGAATACAAAAATGATGGATATTCTGCTAACTATTTTAATTTAGTTAAAAAGAATCCAAAAGGAAATGCATTATATTTTAAGGAATTATATGAATATAGTAAAACATTTTATAATGTGTATGGTTATATATTATTTAGTATTTATAGTAAATATAAATTTAGAAAGATATACAAAGAGCATCCAGCCAAATTAAAAATTATATTATTATATATACCAACATATTTTATTGCGAAAGTGAGAAAGTAGATATGAAAAAGAAGAAATTATTAGTTTTTGGATATACTATGGAAATGGGGGGCGCTGAAAAAGCGTTAGTAGACACTTTAAAATATTTAGAAGATTTATGCGATGTTGATTTATATCTAATAAAAAAACAAGGTGATTTATTAGAGCAAATTCCTAAATGTGTAAATGTTAAACAACTTACTAATAATCGTTTAGAATATATATTTTTTAGATTTTTTCCATTTGCTAGAAAATTGATAATTAATAAAATAGTAAATAAAAAAAATTATGAATATGTATTTGGATACATGGAAGGAAGATGTGGTACTTGGGTTGCAGATATCAAAAAAAATCTAAAAAAATATGCTTGGATACATAATGATGTAACTAAGTTGGATATTGGTATTTCTGATAAGGAAGCTATAAATACATATAATAAAATTGATAAAATTATTTGTGTTTCTAAAGATGCTAAAGATATGTTTTGTAAAAAATATAATATAGACAAGAATAAAGTAGAGGTAATTTATAATTTTATTGACGAAGAAGTTATAAAAAAGAAAGCAAATGAATTTAAAGTAAAAAATGATGTTTTTACTTTTGTTAATGTAGCCAAAATGCGTGATCAAAAAAGACAAGATAGATTAGTTAATGCTGCAGTGTATTTAAAAGAAAAAGGTTATAAATTTAAGATACAATTAATTGGAGATGGTCCTAACTTAGAAAAAATTACGAATATGGTAAAAGAAAAAAATGTAGAAGATAAGGTGGAAATACTTGGATTACAATTAAATCCATATCCTTATATTAAAAATGCTGATTTCTTTGTTTTAAGTAGTTATATGGAAGGTTATGGAATAGTAATTAAAGAAGCCTTATTATTAAAGACAAAAGTTATAACAACTGATGTCGTTGGCCCAAGAGAAATTCTAAATAATGGAGAATATGGTGTGATTATTCCTAATACTGATGAAGATGTTAAATTAGCTTTGGAAGATATTTTGTTAAATAACGATAAATATTCTTTTCTCAGCAAAAAACGATATTCAAAAAAACAAGCTCTTACATTAGAATTTATGAA
>CALVKH010000067.1 GCA_944332575.1 uncultured Bacilli bacterium | reverse complement strand
CTTATACTTTTATATGAATTGATTTTAGTATTAATTTATAAATAAAAATTTCTATAAAAGATATATCTATAATTACTTGAATAGGAACTTTTAAGAAAGACTTTAAAATTGCTAATATTCTAATAGTTTTGATTTTAATATAATACCAACTCACTATTATATATTTATCTAATACGATTATACTATATTTAGATAGATTAAAAAATTCAAATGTCAAATTTTCTTTAAATCTGTCGAACAATGTACATAACTTTACATTCTGCGCTAAAAGAATAGATAAAATTTTACATTATAAAAGAATATAAATTTCAAAAAAATAAGTTTATAATTATAGCGCGTTGATATATAAAAGGTGTTATGTTATGATAAATACATCAACATGAAATAAAGAGGTGTCAATATGAAAAATAAGTATTTGAAAATTTTATATATATTTATTTTGTTACAACCATTTATAGATTTAATAACATCGTTAATGACAAGATTTGATGTAGCAATAGTATCATTAGGAGTAATTGTAAGAGGAATATTTATTATAGTTATGCTATGTTATTTATTCTTCTTTAATAGATCAAAATATCGAAAGCCTTCTATAATTTATATTGTAGGTTTAGGTGTTTTTTATCTTTTATATTTACTTACCAAAAGAGAGTTACTTTTTAACTTTGAATTTTTATATAATGAAATAGTATACATATTTAAATATTCGTATTTTTTAATTCTATTTGTTGCATGTATTAATTTTATTGATCAATACAAAATAGATCGTAAAAAAATAATTAATCTCTTTATTTTAAATTTATTGGTTTACGTCATAATGATTATTGTTCCAACTATAACCAATACAGGATTTAATTCTTATAATAACAATGAAGGTTATGGAATAGTAGGATGGTTTTATTCAGCAAATGAAATATCAGCTATTTTAACTATTTTATATCCATTCTTATTCTTATATTTAGATAGAAACTTTACTTTTAAACATTGTATCATGATCATATTAACTATTATTGCTATTATTCTTATAGGAACCAAAGCTCCTTATTATGGAATGTTATTTATTACTGCTTTTCTAGCAATTTATTATTTATTTAATATAAAGAAAAAACTGAAACAATTTATTTTGGTTGCCTTAATTATTATCGTTTCTATTGCTGCAAAAAATTATACTCCTGCCAATGTTAACTTAGAAAAAAGGATAGATTGTCAAAATGATTATTATAATGGAACCATAGTAAATAACAAAGAAACAGGGGAATTGGAATGTCAAGTAGCAGATGGGCAAAAAATAGTTATGTTAAGTGGTAGGGATGTTCTTTTAAAGTCAGCTTATGAAATATATAGAGATAGTTCTTTAGTTGATAAATTTTTTGGAATAGGATTTTCTAATCGTGAAGTAATTAATAATGGATGGATAAACAAACTAGTGGAAATGGATTTTTTTGATATTTTATTTAGATATGGTATTATTGGATTTATCATATATATGTTGCCACTAGGAATGATCATATTTAAAGTTGCTTTAATTACATTTAAATCTAAATTTAAACTGAGTTTAGAACAGATAATCTATGGATATGGAACAGCTATTGGAATAGGGTTCGGCTTTATCATAGGACATGTTTTTGGAGCGCCTTCTGTTAGTTTTTATTTAGCATTTATATCTGTTTTTACTATAAATTTGTTTGATAAAGAAAAAAAGAAAAAATTAAATAGGGACAAAGTTACTTTTTTATCACTTCATTTAGGAGTCGGTGGAATTGAGAATGCTACTATTAATACAGCTAATAGTTTATGTAAAGATAGAGATGTTCAAATCATTTGTTTTTATAAATTATCTAGTGATAATATTTATAACATAGATAAAAGAGTAAAAATAAAGTATTTATATGAAGGTAAGCCAAATAGAGAAGAACTACTTGATGCTATTAAACATATTAAAATAATATCAATAGTGAAAAATTCTTTTATTGCTGCTAGAATATTATGGAAAAAACACTTTATGATGATAAAAGAAATAAAAAATATTAAAGAAGGTATTGTCATTTCTACTCGCATTGAATTTACTACTTTATTGAATAGATATGGTAATAATAATATTTTAAAAGTAGCCCAAGAGCATTATCATCATAATGATAATAAAAAATATATAAGAACGATGTATTATAATTATTATGATATCGATTATGTTTTAGCATTAACCAATGGTCTTAAAGAGGATTATGAACGTTTTTTAAGAGGTTCAAAAACAAAGGTTATTACGATTCCTAATATGCTAGATGATATTGTTCATAAGAGCTCTAATTTAGATAGCAATAATGTTATTTTTGTTGGTAGATTAGACGCTGGCAAAAAAATTAATGAAATTGTTGATATTGCTGGTAAATTAGAAAATAATAAATGGATTTTTAAAATAATTGGTGATGGTAAGGAAAAGAATAATTTAACTAATCAAATAAAAGAAAAAAAATTAACTAAAAAAGTATTATTATTAGGAAGCAAGCCTCACAGTGAAGTTTTAGATGAACTATATAAAAGTAGTATTTTTATAATGACATCTATTAGTGAAGGCTTACCAATGGTATTACTAGAAGCGATGAGTATTGGCCTTCCTTGTATTGCCTATGAAACTAGAAGTGGTGTTAGCGATATTATTAGTAACAATGTAGATGGATTTGTGATTAAAAATAGAGATCAAGATGAGATGATTAAAAAATTAGAAGAGTTGATGAATAATGTTAAATTACGAAAAGAAATGGGAAAAAAAGCATTAGAAAAAGCTAAACAGTTTTCTAAAGAAGAAATTACAAATAAATGGATTGATTTTATAAATAATGCAATTATGAATTAAAAAAGAGTGGTGGTTTTGATGAAAAAAGTTTTATTTATTTCTTCAACAGGGGGACATTTATCAGAATTAATGCAACTAAAGAGTATGTTTAATAAATATGATTTTCATATTATTACAGAAAAGACAAAATCCAACATGTATTTAAAAGATAAATATCCTAAAAGAGTAAATTACTTAGTATATGGTACAAAGTCTAACATGTTAGTTTACCCTTTTAAATTATTATATAATTGTTTTAAAAGTTTAATTTTATATTTAAAAATAAGACCAAAAGTTATTATAACTACTGGGGCTCATACAGCTGGTCCTATGTGTTGTATAGGTAAAATTTTTGGTAGTAAAATAATATATATTGAGACTTTTGCTAATTCTGAAACTAAATCAGTAACGGGTAAAATGGTGTATAAGTTTGCTGATTTGTTTATAGTGCAATGGGAAGATATGTTAAAGTTATATCCTAAAGCTAAGTATGGTGGATGGATTTATTAGGGGGATATTATGATATTAGTAACTTTGGGAACTCAAGATAAAGATTTTTCTCGCCTGTTAAAAGCGGTCGAGAAACAAATAAAAAAAGGAAATATTAAAGAAAAAGTAATTGCTCAAATAGGTACAACAAAATACGAAAGTGATTTGATGGAAACTTTTGATTTAATACCGGCAGATAAATTTAATGATTTAATGAATCAATGTAGAATATTAATTACCCATGGTGGGGTAGGCTCAATCTTAGCAGGATTAAAAAATGGTAAGAAAGTAATTGCTGCAGCGAGACTTTCAAAATATAGAGAACATGTAAATGATCATCAATTACAAATTATAAAGAAGTTTACAAAAGAAGGATATATTTTAGAATTAAAAGATTTTGATAAATTGGATAAGATATTAAAAAAAGCAGAAACTTTTAAACCAAAAAAATATGTAAGTAATACTTCAAATATGGTAAAGTTAATTGAAGATTATATTGATAATTATGATAAAAAATAAGGTGATGTTATGAAAAAAAAGTTGACGGTTATAGTTCCTTGTTATAACGAAGAATTAGCGTTACCTTATTTTTGTAATGAGATAAATAAAGTATCAAAAAAACTATCGAAAGTTATTTTGGAAGTCATTTTTGTTGATGACGGATCAACTGATAAAACTTTAGAAGTAATTAAAGATATGGTAAAAAAAGATGAGAGAATAAGATTTATTTCATTTTCTAGAAATTTTGGAAAAGAAGCTGCTATGTATGCGGGTCTTAACTATGCAACAGGTGACTATATAACAATTATGGATGCTGATTTACAAGATCCACCAGAGATGTTGATAGAAATGTATGATAATATTAAGAATGGTGAGTATGATTGTATAGGGACAAGAAGAATTTCAAGAAAAGGTGAGCCGGTAATTAGAAGTTTTTTTGCTAAACTATTTTATAAAATAATAAATAAAATGTCTAAGACAGAAATGGTGGATGGAGCAAGAGATTTTAGATTAATGACTAGACAAATGGTTAATGCTATTTTATCTTTAAAAGAATATAATCGTTATTCTAAAGGATTATTTAGTTATGTGGGATTCAAAACTAAGTGGTTAGAATACAAAAATGTTGAAAGAGTAGTAGGAAAATCTAAATGGAACTTTTTTAAATTGTTTGTTTATGCTATTGAAGGAATCGTTGGATTTTCTACTATACCGTTAATTTTATCAGCTATTATTGGACTATTTTTTTGTTTATTATCTTTTATTATGATTATTGTTATTATCATTAGAACTTTAATTTGGTCAGATCCAGTTAGCGGATGGCCGAGTTTAGTTTGTATTATTTTGTTTGTTAGTGGTATTCAACTATTTTGTATTGGAATTATAGGCACATATTTATCTAAAATTTATTTAGAAACTAAAAATAGACCTATCTATGTAATCAAAGAAACAGAAAAAGATTAACCTATATGTCAATTATTGTCTAATTAAAGTCAATCTATTGAAAAAAAATGTAAACAGGTTTATTCTAATAATAGGGAGTGTGATAAAGTGATATATCCATCTATTGACAAACTATTAAATATTGTCGATTCAAAATATCAACTAGT
>CALVKH010000066.1 GCA_944332575.1 uncultured Bacilli bacterium | reverse complement strand
AATATAAAAAAAATACAAATTAATTATATAACTTGTATTTTCTCTTATATTTTTCCAACATTTACTTTACTTCATCATTAGGGAATAGTAGTATCTTTTAAGAAGTTGGTATATAAATATTAGTTTAACTCTTTTATAAATGACTCTAATTCGTTTATTTCAAGTTTGTTTGATAAATTACCTACATATATAGTTTTTGAGTAATTAAAGGCTAAAAAAGTAATACCTTTAATAATTATTCTATGTGGTTCAATATATGATAAATTAGTTCTATCTATTTTTCTTATATTACCATTTATTATTTTTGGAGTAGTATTACAAAACCCACATATAAATTCTATCTTCTTTTTTAATTCATCATCAAACTCTAATTCTTTCTTAATAATATTAATCATTTAAACCTGTCCTTTCTTAACAACAAAAAAATACCAACTTCTTTTAGAAATTGATATTTTCTATATTAAGTCCAAAACTTTAAAAGTCTGGACAGATTTCCCAATGGTGCCTGAGGTGGGACTTGAACCCACATGGTATTGCTACCATCGGATTTTGAGTCCGACGCGTCTACCATTCCACCACTCAGGCATGTACGAATAATATTATATAATAATTACTTCGTAACGTCAATTTTTATTGAATAGATTCTTCTTTATACTTAGAATCATATAAATCAATGGAATCTGTTATTTCTTCTACTATAGTATCAAATTTTGGTAACTCATCTTTTGAAGCTAATCCAAAATAATCTAAAAATTCACTAGTAGTTTGATACAAAATAGGTCTTCCTGGTAAATCACTTCTTCCTACTTCTTTTACTAACCCTTTTGCTACCAACTTTTTAATCATTTCTCTACTACTAACTCCTCTTATCTCATCTACTTTTAGTCTTGTTATTGGCTCATTATAAGCAATAATAGCTAGTGTTTCTAGTGCTGACTGTGATAAAACATTAGTCTCAGGATTTTCAATTAATTTTTGATAATACTCTTTATGTTCTTTCTTAGTAGTAAGTTTAAAAGTATTACCTAAAAAATTTATCCTAATCCCACGATCATCTTGTTCATACTTTTCTTTTAAAGAAATAATTAACTCTTTTGCTTCTTCTTCATTTAAAGACAATATATCTTTAATTTGTGACATTGTTAATCCATCATCACCTACTACAAATAAAAGTCCTTCTAATACTGCTTCTAAATTCATCTATATCCCCTCACATATAATATCGCCAAAATTGCTTTCTTGCACTATAATTAACTCATTTTGCCTAGCCATCTCTAAAATAGCTAAGAATGTTACTACTACATATTCTTTGGTTAAAGTATCAAATAAATCTAAAAAATTAACTTTTCCTTGGCTTTTTAAAATACCTTTGATACTCTTTCTTCTCTCTTCAACTGAAATTTCTTTTTTGGTTATCTTAGTTATTAAAGGTTCTTTTTCTTTTTGCCTTTCTAAAAACTTTTGAAAAGCTTGTAATAAATCGTTTAAAGTAACATCAGTGTTACTAATCACTTCTATATCAGGTAAATATTCTTTAATACTCTCTGGTGATTTAGTAAAAATTTGATGACGCTCTTCTTCTAATTCTTTAAATTCTTTTGTTAAATCTTTATATCGTTGATATTCTATTAATCTATTTACTAATTGTTCTTTTGGATCTTCTTCTTCCTCTTCTTCTTCCTCATGTCTTGGTAACAATAATCTAGATTTCATTTCAATTAATTCTGCCGCCATTACTAAATAACTACTAGCAATATTTAAATTCATCTCTTCCATTTTGTTAATATATTCTAAATATTGATTCGTTATCTGTTCTATTTGTAAATTTAAAATGTCCATTTTAGATTCTTTTATCAAATGCAATAATAAATCTAATGGACCTTCAAATTCGTCTATTTTGATTTCTATATTCATCTTACCACTTCCAATTGTACAGATTAATTATATCATAATGTGTTATTTATGCAAAAGAAAAAAGTTCTTTAAACCTTTTAGTTTTTAGGTCTAAAGAACAAACTAAAGACAAATGTAAAGATGATTGCTGAAGTAATTCCTGATGCTGTAAGATCAAACATACCTGACAAGATTCCAATTAATCCATATTCACTAGCTTTTGCTAATGCTCCATGAATTAAGGAATGTCCAAAACTAGTAATAGGAACTAAAGCTCCTCCACCTACATAGGCTATGATTTTATCATAAATACTGAAACTATCAAGAAATGCTCCTAATACTACAAACATACTAGTAATATGTCCTGCTGTTAATTTGGTATTATCTAAAATAAGTTGACCTAACATGGATACAAACCCAGCAAATAAAAATGAATATACGTATATCATCTTACCGCCTCCAAACTAATTGCATGAGCAATAGAATTTATATTTTCATGTTGATATACAAAAGTAGGAGAAAATAATGCACCAGTAGGTACAAATAATACTCGGTCTAATTCTCCTTTTTCCATTCTTGGAAGGATCTTAGAATAAATGACTAACGCACTACATACTGGGCCTGATCCTCCAGCCATGACTTCTTCTTGTTTATTTAAGTCATATAACATAGTTCCAGCATCATCGTAATTATTACTAATATCTAGTCCATATTCTGTATGCATGTAATCGATTAATATTTCTTTTCCATAAACTCCTAAATCTCCAGTTATAATTAAATCATAATAATTAGGTTCTCTTTTTAAAGCTTTTAAGTGTTCATATATAGTATCTCCAGCCGCTGCTGCCATAACAGCTCCCATATTCAATGGATCGTTTTGTCCCATATCCACTACTTTTCCAATAGTAGATGACTCAACTTTAATATTACTTTTATCTTTGGTTAAATAAATACTAGCTCCTCCAGTTGACGTAAACGTCGCTGTTTTAGGTTTAGGAGCACCATATTCAGTTGGATTTCTAAATTGTTTTTCACTAGACATATTATGTGAAGAAGTTGCAGCAATACAATTTTTAATCTTATCTCCATCGATCATACTAGCCCCTAAAATAATTCCTTCTGCACTAGAAGCACAAGCACTATATATTCCAAAGAACGGCATATCAAACTTTAAAGCGGCATAACTAGATGATGTAACTTGATTTAATAAGTCTCCTGATATTAATAAATCAATATTTTTTCTATCTTTATGGGTTTTCTTTAACAAAATATCAATACTATCTGTAAGAAGTCTTACTTCTGCTTGTTCCCAAGTTTCTTCACTGCAATATAAGTTAGTATAACTTTTATCAAAATGTTTTCCTAATGGACCATCTTTTTCGTAAGGTCCTACTACTGTGGAATATCCTCCAACATAAACATTATTATATTTATAGGTCATAATTATAATCCTCCCAACAATAAATATCTAACAGTACCAAAGATCCATGCAGATACAATTCCATATAAAATAACAGAACCTGCTAATTTAAAAATATTCATTCCTAAACCGTAAATAGGACCTTCTTTACGATATTCAATACCAGCACTAGTCATGGAATGTGCAAAACCTGTGATAGGAATAATAAGACCACATCTAGCAAAAGTTACCCATTTATCAAAGAAACCTAATGCTGTAAATAAAGATGCTATAAAAACCAACGTAACCGTCATGAAAGTTGATGCGTCCCTTGTAGATATTTCTAGCCAACTAGAATAAAAATCAATTAATCCTTGACCAATAACTCCAACTAAACCTCCAACTAAAAAACTAATGACAGCATTTTGTACTCTGTTTTCCGTAGGTTTATGTCGATCCACAATTTTCTTATATTCTTTTTTTTCCATTTATATCACCTAACAATAGGTTCCCTAAAAATTAAATTTTTATGCAAAAAAAATACTAACTAGCTAACTTAGTTTTTAGCTTAGTTAATATTTTTGATTCATTTCTAGATACTTGTACTTGACTAATACCTAACATTTCTGATGTTTCTTGTTGACTCTTATCTTCATAATATCTAGCTATTATTAGTTTTCTTTCTTCTTCTGGTAACAATGCTAATTCTTCTTTTAAATCTAAAATATTATCATTATATCCTTTTTCTTCATAACTAATAGAGTCATATAAAGTTAATTCTTTTCCTTCATCATTTAATTCGTAATCTAGACTCTTAACATATTCAGATGCCATAGATGCTTCTATAATTTTTTCCTCTGGTATCTCTAAAAATAATGCTAATTCTTCATTCGTTGGTACACGCATCATTTTTTGAGTTAATACTTCTTTTGCATTAGTTATCGATTTATTTAAAGCAATTAAATCTTTGCTTATTTTAATAACCTTATTTTCTCTTACATACTTTAATACTTCTCCTTGAATATAAGTATAAGCATAGGAAGAGAACTTACTTCCATACTCTGGATCATAATTTTCTAAAGCTTTTAAAAGTCCAATTTGCCCTACTTGACACAAATCTTCAAAATCATTTCCAAAACTATACTTACGAGCAATGCTATAAATCATTTTTGCGTATTCTTCTTCGTTCATTATTTTAGCTCCTTAAATATTAATAATATTAAATGCACTTGTCTCTTTTCCTGACCAATATATTTTATCAATATCTTTTACATCCACTTTTAATTTTAAAGAATCATAATATCCACAGATTAATAATTTTCCATCATCTCCTATTAAATTTTTATATTTTGATATTAGTGATACTATTTCATCATGCCTTATAATTGTAACTTTCTCTAAATTAATTAATAAATATTTTATCCCAGCACGCCTAATCATATTATCTACTATATCCATGTTTTTTATTGTCGTTTTATTTACCTCTCCTATTAATCTTACAAATAAAATTCCTCTTTTATATTCAATTTCTATTTTTAGCATATTATCGCCTCGCTATTAAATAATAGATTACTTTTTTATAATTTTATACACATTCGACAAAACATGTCATTTTTTTCTTACTACAATTATCGACATAAGAATAATCATTATTAAATAAAAAGTATAAGA
>CALVKH010000065.1 GCA_944332575.1 uncultured Bacilli bacterium | reverse complement strand
GTTCCGCGAAGTGAAAGAATAGTTAGACTTAATAATTCTGCAAGAAGACAAATGAAAGTGTTAAAAGATAATAAGAACATCAAGGATTTAGAATTATTGCAAAAGCAAGTTAATGAAGATAACAAATTAATAACTAATTAATAAAAAGTATTGATGAATGTGATTGTCAATACTTTTTTATGTAAAATAAAATGGATTAAAGGAGATGATTTAGATGTGCTTTATGGCGACTTAAATAGGAAATTTTTTTAATTGAGGATAATAGCGGGATATCTATACAATTAATAAAAAAGAAAATATAAAATACGAATGTATGAAATTACACTAAAAGATGATATAATTATTTTGGAGAACGAGTGCAAACATTGTTTGCAAAAGAAAAAAGTTTAATAATTGAAAGTAAATATGATGAGATATTATATGAATATGATTTGTTAATTGCATCTCAATGTCTAATATATTATATATTAAATTTTCTTAATATTGATATTTTAAAACCTACATATAGTGAAGAAGCAATGAAAATATATTTTTACGAAAGAGAATTATAATTAGAGTTATAGATTTTTATATAAGAATAAAATAATAGAATCAATACTGGAGTGGATATGATGAATTTAAAACAAGTTCAAAAAGAAGTTTGGCAAAACAAATTAAATAAAGGATTTAACACTACAAATGTAGAAAAAGAGTTTTGTTTTTTGTATGGAGAAGTGGCAGAAGCGTTCGATGCTTACAGGAAGAAAAAAGATGATTTAAATGAAGAACTAGCTGACATTGCTATTTATTTACTTGGCTTATCTGAAATGTTAGGCTTTGATTTGGAAGATGAAATCATGAAAAAAGTTTCTAAAAATGAGAAACGTGTATATGAAAATGTTGATGGTACAAATATTAGAGTAAGTGATTGAGAAAAATATTGCTAATATACATGGTATACCCAAGTATATTTTTTATGTGATATATAAATGTTGAAAACGTAGTAAAAGATTTATGTGATGCTTTTTTAACTAATAATTATAATGGTAAGTGGTGATAAAATGAATTTATATAATCTAAATGTTTCTTCAAATAATGTAGGTGGGTATTTTAGTAGTGAACAACTAGAATTATTATCTATTATACAATGTCAAACATATGAAGATGTTGTTATTTTTGTATATCAATGCAAGCAATTAAATGGAGTATTTACTCATGACGATTTAAAAAACTTCGTTAATCAAGATTTAGAACAATTAAAGCGTTTCGTATTTAAAAGTTATCAAGATACATTAGTGCCTCATAATAGCAATAAAGAAGTTGTTTTAAATAATACATTATATAGATTAGGATTAAGTGAAGAAGAGATTAACGTTATTAAACGAGCATATTCTCAAGGAAAAGGTCCTGAAACAATCAAATACATAAGGGGTTATATTCAATCACGATACCCTAATAATTATGAAGAAATAATAAAACAAGTTCATCATTTTATTTCAACTGAACGCGACCAAAATAAAAATAGTGACTTATATGATGAACTTGTATTAGTTAATAATAATTTGGCAATGTTTGATACATTACTTATTGGGTCTGGGAAACCGGAGATAGTTATAAATGATTTATTAAGTGATGATAATAAAGATAAGTTTGACTTCTACTTTGCTGAACGTGATTTGGATTTTGCATTAAAAAACAATAAACATGTAAGATTACATTCGTTTCTTACTAAAAATGCTTGTGAGCAACTATTTGTTGGAAACACAAAAACAGAAATATTACAAACATTAACTGATTATGTAAAAGCAAGTGTTGATTTTGTTAATAGTTATAATTCTACACATAGATTGGAAGATGGAACTCCTGTTATTAATGCTATTGATTTGTTTAATGAACTTGTTAGTTTTGATAAAAACGAAAAAGGCGAATATGAAAATATTTGGGAAACAAAATATGGAATAACTATTGAAGATATTTGTGGAGTGTTTAGTTATGCGAGAGAACATAAACCTGATGGAGTAAGTTATTTATATAACGAGCCGTTTTTAGAAGATACTGAAAGAAGAAAAAAAGTAATTGAAACATTACAACAAATTAATTCTACATCAACTGATTTAATAGATACTTTAGGTTCACAAATGCATATAACATTTAGAACAAGCAATGGACAATTACAATCGTGTTTCAACGATTTTAAGGCATTGCAAGAAACACATGGTTTGAATGTTCAAATAACCGAATTTGATTTATCTTTAGGAGAAAGCGAAACATTAAGAACAATAGGTGATAATCCTGAATTTTCCTATGAACAAGTATATGATATAAAAAAACAAAGACTTGGAGAAATATCATCAATTATTAATAATTCTGGTGTAAGATTAAGTGGGGTTTCTTATTGGTCTTTAACTGATAAGATAGATTGTAATTTAGAAAGAGTTAGAACTAATCTTTTAAATAAAGGTATTATCACAAATATACACCAAGTTCCAACTGTATGTGGGGGGTTAATGCCAACATCAAGTCAATATGCCATAAGTAACAAAAAACATACAAGTGAAATTTTATCTTAGCCAATATATAATAAGCCTTTGAATTTATATGAGCAAAGAATTTATGGTGCAAATTAGGTAAAAACACAAAAAATAGTATAATGAATAAAGAAAGGAGAGATACTAATGGGTAAAACTTATGTTAATACAATTTTAAATCATAGCAAAACAAAAGAAGTGGAAGAAGTTTTAAATTTTCCTGATTATGTTTTTGAGATTGATGGTAAAGATATTAAAGATGCTAAGCTCACTTATTATTATGATAGTATAGACACCGTAGAATTTGTAGACGGAAAAAGAGGCAAAGAATTTTCTAGTCCTTTACTTTGTTTGGAAATATCAGGCGTTGATGATGACAATAAAGATACTTTTCTTAGATTTATGCTTAAGTTGGATTTAGAAACTTTAAATAATTTTAATGACGGAATAGAAGATATTACAAAATATATGATAGAAACAGAAGCATTTATTAAAAGACCTAATGAAGATAGGGAAGGGTTTTTGGAACTTTATCTACCTACTAATAAAAACAATGATATGTTTCATAAATTAACGAGTCTTTATGTTTTAAAATTAGATAAGGATAAATTTCTTTTTAAATTAACTGTTCCTAGTGAAAATATTTTTACATATTTTGAAGGTAATTTTAAAAATTAGAACTTAATAAGGAACAGTCTTTTTAATTGATTAAAAGTATGATACAATAAACAATAACTTATAGGGGGAATAGCTATCCAGTTAGGATATGCGATATGTATTGGTTTTAACTATTATACTTAATGGATAATAAAATACCATTCATATGATATATATTTCATAATATATTAAAATTCTTTTATAAGAAGTTGTTTGAAAATAATAATGGGGTACATTTATGAATTTATTTAATCAATTTAGAGAAACTGTTTTTCTAAAGGAGGACAGCAATTTAGAAACGCAACTTGGTCAATTAAAGGAAATACGAGAAAAAATAGCAAATAAGGATCAAATCGATAGAGACATTAAGTTTTTAGAGATTGGATTACAAGGTGAAAAAGAAATTGCATATGAGTTGAGAAAAGCTAATATTGGTATGTATGTTCTTCATGATATAACATTAACTTTTGAAAATTTAAAAGCTCAAATAGATTATATAATTATTACAAAAGGTTATTGCTATTTGGTTGAATGTAAAAATTTAATAGGAAATATTACTGTTAATAGTAGTGGTCAATTTAAAAGAGAATATTATTTCAATAAAAATATTGTAAAGGAAGCAATTTATTCTCCATATACTCAAGCAGTAAATCATAAAGAAATACTAAAAAAACGTTGGCTTAGTAAAAATAATAAAATCATTACTTTTTTTAGAGAAGCTAATTTTGATAATTTGTGGTTTAAACCATTGGTTGTTCTTTGTAATTCACAGTCGTTGTTAAATATTAAATATGCGCCAAAAGAGATAAAAAATTCTACCATAAGAGTTGATAATTTAGTTGAATATATAAAACAAGATCTAAGAAAATATGATCATAATTGCTTTTCTTCAAAAAAGAATATGTTGGAATTAGCTAATTCCTTTTTAGAAGGTAATATATCTAATACTAGCAGTAATTTAGTAGAAAAATATAAAAATATTTTGTTGAAAGAACAATCTTTAAAAAATAAATTAAAAGAATTTAGAACTACAAAATCATCTATCATGAATATTCCTGCTTATTATATATTTAGTGATGAAGAATTAAATAATCTTATTTTGAAAAAGCCTAAGACTTTTGAACAATTAAAAGCAATGAACATTTTATCTGATATAAAATTAAAACTCCATAGCAAAGAAATATTAAAAATAATAAATGAATGTTTTTATTCTTAAAATAATCTAAGTAGTATTTATATACTACTTTTTATGTTATAATTACATAGAAACAACACAAAAATTTCATATATATGTAATATAATTAAGAAGAGGTGTGAGATGAATATATATAATACACTTACAAAAAAAATAGAAACATTTACTCCTAATGAAGAAGGAATTGTTAGATTATATACCTGTGGTCCTACGGTTTATCATTATGCTCATATAGGTAATTTACGTACTTATATATTTGAAGATATTTTAGAAAAAGGATTAGAATATTTAGGATATGAAGTATTAAGAGTAATGAATATTACTGATGTTGGACATCTTACTAGTGATGCTGATACTGGCGAAGATAAAATGAGTATTGCTAGTGCTCGTGAACATAAATCTGTATATGATATTGCTAATTTTTATACTAATGCTTTTTTTCAAGATTGTAGTAAATTAAATATAAGAAAACCCGCTATTGTAGAGAAAGCAAGTGACCATATTGATACTTATATTAAAATGATTACTAAAATGTTAGAGGATGGCTATGCATATTTATCTAATGGTAATGTATATTTTGATATAACGAAAGCTAATAATTATTATGAAATTTCTGGTAAAAATCCAGAAGATCTAATGGTTGGAGTAAGAGATACAGTAGAAGAGGATAAATATAAAAGAAATCC
>CALVKH010000064.1 GCA_944332575.1 uncultured Bacilli bacterium | reverse complement strand
TGTTAACATTGGTATGCGCCCGGTCATCAATCTCGTATCTGGAATAGAGGTAATAAGCGGAGATGGAACTAGTTCTAACCCTTATGTCATTAAAACTAATTAATAGAATAAGTTAATCTTTATTCTATTTTTTTTAGTTGTATGTTATAATTATTTTAACAATAGGAAGTGATGAGATGAAAATATTACGATATATTGATAAATGGTTACTACTAATTAGTGTAGTATTATTTGTAATAGGTTTAGTTATGGTGTTCTCATCTTCCAATGTAGCTGCATTTATGCGATATTCGGCTAGTCCATATCGTTTTGTTGCAAGGCAAGGCTTGTTTTTATTAGCTGGTGTAGTTGCTTCGTTCATTAGTATCCGGTTTTCTACTAAATTTTATGGGTTTATTTCATGGCCAGGATTATTAGCTATCACCGTTGTTTTAGCTGTTGTATTATTATACGGTAAAATAGTAGGAGGAGCATCTTCTTGGTTTGATTTAGGTCCCTTTAATTTGCAACCTAGTGAATTTGCCAAAATTATTATGATCGTTTGGATGGCAAGTTTTTATGATATCAATAGAAATAAGCTGAATACTTATAAAGTTAGTTTATTTCCGTTAATTTTATGTGCTATTATTGTTATATTATTAATGTTACAACCTGACTTAGGAACGGCTATCATTTTTGCTGGTATTGTTGGTTTTATTTTCTTAATCGTTCCAATTGATACTAAAATAAAATATAGAACTATTTTTATAGTTATGATAGCTGCAGTAGTAGGAGTAATTGTTCTTATTAATCAAGGAAATAGTTTAGTATTTCAACATCAAATAGAAAGATTAGATTTTACTAATCCTTGTAGCGAAGAAAAGTTTTATGATAATGGTAATCAAGTATGTAATGGTTATATTGCTATCAATAATGGAGGGCTTTTTGGCAAAGGATTAGGTAATAGTACTCAAAAATATTTGTATTTACCTGATTCTCATACTGATTTTATTTTTCCAATTGTAATAGAAGAATTAGGCTTATTATCTGGTATTTTTATTCTCTTGTTGTATATATTCTTATTAACAAGAATAGTTATTATTGGTCATGATAGTTATAATAATAGAAATGCTATTATGTGTTATGGTGTGGCTTTCTATATTTTCTTGCATATTGTTGTTAATTTGATGGGGGTATTGGGATTAATGCCTATGACAGGAGTACCACTTCCATTTTTATCTTATGGAGGAAGCTTTACTATATGTTTAGTAGTAGCGCTTACTATTGTGCAAAGAGTAGCGATTGAAAATAACACTAGAAAATTGTCAAAAAGCTAGGAAAAAAGATATAAAAAGTTAATAATCTCCTTAGGGAGGTTTTTTTGATGGATTTATATAATAAGGTCAAAGATTTTATTTTTGTTTATAAGGTTAATTTATTAATAGGAGGTATTTTATTAGTATTCATTGTTTTATCTAATTTAGGAATATATTTTTTAGTTAATAATAAAATAGACAATGTTAATAATAATGAGGAAATCGAGTCAATTATTGAAATAGAAGAGGAACCAACGGAAGAAGAGCAAATTTTAGAAAATTTAAAAGTAGATATTAAAGGGGCAGTAAAAAATCCTGGCGTTTATGAGTTCAAAGTAGGATCTAGGGTAATAGATGCTATTAATAGAGCCGGAGGACTAAATAGTAATGCTGATACTAGTGTTAATAATTTGGGTAAATATCTTGAAGATGAAATGGTTATAGTTATATATAGTAAAGATGAAGTTAGTAATTTTGATAAAGTTTTAGAAGAACAAAAGAATAAAGAAGAACTATGTATTAATTATAATGAAGTAATAGATAATGATAGTTGTACTGATATTTTTGATAGTGAAAATAATAAAGATAATTCTAATGTAGAAGTAGATACTAAAGTATCCTTAAATACTGCTTCACTAGAGTTATTAATGACATTACCTGGAATAGGAGAAGTAAAAGCTAAGAGTATTATTAGTTATCGAGAAGAGAATGGTCCTTTTGTAAAGATCGAAGATATTATGAATATCACAGGTATAGGTGAATCTACTTTTGAGCAAATTAAGGACTATATTACAATATAATTGGTTATTTTATTTATTATTTTTAATATCAATTATTTATAGTATAGTAGTTGTTTCTTTACCTAAAGAAAGTATTTATAGTTTAAATGACACAGTATTTAATTGTATTATTACGGATATTTATGTTGATGGTAATTATTTGAATTTAAAATTAGATGGTAAAGAAAAATTACAAGCTAGTTATTATTTTAGTAGTTATCTAGAAAAAGAAAAATTTTTAAATGAATATGAATTAGGAGACTATATTTATATTGAAGGAAATTTAAAAGAGGCTAGTAACAATACTAATCCTAATTTGTTTAATTATAAAAAATATTTATATTATAATGATATTTATTATTTGTTAGAAATAGATAGTTACAGTAAGGTAAAAGATAATGATAATATTCTTTATGCGTTGAAAAATATGATATCTAATCGAATAGAAAAAATCGATAAATCATCACACTATTTAAAGGCTTTAATATTAGGAGATGATAGATACATTAATAAGGATATAGTTAATATTTATCAAGATATTGGTATTAGTCATTTATTTGCTATCTCTGGAACTCATATTACGGTTTTTGCTGGGCTTTTATTGTTTTTTTTGAAAAAAATTAGAATGGAAGAAAAAATAAGATACTTCATAGTTACTATATTTCTTTTGTTTTATATGTTTATTACAGGATTTTCTCCATCGATCATAAGGGCAGTAGTTATTTTTATCCTATTATCAATAAATAAGATATTTCGGTTAAAAATGAAAACATTAAATGTTTTCATATTAGGTATATCATTCATACTCTTTTTAAATCCTTTTATTATTTTTCAAATAGGTTTTCAGTTTTCTGCTATTATAAGTTTAGTATTGATTTCATGTAGTAATTTAATTAATTCTCAAAAAGGATATTTTAGAAAAGTATTTATCACATCTTTGATATCCTTTTTAGTAAGTCTCCCTATTTGTTTATATAATTTTTATCAGATTAATATTTTAAGTGTTATTTATAATATGTTTTTTATTCCCTTTATGAATTGTATTTTATTTCCGTTTACTTTGATAACTTTTTTATTTCCTATTTTTGATCATGTATTATCATTCATAATAAATGCTATGGAATGTATTACTAGATTGTGTGGAAGTATACCTAGCGTATTGGTTTTTAGGAAGCCTAATATTTTTATAGTTTTATTATATTTTATTCTAATATTTATTATGTTAAAACAATGGAGTAGAAGTAAATTTATGGTATATATTTTTATAGTTTTTTTAGTAATTCACTATAATTACAATTATATATTCAGTAGTGATTATATCATTTTTATAGATGTGGGGCAGGGGGATAGTATTTTAATCCATTCTCATAATGAATCATTACTAATTGATACTGGAGGTAAAATAACTTATAAGAAAGAAGAATGGGAAGAAAGTACTAATAATAACCATCTTTCTGATAATACAGTGATTCCTTTACTAAAATCTTTGGGAATAAGAAGGTTAGATTATTTAATTTTAACCCATGGAGATTATGATCATATGGGTGAAGCGATAAATTTGGTCAATAAGATTAATGTTGAGAAAGTGATATTAAATAATGATGCCTATAAAGAATTGGAATTAGAATTTATCGAAGTATTAGAAAAAAAGAAGATACCATACTATCAAAATATAAAAGAGTTAAATATAAATAATAATCAATTGTTTTTTTTAAATAATAAAGTATACGATAACGAAAATGATAATTCAAATGTTATTTATATAGATTTTAAAGAAATTAAATTATTATTAATGGGGGATGCCGGGGTAGAAGTTGAAGAAGATATTTTAGAAAAATATGAACTTAACGATATTGATATATTAAAAGTAGGACATCACGGGAGCAAGACAAGTTCTAGTAAAAAATTTATAGATATTATCAACCCAAAGTATGCAGTTATATCAGTAGGTAAAAATAATAGGTTTGGACATCCTAATAATGAAGTATTAAATAATCTAAATAATTCTAAAATATATAGAACAGATCAACATGGAAGTATTACATTTATGGTTAAGAAAAATAAATTAAAAATAGAGACTCATGCACCATAGAAAGGACTAAGGGATGAATTATTATAATGAGATAAAAGAACAAATTATAAATAATGAAATAACAAAGAAAGTAAAAGATTATAGTAAAAATAGGAGTGACTTAAAAACATATTATAATGTAGGAAAATTACTTGTAGAAGCTGGAAAGCATTATGGTGAAGGAATTATAAGAGAATATTCTATAAGACTTACTAGTGATTTAAATAGAAGTTATAGTATGAGAACTTTGTATAATATGAGGTTGTATTATCAAAAAATATGTTGCAATAAAAAATTGCAACCAGTGGCTGCAATTTTATCTTGGAGTCATTATTGCGAGTTATTAAGAATTAATAATGATGATGCAATTATCTATTATATCAATATTTGTTATAAGCAGAACTTGAGTAAACGCGAATTAATAAAAAAAATCAAAAACAAAGAATACGAAAGATTAGATGAAAAGGCAAGATTAAAGTTAATTAATCAAGAAACACCAAAAGTAGAAGATTTAATAAAGAATCCTATAATTATAAATAATAAAAATAATTATAGTGTTGTGTGCGAAAAAGTGTTACAAAAATTGATATTAGAAGATATAAATAATTTCCTTGAAGAATTAGGTAGTAACTTCTGTTATGTAAAAAATGAATATAAGATAAAAATAGGAGATACTTATAACTATATTGATTTTCTATTATACAATATAGAATTTAATTGTTATGTGGTAATAGAACTTAAAGTAACAGAACTAAAGAAAGAACATATAGGACAAATACAGGTATACATGAATTATGTAGATAATAATATCAAGAGAAGTACTCAAGATAAGACCATAGGAATAATCATTTGTAAGAAGAATAATAAGTATATAATAGAATATTGTAGCGATAAAAGAATAATTGCTAAAGAATATGAATTGGTACATAAATGATATAAAAAAAGAAGATGTGTATTAATTGAAAGAGGTATTAATGA
>CALVKH010000063.1 GCA_944332575.1 uncultured Bacilli bacterium | reverse complement strand
CAGTCCTTATAAAAATGCTAAAGTGTTAAATGAAATTGGTGAAGAATTAGGTAAAATTTACAATATTAGTTATTTATATGCTGATTTTAAAAAGAGGGATGGATATAAAAGAAGTATAGAATTATCCAGAATATATAACTTATATCGTCAAGATTATTGTGGATGCGAATATTCAAAAAGAATTAAGATAGAGGAATAGTTAAACTATTTCTTTTTTTGTAAAAATGCTGGTTTTTGTTACATACAGAAACTTGTCCGTCTATAACGGAAATCAGTAATCTGAAATCAACTGTAGAAATAACTGAAGGAGACGGAACAAGTTCTAATCCATACGTTGTGAAAATAAATCAATAATGATGTAGATTTATTCTACATTTTTTCTTTTTATATTTTCAATTAATAAATATTGTGTTATAATTCTCCTAGAATAGGGTTGATTAGTATGATAGGAAATATTATTAATATTGAAGATAATATAGTTACAGTTAAATTAGCGATCGATGTTACTACTCAGACTAATTTAATTAATATTCATGTTGTTTTTGAAGACGGAACGAAAAAGATCGTTGGTGAAATAGTAAATATTGATGTTAATAATGCTAAGATATCTATAGTAGGAGAAATCGCTGATAATATATTTTTACCTGGATTTACTAAGAAGCCTTCGTTTAAATCTAGTGTTAGAATTATTACTATGGAAGAGCTAGCTCTTTTGTTAGGGGATCAACAAATAACTGATAATGATCAAATATATTTAGGTAAATCTAGTGTATATACTAATTATCGTATTAATGTAGGAGTTAATAATTTTTTTAGTAATCATTTTGCCATTCTAGGTAATACGGGTTCTGGAAAAAGTTGTACAGTAGCAAGAATTATTCAAAACATATTTACTAGTAATAATTATTTACCGGTTAATGCAAATATTTTTATATTTGATGCTTATGGAGAGTATACAAATGCATTTTCAAGAATAAGTGAAATATCACCAGTATTAAATTATAAAGTTTATACCACTAATTCATTATATCCAGATGGAGAACTGTTAAGAATACCTTTATGGTTATTAGGAATAGATGATATTGCTTTATTATTAGATGCTAGCGAACCAGCTCAGTTATCTATTATTGAGAAAGCTTTGAAATTAGTTCCTATATTAAGAAATCCCCAATTTATTACTGATGAAAAACCTGAAGTTATAAAATATCGTAATGATATTGTAGCACGTGCTTTATTAGATATTTTAAGAAGTGGGAAAGATTCTAGTAAGATAAGAGATCAAATCATTGCAATTTTAACTACTTATCAAACGAAAGATTTAAATTTAGAGAGTCAAATTACTCAACCTGGTTATGTTAGAACATTAAGACAGTGCTTATATATTGATAAAACTGGAAAAATGCAAGAAATGGAATTAGTCGTTGATTTTATTTCAACATTTATCGTAGAAGGATTAGAAATTCCGGATCCTAAAGGAGATATTCCTTATACTTTAAAGGATTTAGAACTAGCACTTGATTTTTCACTAATTTCTGAAGGAGTTTTAAAAAGTGATAAGGTTTTTGATTATGCTAATGTTTTAAGTGTTAGATTACATACGTTAATTAATAGTGAGTATGCAGATTTCTTTGATTATAAAGATATGATTGATAGAAGAAGTTATATTGCTAAATTACTCACAACTGCGGATGGTAAAAAAGCACAAATCGTAAACTTTAATATTAACTATGTGAATGACCGTATGGCTAAAACACTTACTAAAATAATTTCTAAAATGTTATTTGATTTTGCTACTGAGTCACCGGAGCGTGGAAGTATACCTTTTCATATTATTATTGAAGAAGCGCATAGATATGTTCAAGCAGATCGAGATACTGAGTTATTAGGATATAATATATTTGATAGAATTACTAAAGAGGGAAGAAAATATGGAGTATTATTAGGACTTATTACGCAAAGACCTAGTGAACTTAGTGATACTAGTATTTCACAGTGTTCTAACTTTATTATATTAAGAACACTTCATCCTAAAGATTTAGCATACATTAAGGAAATGGTTCCTAATGTCAGTGATGAGATTATCGCTCATTTGAAAACATTACAACCTGGAAACGCTATTGCGTTTGGTTCAGCATTTAAAGTTCCAGTGGATATTAAGATTGATAAACCTAATCCAGAACCATTAAGTAGTAATAGTAATATTACAAAATTATGGTATGGAGAAAAATAATTCTTTAAAAATGTAAAAAACTGTGTTACAATGATTTATATAAAAGTATGAGAATAAAAAAATTGGAGGAATTATTATGGCTTTAGATAAATTTAAAAGTTTCTTTTCAGGCGGAGATACAAGTGAAGTAGAAGAAGTATCTACTACTGAATATTATAGTGAACAACCTAGTGATGCTGGTAATAAAATGATGCTTTTAGAACCACGTGCTTATTCAGAGAGTCAACAAATTGCGGATTACTTAAAAAATAGAAGTGCAGTAGTTGTTAACTTGAAAAGAGTAACACCAGATCAAGCAAAAAGAATAGTAGACTTTTTAAGCGGAACTTTATATGCAATTGGAGGAGATCTACAAAAGTTAGGTGGAGGAATATTCTTATGTACTCCAAATAATATTAATGTAGAAGGAAAAATTTCTGACGATAGTAATCCTACTAGTAAAGGAGCTAAAGGAAGAAAGCAAGATAAGGAAGAAGAGGACGAAGAATTTAATTGGTAGTAAGTTATCAGTAATGGGGTGATGACATGGACAAATTCAGTTATGAGGCTAATGGGTATAATCGTAGTGAAGTGAATAAATTTATTGACGATGTTATTGCTAATACTGAGTCTATGATTAAAAGAGTCAAGTCTCAACAATTAGAGATTAATAATTTAAAAGAAGAGCTTGTTAAATATAAGAGCATGGAAGATACTTTAAAAGGATCTATGTATAAAGCTGAAGAAGCTAGTAATAATATTAAAAAGCAAGCTATGGATGAATCTAAAATAATTGTTGAAGAAGCAAGACGTAATGCATCCCGTATCGTGAATGATGCTCTATTAAGAGCAGAGAAGATAGAACTAAAAGCTGATACTTTAGAAAGAAATGTAAGAATATTTAAGAAAAAACTAAAGTTAGTTATTGAGCAACAATTAGCAGTAGTTGATGAAATAGAAATATTAGATATTGATGATGAATAAGACATAATTTAAATTATGTCTTTTTTTGTCGAAATTTATAGTGATGAGGGTATTTAAAAAAATATTATTTTTTGTTAAAATAAATATATAAGATATTATACCCTGTCAAGTAAAATGTAAAAGTAAAATAAGGTATTGAAAGTTCTCTGAGAA
This sequence comes from uncultured Bacilli bacterium, assembly GCA_944332575.1. GTDB lineage: Bacteria > Bacillota_I > Bacilli_A > RF39 > UBA660 > RGIG3091. The sequence continues at coordinate 1,845 of CALVKH010000063.1, read as the reverse complement.
GGGGGATATAATGGGTATAGAATAAATAATAACGGAGGTAGTAATGAAACAGAAGAAGATAATAATAGCATCATTATGTGTAGCAGTATGCATCATGGTAATAGGATTTGCAGCCTTTAGTACAACATTAAATATCAATGGAACATCAAGTATAGAGTCAAATTGGAGTGTAGTATTTACGAATATTCAAGAGTTAAGTAAAACAAATGGAGTAACAATAAATAATCCACCTACAGCAAGTGGAACCACAGCAACGTTTGATGTAGACCTAAAAAGTCCTGGTGACTCCATAGAATATCAAATAACAGTAGAGAACAAAGGAACACTAGATGCCATAATAGAAAATATTGAAGCAAGTGAAACAGGAAGTGATGCAATAAAGTTTGAGATAAGCAATATAAGAATAGGAGATAAATTACCAAAGGAGTCACAGACAACATTTAATATTACCATAAGTTATGATGAGTCAATAACTAGTCAACCAGAAGTGACAAATAATACACTAACAGTAAGTATAGATTATGTTCAAGATGTAGGCCAAGTAATAACACCAAGTGATCCAGAGATACAAGGGCCACCTACACTAGTAAATGCAATATTAAGTAATAATACACCGCAAAGTGATGCAAATATTGATTTTAGTAAGACAAGTGAAGAGGATGGAACAAAAGGATTATATTATACAAGTACCAATACAGAAAACAATGGAATAACCTATTACTATAGAGGAGCAGTAGAAAATAATTATGTAAGTTTTGCAGGATTTTATTGGAGAATCATAAGGATCAATGAAGATGGAAGTGTTAGGTTAATCTATCAAGGAACAGCAGCGGATGCAACAGGCAGTGCAGCAACTATAGGAACTAGTGCATTTAATAGCAGTTATAATGATAATGCCTATGTAGGATATATGTATGGAACAGCGGGAAGTAGTAGTTATGAAGAGACTCATGCTAATGTTAATGATAGTACAATAAAAGAAGTGCTAGACTCTTGGTATGAAAACAACTTGTTAACCAATTATTCTAGTTATTTAGCAGATGCTGGATTCTGTGGAGATAGGAGTGTATCTGATAAAAACGGAAAATGGCATCAAGCTGATACAGCCTTAGGATATGGAACAAATTACACATATTATGGAGCATACAATAGATTAGTAAATGAATATCAACCACAGTTTTCGTGTCCACAGAGTAATGATTTATATACAACAAGTAGTAGTGATAAAGGAAATAAATCATTAGATTATCCAATAGGATTAATAACAGCCGATGAAGTAGCGTATGCGGGTGGAGATAGCATATCGAATACTAGTTATTATTTATATACAGGAGATGTTTATTGGACAATGTCCCCTAGGTACTTCGACGGGTCGAGTGCTTATGAGTGGAGCGTCTTTGCGCGCGGGTACTTGGACGTCTACTACGTGGGCGGCAGTGTCGGGGCTCGCCCGGTCATCAATCTAAAATCTGGGATAGAGATAACGGAAGGAGATGGAACTAGTTCTAATCCCTATGTAATAAAAACAAATTAGTATTATAGCAAAATAAAAACTAGATAATTTTTATCTAGTTTTTTATGCTTCAATATTAAAATCTTTAAATAAAGTTCTTTTTTCTTTAGCTGAAACTCTAACTCTAGTTCCATCTGCTAATCTTATCACTTGTAAATTTAATTTTTGTTTACGATTATGAGTATTTAAAGCATGAGATCTATCTCTAGCTTTACAATTTGGTTTTCTATTTGATACATTAATTGCCATAAATTCTCCTCCTTCAGTTAATAATACTTGCTTAATAACTTTATCATATTATTCTTTAATAGTCAAATAATATTTTTAAAAAT
>CALVKH010000062.1 GCA_944332575.1 uncultured Bacilli bacterium | reverse complement strand
GTAGAGTTAATTAATAATACAGTAGATATGGGAACACCTGGGGAATATTATTTAAGATATAAAACAACAGATGCAAATGGGAATGTAGCTACTAATAAAATTTTTATTACAGTAGTAGATACTACAGCTCCTGTATATAAAGATTTAGGAATTTATGGTGGACAAACTTTTAATGGTAAAATGTATGTCACAAATGGAGATAAAATTTATATCAATGTTCATTTTAACGAAAAATTAGCTATTAATCCTATTGTAAAAATTAATGGTAAAGAGGTTTTCCAATATGAAGATCCTGTTGAAAAAGTAGATGCTAATGGAAATACTTATTATATTTATTCAAAAACTTATACAGTAAGTGAAGAAGATGGATTAACTGATGGAGAATTAAGTTTTGAAATTTATGGGTATGAAGATGAAGCTGGTAATGTAGGGACTCCATTAACTGCTCTTAATACGACTATTGGAGCTCAAAACGGGCAAATAATAGTTGATAAAACAGCTCCATCATTAGTTGTTGATGAAGGAGATAATCCACAAGTTCATGCTAATGATATTCTGCCATTTACAGTAGATGTTAAAATTAATGGTGTATCACAAAGAGTAGATTCTACAACTACAGATCCACAAGATGAATATGGAACATGGTTTGGTATATGGTATCTGCCAGATGGAGATTATGAGGTAATTGCAACTGACTTAATTGGAAATACTAAAACCGTTACATTTAAACAAGATAGACTTGTGATAACTGAAAGTGCAGTTGGTGCTAACTATATTGATGAAAATAAAGATGGTGGAACAATTAATAATTTTAATTCCTTTGCAATTAAATTTAATAGAGATTTAACATTTACTTATGGTTCTGCAACAGAAGGATTTAAAATAGAAATGTATTATAGTACTGATAATGGTGTAACTTATCAAAAAGATGAAAAAACTGTTATTAATAATTGGTGGGATAACACTTTATGTAATAGTACTACTACTAAATATCCAAATTCAGATTCTACATTTACTATCAGTGCTAATTCTCCAATATATTGGAGTGGTCAAAAAGTTTCTAGTAGATATCCTGAAATTTATCAAGCAATTCTTGATACTAAAGATACAGAAAATAAAGTTTATGTTAAAACAGTATTTACTGTGATTCAACCAACTTATACAAAAGTATTTGAACTTGATCCAGTAATATATTCTAAAGGTGGTACAGAAGTAACACCACTAGGATTAGCTGATTTTCAATAATTGTAAAGTTAGGACTGTAAAGTCTTAACTTTTTCTTTTGTTTGTATTTATTATGTGATAAACTAAATTTATGAATAGTAGTAGAAGGTGAAGTTATGGCTTATATTAAGTATAAAGAGTTAGCTTATTGTAGATTTTCACGTAAGATAGATGTTAAAGAATTACCAAAGTTTGTATTTGATTATGTAGAACAAGATGAGAATATTTGGTGTAGTTATTCTTCTTTTCGTAAGAAGTTATTGTTAACTGATCGAAAAATAATTATTTTCCTTCAAAAAGGTATTTTTGGTAAAACTAAAAAGATTCATTTCTTTCCTTATGTAAATATTTCATCCTCTGCTATTGAATATAAAGATTCTAGTACTAGTTTGTTATTCTCGATGGATAGTGGATATCAATTAACCATTAATCTTTCTAATACTAGTCCATCTGATAAAACAGAAATAAGACAAATATACTTTAAATTAATAGAGAAAATAGGAAAAAAAGAAAATTAGTGTTTATCCTTTAAATTTAAAAGTATTATACATTGACAAAATTCAATATCTATAATATATTACTGTTGTAAATTATTCAAAGAAAGGAGAGTGATTAAATATGAAATATTTACAAATAATAAATAATGCAGAATTAATCACGACTCCTAGAGTCTTCGCCTTATAACAAATATTCTTTTATGTTATTTAGCATTTGGTTCTGCATTATGCAGAATTTTTTTGTTATGAAGTGAGGAGAGTAAGAATGACAATAAGATTAAATATTAATGATAGCGAAGCTATAAGCATTAAAAATAATGCTAAAACGATTGAAATAAGAGTCAATAAAGAAAATGGTAAGCATGATTATAGTGGTTTAAAAGAAAATGATGTAATAGAATTTACGAGTGATAGTTTAGGTGTGTTTTATGTTAAAGTAAAAAAAATCAATTATTATAATTCATTAGAAGAATTGTTTACTATGGAGGGAACAAGATATACTACATCATTTACTAATGATAAAGATGAAGCAATAAAAAATGTAAATAAACTTGATGGATATGAAGATGCCATTAATAAAAATGGTGCGTATGCGATTCATATAGAATATTTATATAGTGAAAACACCATTTGGGAAGAATTATATGAAAAAGCTAAAAATGTTAGAAATTCAAGAGAAGTTTCAGGAATGATCAGTGCTGGAGGAGTAGGGGCAGCAATATTAACTAACAATCATAATATTTATACTGGAGTATGTATTGATACGGCATCTACTCTTGGTATGTGTGGTGAAAGAAATGCTATTGCTAATATGATTACCAATGGAGAGAATGAGATTGTTAAGTTAGTATGTGTTGATTCTAAAGGCAATGTAGGATCACCTTGTGGAGCTTGTAGAGAATATTTAATGCAGCTTTCTAAGAATAGTAAGGATATAGAAATATTAAAAGATATTGATACTAAAGAAATGGTAAGACTGGAAGAATTAATTCCTGATTGGTGGGGTTATGATAGAGTATAATGAACTGGATAGATGGACTTTTGGGATAGATGCAGATAAATTATCTAATCTTGTTTTAGATGGTAAAAAGACTGCAACTACATCTTTGTATGAAATTGATAATTTACCTAAAACAGGTGAAATATCAATATTAACTGATGCAAATGATAACAATGTATGTATACTAAAAACAAAAGAAGTGATTATAACTAAATTTAAAAATATTACTTGGGATTTAGCAAAGCTTGAAGGGGAAAATAAATCTTTAGAAGAATGGAGAAAAGTTCATATAGATTATTTTAATAAAATAGATTCTAATTTTAATGGAGATACCAAAGTAATATTTGAAATATTTGAGGTAATTAAAAAACTTAAATAGAAAGGAATAGGTTGAATGAATCTAATAGGAAGTAAAACTATTGAAACAGAAAGATTAATTTTAAGAAGTTCTAAGATGGAAGAACAAAAAAGATTATGGGAGATATTAATGATACCAGAAGTAAATAAATGGTATTTAGTTGGTTCTAAGAAGCATGCAAATAATAAAGAACACTGGACTTGGGAAACACAGAAAAAATTTTATAAATCCAAAGTTGATAAAGCAGATAATAATGATGTATTTGTATGGAGTGTATTCTTAAAACCTGAATATACGAATAGTGGTCATGAAGAAGTCATAGGTCAAGTATCTGCTCAAGAAAGCGGAGAAGATATTACTATTCGTGATGTAGGCTGGTATATGGATCCAAATTATCAAGGAAAAGGCTATGCAACAGAAGCTGCTAAAGCAATGATAGATTATATGTTTAAAGAAGTAGAAATAAATGGTATTTCTTCTGGTGCTGTAAAAGATAACATATCATCTTGTAAAATATTTGAAAAACTAGGATTCAATAAGATTGGTGAAATTATGGAAGAATCACCTTATACCTTTTATGATGGAATATTAACTTTTTCTAAGTACGGATTAACTAAGGAGTATTATTTTAATTATGAAAATATTGGAATACGAAGATAGATATTTAGAAGATGTTAAAGATTTATTAGTTGAACTAGAAGAATATATTATCTCAATTGATAAGGATGGACTAGATCAACTACATCCAGAATATAGAGAAAAAATAGCAATTTTAGATTTAGAAAAAGTTAAAAATAATAATGGTAAATGTTATTTAGCGATTGAAGATGGTAAGGTAATTGGTTTAATTATGGGCATTATAATTCAATTTGACGAATATGATTATTTAGATTATAAATGTCCTAAAGAAGGAGAAATAATTGAATTAATAGTATCTGAGAAAGCAAGAAATAAAGGTATAGGTAATTTTCTTATAAAAAAGATGGAAGATTATTTTAAATCAGTAGAATGCGAATATATTTTAGTAGATGTATTTGCCTATAACAAAAATGCAATTAATTTTTATAATAAGAACGGATATCGTTCAAGAATGTATACTAATATAAAAAAGGTAAATTACGATTAAGTGATGAAACTTAATCGTTTTTTATATATTATAAATAATTAAAATAGATAATGCTAAAAACATATTTTTCACATATAAATTAATAGGTGAAGAATATGTTTTTTAAAAGTATTGATAAACGAATTAGAATAGTTTTAATTATTGTCATTGCTATGTTTGTAGTAATTATATTAAAAGTTGCTTATGTTCAATTAATAGATTATGTTAAATTAAATGAATTAGCGGATGATTTATGGAGTAGAGAATTACCGATTGCTGCAGATAGAGGGAGAATATTAGATCGAAATGGGGTAGTACTTGCTGATAATATAACTACTACTAGTTTAGTTCTCATTCCTAATCAAATCACTGATAAGGAAAAAGCATCCACTCTTCTTGCAGAAATATTAGGGGTTACGAAAGAAGAAATGGATAAGCACGTTTATAAAGAAACATCAATTGAAAGAGTACATCCAGAAGGTAGACAATTATCTTATGAAGTAGCAGATAAAATAGATGCCCTAGAATTAGATGGAGTATATTTAGTTAAGGAATCTAAAAGATATTATCCCTATGGTACTACATTATCACATGTTTTAGGGTATGTAGGAATTGATAATCAAGGATTATCTGGATTGGAATTAGAGTATGATGATTATTTAACTGGTGAAAATGGTGCAATTAAATACTTTTCTGATGCTAAAGGTAATACTTTAAATATATCTGAAGTATATGAAGCTCCTCAATCGGGAATAGATATTCAATTAACGATTGACTATAATATTCAAAAATCAATTGAAAGAGAGTTAGATAATGTTGTAGATATGTTTTCTCCAGATATGGCTTTAGCAGTTGTCATGGATCCTAATACAGGAGAGATTTTAGGAATGAGTAGTCGTCCTACATACGATTCTAATAACTATAGTGATTATTCTATGGAAGTATTAAGTAGAAATTTACCAATATGGGCTTCTTATGAGCCAGGATCAACTTTCAAGCACGTACCTACCATACAGTGACCATATAAAACAAAGGAAAGAGAGCATTCTCTTTCCTTTAGTTTTCTTCATCT
>CALVKH010000061.1 GCA_944332575.1 uncultured Bacilli bacterium | reverse complement strand
TCTTTATCTTTATAACTTAATTTACTCATATAAAAACCTCGTTTCTCATGTCCAAGAAACGGGGTTCATATCATTTTTATCATTCCTTTTTATTTTACTTCTTCTTTAACTAATTTGAATATTTCATCTAAATACTCAGTAGTTTTTCCTCCACCTTGAGCAAAGGTAGGAGATCCTCCTCCATTACCAAGGGATTTAACAGAGGCATTTTTTACTAATAATCCAGCATGAGTATCAATATTGCTACGACAAACAAAGTTGACGTTATCCTCTTTTACATTAGCAATAAATACTAATCCTTCTTTCATATGAACCATTAAATTATCAACAATGCTTTTTAATATATCCATATTATAATTTTCGACTTTTGTAATAATTACTTTCTTACCATTTACTTCTTCTATTTTATTTAAGAAGTTATCGATATTACTAGTAGATTTATTTAAATTCTCAAGATTATATTGTTTCTCTAATGCTTTTACTTCATTTTGAACGTGTTCTAATTGATTTTTATTAGCAATAATATCTTCATATGACTCTAGTTCTGATTGTTCTAATACTATATCAAAATCTAAATCCATACCTTCTGCTTTAGCACTTTCCAAAATATTTCTAGCTTTATCCAAAAGTTTTCTTATCTCTTTTACATAAACAGAAACTACTTCAGCAATTTCTCTACTAATATTATCATTGGTAGCAGCTTCCATACGATAAACATTACTTCCTTTAGATTCTAGTTTTACAATAGCTAACTTCTTAATTTCACTAGTATTTTTTACATGAGTTCCCCCACATAATTCCATAGAATCACCTATCGTAACTACCCTTACAATATCTTTATATTTTTCACTAAATAAAGCCATTGCTCCCATTTTCTTAGCTTCATCAAGAGGCATTTCTTGAATTATAACGTCAACATTTTGATTGATTTTCTCATTACATATTCTCTCTATTTCTAAGATATCATTTTCTAATATCTTACCAGTAAAAGTAAAATCAAATCTTAAACGTTCATCATCTACATAACTTCCTGCTTGATGAATATTGCTAGATAATACTTCTTGTAAAGCTTTTTGTAGGATATGAACACTACTATGGTTTCTAGCAATAGCATGTCTTCTATCTTCCATTATTTTAATGACAACTTCATCACCTTCATGAATGGTACCTTCTACTACTTCTATTTTATGAAGGTGTTGTCCATTAGGAGCCTTAATAACATCTACTACTTTTGCTTTAAAATTATCATTTTTAATAGCACCAATATCATTTACTTGTCCACCACTAGTTGCATAAAAACAAGTATTATCTAAAATTAAATATCCATCATCACTAATACTATCCACTAATTCATTATCTTTTAATAATCCAATCACTTTAGAATTCATCTCATAAGTATCGTACCAAAAATTACTTTTTCTAGTAAATGTTAGTAGTGCTTCATTTTGAATATTCATATTAGCATCTACCTTACGATTACTTTTAGCAAGATTTTTAGCTTCTTCCATATACTTATCGAATTCTTCTTTTGAAGTTGTATAACCCTCTTCTTGTAAATATTCTAGGGTTAATTCAAACGGGAATCCATAAGTATCATATAATTTAAACGCATCATATCCACTAATTGACTTATCAGGTGACTCTTCTATTAATTGATATAAACGTCTTTCTCCTTGTTCTAATGTTTTATAAAATAATTCTTCCTCTTGTAAAACCAATGTTTTTACTATTCCTTTTTCTTTAATAACTTCTGGGTAAGACTCACCCATAATGGATGCTACGGTATCTACTAATTTATAAATAAAAGGTTCATTCATTCCTAGTTTTTTACCCATACGAACACTACGACGTAATAATCTTCTTAAAACATAACCACGTCCCGTATTCTCAAAAATAGCCCCATCGGTTAGTGCCATCGTAATAGCTCTAATATGATCGGCAATGACTTTATAAGGCATTTCTCCATTATATTTTCTTTCCGTTATCTCTTCAATACGATTGATAATAGGTACAAATAAATCTGTCTCAAATGTAGAGTCAACTCCTTGGAAAATACAACACCATCTCTCTAGTCCTGCACCCGTATCAATATTTTTATTTGGTAACTCTGGATATTCTTCTCTTGAGAGTCCATGTTTAGAATTAAATTGACTAAAAACATTATTCCATATTTCAACATAACGTTCTTGGTCTTCATCCTTCATAAAATGATCTAGGGCATCGTGATTAGGATCATATTCTTCTCCTCTATCATAGAAAATCTCACTATCTGGTCCACAAGGTCCTTCTCCTATTTCCCAGAAGTTTCCCTCTAATTTAGCTATATGAGTAGGATCTATTCCTAAACTTACCCATTTATTATAAGCATCTACGTCATTAGTATAAACAGTTACATATATCTTCTCTTTAGGAATACCAAACCACTCATCACTAGTTAATAATTCAAAAGCAAATTCTAATGCTTCTTCTTTAAAATAATCACCAACAGAAAAGTTTCCCATCATTTCAAAGAAAGTTTGATGACGTTTGGTCACTCCTACATTATCTATATCATTAGTACGAATACATTTTTGAATACTTGCTAATCTTTTATTATCAGGTACTACGGTTCCATCAAAATATTTTTTTAGTGGTGTTACTCCAGCATTAGTAAATAATAAGCTATCATCATCCATTGGTACTAATGGAGCACTTTCTAATACTTTGTGTCCCTTACTTTCAAAAAAGGATATCCACATATTTCTAATTTCTGTACTAGTCATTTTTTTCATTACTTATTCCTTCTTTCTTTAAAACTTCTATTACATCTTCTTGTAATTGATCTAGCGTATCATTTGTCAAAATATAATCATAATCATTGTAATCATTCATGGAATTTTCTATTTTATGATTTTGTTGTTCTTTAGTCATTTCACTTTCATAGTTAATTCTCTCTACTTTGATTACTACTACATCATTAAATTTTTCTTTAATAGACTCTATTTCTAATGGTACTCTAATATCAGTGATTACTGCTACATCAAAGAAATTACTTAAAATTTCCAAGTCTTCTACTGTTCTATTAGCAAAAAAGTATGGTTTATTCATCTTTCCACGAATGACATCCGTTCCTAACTCCTGAAGTAATGTTCTAGGTTTAGTCTCTTCACTTCCATCCCATCCAAAATAATCTTTAATATACATTTTTAAATATTTTGCTATCTGAGTACGGCATACTTTAATATTATTTTCCTTACAATATTCTTCAATAAAATTACCAATCGTATCTTTCCCATGACGAGCTTTTCCACTTACCAAAAATATTTTCATATATCCTCCTTAAAAATAAAAAGACCAAACTATAGGAGCGTATAAAACGCGGTACCATCCTATTTTGGTCTTACTTGCATAACGGTATTACCGACGAACTCCAAAGTAGCTTTCTAGTAATCTAATTGTTAAATTTCCACCATCATTAACTCTCTTTAAATTAGTTTTTACTATACTCATCTTTTTCATCATTCTTCATTATTATCATTAATCATATTTAATAATTGATACTTTTCATTAAAATGCATAAATATTATTTTTGCACAAGATATCACTGGTGTTGAAAAGATCATACCTAGTATACCAAAGAAGTGTCCAAATATCAATAGACCAATCATTATTGTTACTGGATGTAATTTCATGGTTTTACTCATAACAACTGGATTTAAGAAATAACTTTCTAAAAATTGACAAATTATTACTGATATCAAACAGAATATTCCAGTTAGCGGATCCATGGTAAATCCTACAATAACAGCTGGTATTCCTCCGATATATGGACCAAAATAAGGAATTACATTAGTAAGCGCACAGAATAATCCAAATACCAAAGGAGCTCTAAGTCCTGCTATCGTAAACCCTACTGATTGGCAAATAAATAATAAAAACATGATTAATAGCGTACCCTGAACATAATTTTTTAACATTTTATTCAGTCTATCCGTAAGAGTAATTACTTCAGCATGAATTTTCTTTGGAACAAATATTAATAGGTGTTTTCTAACATTATTAAAGTCTAATAACATATAGAAAGCAATAAATAATCCAAAGATAAAGTTGATTCCCCCGTTGACAATTGATTTGACTATATTAACTATTGTAGTAGGTAAATCTACTGTAATGGATAAGAAAATCTGATTAAAAGCTTCTGTAATATCTGCTTTAATACCAGTGAAATCATAATCATAAATATTAGATAATCTATCGACGAAATTATCAAAAAAGTTTGTTAAATCTTCTATTATATTAGGAGCAGTATTTATTATTTCATTGATTTGGTCACCTAGTGACGGAATAATTAAACTTCCTCCCAAAACTATTAAAGCAATAAAAACAACGAATACAACACAAGTTGAAAGTACTCTATTAATACCTTTTTTCTGCATAAAAGTTACAATAGGGTCAAATAACCATGCTATAATTAATCCAATAAAGAATGGAGATAAAATTCCTAAAATAGTTTTAATAATACTAAAGATTTTCCATTCTCTTAGAATATATGATGCTAACACTATCAAAGTAACGATACCTAATATTAAAACAATTTTAAGTATATCTCTTGACAATTTAATAACTTCATTTAATCTAGGATAGTCTATTTTCTTATCGTCCTTTTTTTTGCCAAACATAAAGATTCCTCCATCCTTATATATTATAAATATATCATAAATTTATACATATTTAATTACAATATTGTAACAATTTACTAAAGTTTACAAAAAAATCTTATACTAAAATATAAGATTTTTATTATTTTATTAATTAAAATTATTCTATAGTTAAACTTTGTAAATAGTAAGATCCATTTTCATAACCAAAAGTATATGTATGAATAGGATAATCTTCTAAGTTATCTTCCATTCCATTGATAAAATACTCATCAGTAAATTGATTAAAATTAGAGCCATCATAATCACTAGTAAAATCATCTACTGCATTGGTCTTATTGTTTGCATTTTGAAAAGTACCATAACGAACCAATTGATCACTTACATGAGTGATATCAGAGAAAACACCAGAAAAAGATTTTCTAACTTTAACAGTTGCAGAAGTTATTTCCCCATCAACTTCATAAATGGTTCCTTCTTCAAATCTACTAACTATACTTGTATAAGGTTGACTTCCAATACAAGAGTATTCCACATAGTTATAAGTATCATCACTACTATTATAATTATAATATGCTCCATTTTGATTAAAAGGACAGTTATAATTAGTTTTATCTATGGATATTTTATTACCAAACAATCCTTGAAAAGTGCTTAATACTGTATTGTAGGAAACAGTTGGATCTTTTAATTCTCCAATAGTAAAAGCTATTTGCAATTTTTCTTGATTAGTAAAATTACCTGGTTCAAATGGTTGAGATGTTAAAGTAGTCTGATCTAATTTTTCAATAAAATTAGTCATAAAATATTCTTGTTGTGTTGCAGTCATCGCAATATTTTCTTCTGTTGGCTCATCATTAGGTTGTTCTTGTTGATTATTGTTATTATTATTAGACTCAGATTCATCTTGATTTAATACCAAATAAATGCATGCGGCTCCTAGTAAAGCAATTATTATGATTAATAATACAATAATTATTGTTTTAGAG
>CALVKH010000060.1 GCA_944332575.1 uncultured Bacilli bacterium | reverse complement strand
AAAAATCCCTATGAACAAATTTTAAGATATCAATAACTATTAATTAGTTAGATTATATTACATTCAAAAAATGAGCAAAAACAATATAAAAAACAGCAACTTTTATGATACAATACAATTGGAGGTGATAAAATATGGCATATATTGATAATTATTCAAACGGTTATAAATCAGGGTATTCTTCTGCGGAGGATCCAGAAAGAAAGAATTATAGCTCTTTAGGTGTAAAAGGGCAACAAAGAGATGCATTAGCAGAAAGTCAAGAAAGAGAAAGAAGAATGTCTGAATATCAAGCCGGCTTAGACACGGAACAAAGAAATCGTGATCATCAACGATTAGAGCAACAAAAAGAAGAATGGAAAATGACACAAATTGAGCGAGAAGGCAAAGAGAAGATTGCTGAAAGAAGAAAAGCAATTAACCTTATTGTTCAACAAAAAAAAGATGAATATAATAAAAAAAGCTGGTTTGGAAAAGCTATTGCAACCCTAAAGGGGAAAAATTTTGATAAAATGGAAAGACAGATAACTGAAGCAGCTGAAAAAAGAATTGATAGAATGAATCCAGAACAAATAGAACACTTTATAGAAAATCAAACAGAAGGTAGGTCTAGATAATGAATGAAATAGAAGTTGCTTTTAAAGAATATGTAGATGCTTTTAAACAAATGGAACTAATTGACAAAAGAAAAGAAATTATTCGTAATATAAATGAAATAACTGCTATGTTCGATATGCTTGCTTCCGAATCAAATATCCAATTATCATATTTGAAAAGTCACGAAATTACTGAATTAAAAGATGGTCATGAGTCAGAAGATGATTTTTTAGAAGCATTGTTAGTTTATATAGAAAATGCCAAATCTGTATTAGGTCAATATTTAGCAAAGATAAATAATCAATAATAAATTGAGTTTATGACTTCTCAAAATTACACTTAGAAAGAGGGGTAAAAAATAATTTTACTTTTTTATTAAATTATTTTTTGCCGATAGTATCATTTAATGACTAAAATGTCATTTCATATTATTCAAGAGTTATTATATATAACTCTTTTTTGTATTTTAAAACTCGAAATTTTATAGTTCGAGTTTTCTATCAATATGGTGCCGATTATAGGATTTGAACCTACGACCTATGCATTACGAATGCATTGCTCTACCAGCTAAGCTAAATCGGCATATCTGTAGATATTATATCTATATTTGTTAATAATATCAATTATAAATTTTATTAATTAACATATATTTTAATGTAATATAAAGGATGTGTAAAAATGAAATTAATTGTCAATAGAAATTTACTTCAAAGTGGTGAAGAATTTTTAAAACAATTTATGAATAATGTTAATTACTTAGAAGGAATATTAATGGAAGTTACTCTTACTAAAGATGGAATTCCTGTTATTATTGTACCATATGACTCTACTACTTTAAGCGCTCAAGCGATTAAAAATATACAAACCACTAATTTTAATAATATTAAAGATTATGACTTAATAACACTAGATAATACTCTAAATTCATTAAGAGGACTAAATAATAAAATTATTATTAACTTTGTTCCTATTTCTACTACACAATATGCACAAAATATTCAACTAATTAATCAAATTAATCAACAACAAGTAAATGATCTATATAAAGTTATCAATAAATATCCACAACTCAATATATATTTATCCAGTATAAGTCACACTATAATACGTCAAATAAAAGCAACTAACCCTAGTAATAAAATAGGGGTAGTGTTGTCTCCTTATGAAACTAATTATATTGATGTTGATTTTTATATTTTTTCACCAGAAATGCTTAGTTACCCTATTTTAAAACAACAATTAGAATTTAATAAAGAAACAATGATCTCTTCTAGAGGATGTGGAGAAATGATGATTATTTATAATTTTTTTAATAGTCTTCCACAAAATGAAGCAAATGAACTATTCAATAGTATCTCTTTTATCAGTGATTATCCACTTATCATTTACAAACTATTTAATTAGATTTATTATTTTTTATAAATGGTTCTACATGTATTAAAACTTCTTCCACTTTATCAACTTCTCTTATAATATCTTTTTCCAAATTATCTACTATCTCATGACTCTTATTAGTAATCATTTTACCATCAATATATACAGTAATAACAATAATATATTTATAACCAATAGGAATAGAATACAACTCTCCTATCTTTTTTATTTTTTTATTATTTTTTATTAAAGAAATAATTTTCTTTTTTGAATTATTATCAATGGAACCATCCATTAAAACATTATAACTTTCAATAAACATTTGTAACCCTACACCAAATATCCATATGGAAATTCCTATTCCAACCAGTCCATCAAACCAAAATACATTTATTTTAGTTAAAAGAATAGCAATTGTAGTAAAGAAAGTAATAACACAATCATTTCTATGATCGACCATATTAGCTTTTAACAAAATATTATTATATTTATTATATAAATTTTTAGTATATAAATATAAGAAAAGTTTAACAACAATAGTAATAATACAAACTATAATTAACATCCATGAAAAAATTAATTCGTTTTTTAAAATTAATGATAAAACAGCATCATACAACATTTTTAATGCTACTATCATCATAGAAATACTGATAAACATTGAGAAAATATATTCAGCTTTACCATGCCCATAATTATGTCCTTCATCATGAGGGACACTAGAAATTTTATTACCAATCCATGTCATAACCGATGCAAAAACATCTCCTGCACTATTCAAAGCATCTGCTATCATTGCTTGACTTTTACTAAAAAGACCTATAAAAATTTTAATGACAAATAAAAATATGTTTCCAATAATTCCTAAAATACTAACCTTTTTAGCCACATCAAATCTATCCATAACTTTACACCTGCCAATTGTTATAAAAAGAGACTTAATAGTCTCTATCTATTTCATACTTAATAATATTACCATTAATAGCATTTATTTCATAATTATATTCCATATTATTACAATAAAATTCCACTTCATATATTGGTATATTATTTTCAAAATCAAATTCTGTTCTTTTCCATATAACATTATCACTGATACCAGAATGATTTAAAGCTATATCTTTTGCTTTATCACTACCTATATAATTTTTAGAATTATTATCTATATTATAATTATTCTTATTATCTTTTTCAACTCTTATAATTTCTTTATTATATGCATTTATATCTATTTCATATTCCATATCTGTCGTAAAAAGTTCTAATTCATAGATAAGTATACCATTTTCCAAATCAAGTTTATTTTTAGTAAAAGTTACCTCACTATTATCAAGATTTAAATAACTTAATGCTACTTCTTTAGCTTCTTCTAAAGTAATTTGATTATCACTAGTATCATTTTCTATGTTTACACCTTTTCTTACATCTTTTTCTATTTTTATTACTCTACCACTAGTCATATCAATTTCAATATCGTACTCATAATTATTATCAAAAAATTCAAATTTATATTTGTTATCACTATGATCTTTATTTGTAGATGTCATGGTTATATTTTCCCTAGTAGTATTAACATTTCTCAAAGCAATATCTAATGCTTCTTCTTCCGTAATCAATGATTTTCTATTATTAATAATCAAAAAAATCACTATAGCTAATAAAACAATTGCAATAATCGTTATAATAATATTATAAATATTTTTATTTTTCATAGAGCACCTCTTATAAATTATATTATACAATAAATCATATTTTAATTATATAATAAATCTATTTTTTATGATAAAAAAATTTATTTATATCAACGTTTTCTATAGTCAGTAATTTTATTTTTTTATCAATTCCACCTGCATATCCAGTTAAATTACCATTAGAACCAACAACTCTATGGCAAGGTATAATAATAGAAATAGGATTATGTCCTACAGCATTACCGATAGCCTGTGCAGACATAGTTTTTTTATGCATTTTTTTTGCGATTTCTTTCGCTATCTCTCCATAAGTAATAGTTTCCCCATAAGGAATCTTACATAATATTTTCCATACTTCTTGTCTAAATTTATTACCAATGGGTTCAAGTAATAATTCAGAAATTTCAGGTTTTTGCTTATTAAAATATTTATCTAACCAACTCTTTGTTTTCTTAAAAATTTCCAATTCATCATTTTGAATAACATTTTTATCTTGAACATTAAAAAAATATTTTTGGCCTTCGATCCATAACCCTATTAATGCTTTACCATTAGAAGCTAATAATATATTACCTAACGGAGAATTATAATTACTTATATATATTTTTTCACTATCAAAATTCATAATACCACCTTCAAAATATATATTAGTATATCAAATTACTTACTACTTTTCATTATTTATATAAGAAAAAAGCCGAGAAAAATCTCGACTAATTTACTAATGGTGTCCCAGGAGAGATTCGAACCCCCGACCGATGCCTTAGAAGGGCATTGCTCTATCCAGCTGAGCTACTGGGACATGTATAACCAAACAGTAATCTGATTATACACCAATTATTTTATAATTTCAATATCTTTCAAATTTTTTTTCAAAATTTCTTCATTATCCACCTGAAAAACAATTTCATTGATATCATAATTATCAAAGACAGAATATGAAATTGAATAAACTACTTCTTCCAATATTTCTTTATCATCCATAAAAATACTAGTATTAAAATTTAAAATCATCGTATCACTATCTAATTCAAAATTAATTAGCTCAGTATTTTGATTCAAATAACTAACTAAATTAGGTTCATAAATATAACTACTAGATAAATCATCTATGATTATATTTATTTTTTCTCTGTTATCATCTACATATTTAGTAATAGGAACGTAATAATTATCCCCCTCTATTTCTTCAATATAATAAATAACAATTTTCTGAATATCTTTTCTACCAGTTATATCATATTTTTTATTAATACCATAATCTTTAGTAAAAATTTTAGGTAAATTCTTATCTACAACTTCAGAAATATCTTTACCATCCACTTTAATTATAACTCCATTAACCCCCTCTATTTCTAATAAAGAAAATGTTATTGATTCCAGCATTTTTTCTATTTTATCATCACTTATACTCAAAATATCATTAGAAAAATTGACATTAATAATTCCTTCGGTATGGAATATATCTAAAATTTTAGTTTTTTTAGGAATAATACCATTTAACCCATTAGGTAACAAATCACTACTAGAATCAATTAAATCATTTAAAATACTCTTAGCTTTTTCTGCTAATTCTTTATCTTTATCAACTACCGTAGTAGCTTTTACTAATAAATCATCATTATTTAACAAATAAATATTTACTTTTTCAATATTATCAGAATATTTTACTTCCATATTGCTCTTAGATTCATTTTTATTAGATATAATACTTGAAGGCATTAAATAAATTGCTAACAACAAACAAACAGTTAAAGTAGTTATCATTATTTTCTTCATAGCTTTTCTTTTTAGCATTTTATCACCTATAAAATATTATGAAAACTATTTAATTTTATTCATCTAAAGATAATTCATTCATCCTTACAAGCTCTACAACTGCACCTGCTCTTCCTTTAACACCTAATTTTTGCATAACATTAGATATATGATTTCTAACTGTTTTTTCACTTATTTTTAATTTATTAGCGATATCTTTAGTACTTTTATTTTTTATTAATAACTCAAAGACTTCTCTTTCACGAAGTGTTAGTATCTCTTTAATAACAATTACCTCACTTTCTTTTATGTATATTTTCTCATAGTATTCTATGATAGTATTTTTTTTAGTTGAGGGTAATAACCTAAACAAGAACAAAAGAATTAAGTAAACTTAATTCGCTTTGGTCGTCACCTTCCAAATTTCCTGCTTCACAGACTAGGTATCC
>CALVKH010000059.1 GCA_944332575.1 uncultured Bacilli bacterium | reverse complement strand
TTCCATTCTTCATTAAATTTACTACTTCCTATTGTGGCTGCACTCCCTGTTGCATTAGGAGTCTCTCCTTGATAGATTAACCTAACAGAACCATCTTCATTTATCCTTATTATCCTCCAGTAGTATCCTGCAAAACTTACATAATTGTTTTCTACTGCTCCTCTAAAATAATAGGTTGTTCCATTATTCTCTGTATTTGTACTTGTATAATATAATCCCTTCGTTCCATCTTCTGCACTTGTTTTACTAAAGTCTATCCCTGTATCTGATTTAATCTTATTATCATTTAATATTTGCTCAACTAATGTTGGATATCCTAATTCTGGTAATAATTCTCCATCTGGTGTTGGATTACTTGATACATATTGTCCTATATCTAACGTAATACTAATATCTTTAGTCTTCTCCTCTGGATCACTTGTTACACTTGGATCATATCCTACTTTTAAGGTTATGGTTACTGTAGGACATGTGCTTTGTCCTTCACAACTAGCAATCCTTGTTCCTTTTCTTATTCCATCAAACCTTACATAGATGGCCTCACTTCCACTAGATGTATATGTTGCTCCTTTTACTTCTGCTTCTATATCTCCATAATTTGTGATATCTATTTCATAGGTTACCTCATCCCCTGGTTGTACTAAATCTACTTCAAAATTTGCTGTTGTGGCTGTTATGGTAGGATTTGTACTATTGGTTGCTCCTCCTTTTAGTGATACGGTTCTTATATCACTAAACTCTACTTGCCAATTTGACGTTACTGCTGTACTTCCATTGATATTTAAACTTGTTGATAGAATTGCATATCCTACTGCCATAAATACTATGGCTACTAACATCACAATTATAATTTTGGTTTTTTTTCGATACATATTATCACTCCCGCTTTTAATTCATTCTTTTTAATTTACTACATCTATATTAAGTTAAGTATATCATATTATTGATTACTTTGCACTCTTTTATTTTAATGCTTTACATAAAAAAAGTAACCATAAGGTTACTTAACTTCGTTTTGTTCTTTTACTTACTTTTATATCATCAATTTTATCTTTGATATCCTCTTTATAAAAATGATAAGTTCTTCTAATAATTATGTATGCTGGTAATGCAATTAGAATTCCTATAAATCCTAATAAAACTCCACCAACAAAAACTGCAAATATCGTCCAAAGAGGACTTATATTATTAGTCTTACCATATACACGAGGTGAAATTACATAACTATCCAAATTAGGACAGATGATACATATCACTAAAGTAGCAATAAATACAGGAGTTGATACTACACTAGCTAGGATAACCGCAATAATATTAGTAATTAAACCTCCGAAATAAGGTACTACTGTAGTAACACTAGCTAATATTCCTAATAACAACCAGTTAGGATGTCCTACTACCCAAAATAAGAAGCAATACTCAAATAATTGAATTACCATAAATATTACTAATCCTTGTAAATATTGTCCTAAATCTTTATCTAATGCTTTCACATAACTAAAACTTTTATTGCTTTTACTCTTTAACATTCTCTTAACATTAGCTCTTATTTCATCCATTCCTGCTAAAAAGTAAATGGATACAATATACACAATAATAAACTTAGTAATGAAATCCACTGATTTACCTACGAAACTAATCGTTCCACTGGATAAATACTTCCCAATACCAGATATGATATCATTTAGTATTCCCATGACCGAGTCTTCAAAACCACCTAAATCTAGAGCAAATTTATTCGATAAGTCAGACATTACTTCAGCAATTAATCTAGATAAAGTAATCAATTGATCATATACTAGCGGAACAGTAATCGCAACAAGTCCAAAGATAAAAAATGATCCTAAGACAACAACTAGTGTTACTGCTAAACTTTTTCTTACTCCCTTATTTTGTAATTTTCTTACTAAAGGATATAAAGCATACGCAATAGCGAAAGAAATAGCAAACGGTAAAATAATAGTTATAATCTTACCAAAAATACTTCCCCACCAACTATTAGTATTAATAGCAATATATACGATAACTAATAAGATCAAAAAATTGAGCAATTTAAAATTTAACTTATCTTTAAACATAGATATCACCCT
The DNA here is from genome assembly GCA_944332575.1 of uncultured Bacilli bacterium. Classification (GTDB taxonomy): domain Bacteria; phylum Bacillota_I; class Bacilli_A; order RF39; family UBA660; genus RGIG3091. Next base: position 4,078 of record CALVKH010000059.1, on the reverse strand, counting down.
CTTATTTTTCTAAAAGTATTGTAATAGGTCCATCGTTTATTAAACTAACTTCCATCTCAGCACCAAAAACACCCGTCTCCGTAGGAATAACTTTATTTAGTTGGTCATTAAAATAGTCATATAGCCTAATCGCTTCATTTCCATTTAAAGCTTTAATATAACTAGGACGATTACCTTTACTAGCATCGCCATATAGAGTAAATTGAGAAACTGATAAAATAGTACCATGAATATCTTTAACACTTAAATTCATTATACCATTATTATCATCAAAAACTCTTAAGTTTATAACTTTATTTACCATATAATCTATTTTTTTATCATCATCCTCACTAGTAAATCCCACTAATAGTAAAAGTCCTTGTTTCGTACTGCCAACTATGTTTCCATCTACTTTAACACTTGCTTCTTTTACTCTTTGAACTACTACTCTCATCTTATAAACCTCACAACATTATCAATATATGATAAATTATTTAAATCTCTAATAAAATTATTTAAATGTTCTAAATTATTAACCCAAATATCTAATTCATACAAAATATCATCAATTTTGTTAATAGTCCTCATACTATCAATACTGATATTACTAACAGTTGCTTTTTGCATGATTTCTAATAGCGCTTTATCATATGGTTTAGAATAAATCATAATGGTTGCTAAATATTTGTTATTAATAGTACTATTCCAACTAACATCCACAATTCTCTCTTCTAAATTATATACATTAGGACAATTTTTACGATGAATACTGATACCATTTCCTTTAGTAATATAACCAATAATTTCATCTCCTGGTAAGGGATTACAACAATTAGCTAAATTCACTTTAATATTATCAATGCCTTCCACAATAATATCAGCATCGGTATTTTTAGGAATTGGTTTTAATTTAATATCTTTTATTTCTTCTTCTTGTTTATCAATAAGATTAACTATATAGTTAGGACTATATTTGTTATTTCCTACCACTAAGTAAAGATCATCAATACTTTCTTCTTTAATATCTTCTAGTATTACTTTTAAATTTTCATCTGTAAAAAAGTCTTGAAAAGATAATTTTCTCTTACGTAATTCTTTTTCTAGTGCATCTTTACCACGCTCAATATATATTTCTTTTTCACTTTTAGAGAAGAAACTTCTTATTTTATTTTTAGCTTGTGTAGTTCTTGCTATTTTTAACCACTCTTTCGATGGTCCCTGTGAGTTTTTATTTGTATTTATTTTTACTATATCATTATCTTTTAATTCATAATCCAAAGGAACAATATTATTATTAACAATTGCTCCTACCATAGTCTCTCCTACTCTTGTGTGAATTCGATAGGCAAAGTCAATTGGCGTAGACCCCTTCGGTAATTCAAAAATATCCCCTTTAGGTGAAAAAACATAAATATTATCGTTTAGTACTTCATTTTTAACACTATTAACAAAGTCCTCACTACTCATTTTATCTTCATTTAATTCGATAATTGCTTTAAAAAACTGTAATTTAGCTTCTGTAGAATTTTGAGATTGTTTAGTTAAGTCTTTATGTTCTTTATAAGCCCAATGAGAGGCTACACCATTCTCTGCTATCTCATCCATCTCATGAGTTCTAATTTGTATTTCAAATAAATACCCATCTATTCCAAAAACAGTAGTATGAAGGGATTGATACCCATTAGCTTTAGGCATTGCTATATAATCTTTAAAACGTTTAGGAATAGGTTTATATTTAGAATGAATAAGACCAATGATCGTATAACATTCTTGTTCTGTCTCAACCAATACTCTTAATGCTAATAAATCATAGATATCACTAAATTTACGTCCCTTCTCTAATTTTTTATAAATACTATAAATACTTTTACTACGTCCTTTTATTTCATGTTTTATGTTATGTTCCGTTAAAATATTACTAACGGATGTTAACATTTCCGCTACTACATTATCTCGTTCTAGTTTCGTATTATTTAATTTTTCAGCAATATCATAAAAAACATCAGGTTTTAAATAACGAAGGGATAAATCCTCTAATTCACTTTTTATTTTATGAATACCTAAGTGATGCGCAATAGGAGCTAAAATTTCTAAGGTCTCTTTAGCTTTTGCTTTTCTTCTATCCTCAGGTAATGCCCATAATGTTCTCATATTATGCAAGCGATCAGCTAATTTAATAATAATAACTCTAACATCTTCACTCATACCAACAATTATTTTTTTATAATATTCGACTAATGCTTCATTTTCAGTGGAAAAATGAATTCTCGATATTTTACTAACTCCATAAACTAAATTAGCAATTTCACGTCCAAACTCATCTTCTAGTTCTTGTTTGGTAGTATCCGTATCTTCTAAAACATCATGTAATAGTCCAGCACATATTGTTTCTGTATCGGCATAAACACTAGTTAAAATAACTGCTGTAGCCAAGGGATGATTAATATATTCTTCTCCACTTGTTCTATATTGACCGCTATGTTTATCTTTCGCATATAAATAACTTTTATTAATTAATTCAATATCACTAGAATCCGTAATATAAGTTCTTACTTTTTCGATTAAGTCATCTATTGTGTATGTTTTTTTACCTTTCGTCATAAATCCTCCATCTAAGTAAGATTAATGTTATCAAAATTAATATCTCTTTTAAAATTTCCCATTTTGTTTATAACGTAATCTTCTATTTTTTTATTATCAGTGTTTAAAATATCATCCACTATATTAAATAATTCAAGTCCCGCACTTTTTTTCCATTTAGATTCAATCAAATAATTCCAAATATCTTCTTCTTTAATATAATTAATTCCAGAACGTCTAAATTCTCTTTTCTTACTTGTTAAAGCCGGACGCACACGTTTATATAATTCTTCCACTGAATTAAATTGTAGTTCCATTCTATCAACTCCATATAATACTATTATAGCCTAATTATTTATATAAAGAAAGTAAAAAGAGACTTATTTAAGTCTACTTCCTATTTTTTAATAATTCTTTGTATTTATCTAAAATCACATAAATATTCGTACAACTCATAAAACACATAACACTATTTTTATGAACTAATAGTTTATCTACTGTCTCAAGACTTATTTTTTCACTATTAGGAATTTGTTTTATCAAATTATCAGATGAGACATTAGGATAATCTTCCCTGCGTTCTCTATCGCAATGAATGTCCATGATATATGCTTTATCAGCACTTTTTAATACATCAACAAATTCATTCATTAAAGCTTCCGTTCTCGAATAGGTATTAGGAAGAAAAATAGCAACTATTTCTTTATCAGGATACTTTTGACGAGCTGCTTCCAATGTTACTTTAATCTCCGTTGGATGATGTGCATAATCATCAATAGTTACAATATCACCAAATACTTCTTCTTTAAACCTGCGTTTTGCTCCTTGAAACTTTTTCATATAATCATGAATATCTTCTCTTGTAATTCCATAATGATTACAAACGATAATACTAGCTAGAGCATTTAAAATCATATGTCGACCATATAATGGAAGTTCAAAATGATAATAGAATTCACCATTCATATATACATCAAAAGTGCTTCCTTCTTTCGTTAAATTTACATTTTTTGCTACTACATCATTATCATCATGAAACCCATAATAAATAGTCTTCTTATCAAATTTAATTTTTCTTATATTCTGATCATCACCACAAGCTATAACAAAGTTTGACTTATTACCAAACAATTCAAATGTATCTATAATATCTTCTAATCCGTTATAACACTCTACATGATCAAGTTCGATATTAGTAATAACAGCAATACTTGGATGATATGCTAAAAAATGTTTATTATACTCGTCTGATTCAATAACAAAGATTTTATTATCTTTCTTGGCATAACCAGAACCATCTCCTACAAAGTAATTGCACCCAATAGTATTATTAATAATATTACTAATAAGCATACTAGTAGTAGTTTTACCATGAGTACCACTAACCCCAACGGTATCAAACATTTTAGTAATATCTCCTAAAACTTCATTATAATTTTTAATCGTAAGTCCTAATTCTTTTACTCTTTTTATTTCTTTATGTTCTTGACTAAATGCTTTAGAGAAAGTAACTATG
>CALVKH010000058.1 GCA_944332575.1 uncultured Bacilli bacterium | reverse complement strand
TTAATAGTGAAAATATTTTTTTTGATGATGAAATGGAATGTGAAATGATTCCAATAACCGATTTTAAAAATGAGGTAATAAATAAAATTAATGAAGAAAAATTAAGTCTTATTTTAAAAGCTATGGAAATAGCAAAAAACTATCATGATTATTTTGTACAACCAGATTTTGAAACCTATCCCTTAAACAATGAAGAACTAATAGAATTAACAAGAAAAATATTTAGACAAATACCTAATAAATATTTTCAATCTGAATTTGATCGAATCACAGATCCAAATAATAATTTGTTACACATTAAATATCATAAAAAATTAATAACCAATAATTTAGGATTAACTTATATTGATACTAAAAATCATATCCCATATGGATTAATAGCAAGACACAACTCCATTCAAGATGTGATTACTTTAGGGCATGAAATAACACATATGGTTGTAAGAAAATATGAGGAGCCAATGTTCTATCAATCTAATAAAACTACTTATATGGAAACCGAAGGATACTTTATTAATTTATTATTTAGTGAATTATTAAAAAAAGAAGGATTTGAAGAAGTAGAATTAACTAATTTTGATAGATTTGACTTACAAGAGAGCTTATCTACCATTGATGACACTTTTGTTGCTGTATCTGGAATTAATATGTCTAATGATAAGGGAATAATTAATTTTCCTAAACTAGGCAGTCATTTAAAAAGATATAATATTACTACTCCTATTAACTCACAAAACTTTGCTGGATTTCTTCACGGTGATTTTGAACATGACATTGACTACGGCATTTCTTATCTAAGCGCTTTAGATCTATACGAATTGTATAAAACAGATCCAGAAAAAGCGATAAACCATCTATTAAACATTTCTACACTACAAGGCAATACTATTAAAAAAGATTTAGAAAGTATTGATGTTACCTTTTTTGAAGACGGATATGTTAATTTAAATAATCATTGTAAAAAATTATTAAAGCAAAAAACTACCCAAAGGTAGTTTTTATTCTTCTTCCTCATCTTTTTCTAATTTTACTAGTACTTCTCTAGGTTTAGATCCATTTTGAGGACCAATAATTCCTCGTTCTTCCAACAAATCAATAATTCTTGCTGCCCTATTATATCCAAGTTTAAATCTTCTTTGTAATAATGAAGCACTTGCTTTACCACTAGTTACTACGAATTCAACTATATCGTTATAAAGAGGATCATCATACTCTTCTTCCACGGTAGTAACTTCTCCACCAGCATTACCTTGCTCTTTAGCGCTGGATAAATTCATAAATCGCTCATCATACTGAGCTTTTTGTTGTGATACAGTATAATCTACTAGACGTTGTAACTCTTCATCGGAAACATAGGCCCCTTGCACACGTTGAGGAGCATTTTCACCCATTGGTAAAAATAACATATCTCCCTTTCCTAATAACTTTTCCGCACCCATCATATCCAAAATAGTACGAGAATCAATACTAGAGGAAACTGCAAAAGATATACGGGATGGAATATTAGCTTTAACAACACCTGTAATGACATCTGTTGATGGTCTTTGTGTTGCTATAATTAAGTGAATTCCCGCAGCTCTTGCCATTTGCGTAATACGCATAATGGAGTCTTCTACCTCTTTACTAGCCACTAACATCAAGTCAGCTAACTCATCAACAATAACTACAATATATGGCATTTTCTTAATTTTAGCATCTTCTGGTAAGTGAGCATTTTGCTTTTCCACCCATTCGTTATATGTCGCAATATTTTTAACATTTTTTTCACTAAACAAATCATAACGTGATTCCATTTCACTAACTATCTTTTGTAAAGCAACACTAGCTTTTTTAGGATCTGTCACCACCGGCATCATTAAATGAGGAATACCATTATACATACTAAGTTCAACCTTTTTAGGGTCAACCATCATAAGTTTAACTTCATCTGGTTTAGTACGCATTAAAATAGAGGCAATCATGCAATTGATACATACTGATTTACCACTACCAGTAGCACCTGCTACTAATAAGTGAGGCGTTTTATCGATTTCACAATAAATACTATTTCCCATAATATTTTTACCAAGAGCTACTAACAACTTACTATTGGCTTTATTACTAGGAACAGTCTCTAATATCTCCCTTAATGAAACAGGAGATGTAGTATCATTAGCGATTTCTATTCCAACTGTACTTTTACCAGGAATAGGAGCTTGAATACGAACATCCTTCTTAGCCAAAGCTAAAGAAATTTCACGATTGATACTAAGTAATCTACTTAATTTAGTTCCACTTTGAATTTCCATTTCATATTGAGTAACACTAGGTCCACTATTAACTTCTACTACTTTACCAATAATTCCAAAATCTTTCAAAACTTTTTCTAGTATAACAATATTATTTTCAATAGTAGTCTGATTATTATTATTTTTACTCTTCTTAGGTGGATTTAATAACGATAAACTTGGTAATTTATAATTAGAGTTTTGCACTACTTCAGTAGGTGATTGAACTACTACTTCTTCTTTATTATCTTCTTCTTTTGCATGAGTCAATTCATCAATACTTGATACAACCATTTTATTAGAGGTATTGTCATTAATAATTACTGCAGGTTCCATTTCTTCCTCATCATCTTCCACATGGCTCTTCTTCTTTGGTAAAATATTCTTTCCTTTTTGAATACTCTTTTTAACAATATCAACAATAGATATTCCAGTAAACAAGCATCCGCCAGTAATCATTAACACAATAGCTACTATCTTAGTTCCGGAATAATCAAATAATTTATCGAACACTACTGCTAAAGTACATCCAATTAACCCACCACCACTGGGAGAAAAACTAATATCATGCATAATAAAATCAAAATTATTCATAAGATTATTTAATGTCTCTTTAAAAATAATAATAGACTCTCCATTATTTAATTCAACATAGCTTAAATGAGAAAACACTAAAATTCCCATTACCAATATATAAATACCTATCATTCTAGTAGAAAGAAATTTAGGCCATTCTCTTTTGATTAACAAATACCCACCTATTAGAAAACAAGCCACTAAAAGTACTAAATCCCATGAACCTACTAAGAATACAGCAAAAGCCCTAGCAAGTTTCCCAACTAATCCTAGAGGTTTATTCATACCTATTCCCAATATTGATAATAATATAAGAATAATTCCATAAAGTTCCACCATATATGGAAATTTTTTACTTTTCTCTTCTTTTCTTTTTTTCTTTTTTGCCATTTTTATCACTCCATATGATCTAATAACATTATATCACGAGTAAAAAGATAAACAAATATTTTATTATTAAATTTACTAAGAAAAAGAATATATTTCTATATTCTAAATAAAACAATATTATGATAATTTACGCAATTTTAAAACTATAACTTGATACTGATTTAATCTTTTTTCTACTCGTCCTCTGATTAATACGACATCTCCTCGTTCCAAATCCATATATTTACTATACACATCTGGAAACATCGTAAAATCCATAGTAGTGGATTCATCACTTCCATAAATAAAAGCCATTTTTTCGTGATTTTTAGTCTCTATTACTTTAATCTTATCAATAAGTGCTAACATATCAATAGTCTTATTGAAGTATTTTCCTACTTCACTTAAATCAACTGTTTCAAACTGTTCTTTATAAATAGTAGTGGGATATTCACTTAAATAAAAACCAAATAACTTTTTCTCATTAGCCATCAATACTTCCTTAGTAAATTCATCTGTTACTTCTATTTCTGGTTTTATTACTAAAGATGGATCTAAATCTTTAGTAAGACTAGCATAATTAAGAAGATTATCTAAGTTATTTAAAAGAGTTTTCTTATTATACCCAAAAGAATCAAAACAAGAGGCAAAAATAAGAGTCTCAATTGTTTTTTCATTAACATTTCTAGTTACAATTTTAGAAATACAATCAAATATATCAGTAAACTTTTCTCTTCTATTAGCAATAATATCACGACAAGTTACAATTCCTATATTTTTAATATTAGATAAAGGATACCTGATTCCTTCACTTTCCACGGTATAATATCCCATACTTTTATTGATATCTGGCAATAATATTTTAATACCTCTTGCTCTTACTTCATTAATATATTCTTTAGTTTTAGTTTCACTTCCTATTACCGAAGTTAATAAATTACTAAAGAAATACTTAGGAAATCTTGCTTTTAAATAAGCCATTTTATATGCAATTAGAGAATACGCTACCGAATGTGCTCTATTAAAACCATAATTAGCAAAATTTAATATTAAATCAAACACTTTTTTAGCTATCTCTTTACTATAACCTTTATTCATTGCACCAGTAATAAAACGAGCTTCTTCACTTTTTAACACATCCATCTTCTTTTTACTCATAGCACGTCTTAGTATATCTGCTTCACCTAACGAAAATCCTGCCATAACACTTGCTATTTGCATAATTTGTTCTTGATATATAATGATTCCATAAGTAGGTTTTAAAATACTTTCTAGGCTAGGATCAATATAATCTATTTCCTCTTCACCATGTTTTCTTCTGATATAAGAATCAATATTAACAGCAGGTCCTGGTCTAAATAAAGCGATCGCTGCAAAAATATCTTCAAATGTAGTAGGCTTTAAATTTTTTAAGAAATTACGCATACCACTAGATTCAAATTGAAATATTCCAGAGGTATCGGCAGTAGTAAATATATTTAATGCTTCCTTATCATCTAAAGGTATTTTAGAAAAATCAATTTTTATATGTTCATTTTTTTCAATATCACTAATAATATTCATAATAGTAGTAAGATTCTTAAGTCCTAAAAAATCCATTTTTAATAATCCTAATTCCTCTAAATATTCCATAGAGTAACCTGATAGATACAAGTTATCACTATTTTTTACTAGTGGAATTACTTCGTCTAATTCTACTCTACTCATAATAATTCCAGCCGCATGCATAGAAGTATGTCTTGGAAATCCTTCAATCACTAAAGCAATTTCATATAATTTCTGTAGCTTTTCATCACTATCAATAATATTTCTAAATTCTTCATCACGTTTATAAAAATCCTTTAACTTTAACTTAGTAACTACCGGAATATGTTTACATAAAATATCTATTTCACTACCTTTGATATTTAAGACTCTAGCTACATCACGAATCGCTAATCTGGACGCCATGGTACCAAAAGTAATAATTCCTGCTACATTCTTAATTCCATATTTATCTTTTACATAATCAATTACTTGATCACGATAAATATCAGGAAAATCTGTATCAATATCTGGCATAGTAACACGTTCTGGATTTAAGAATCGTTCAAATAATAAATCATACTGAATGGGATCAATATCTGTTATTCCTAAAGAATAAGCAACAAGAGAACCACCCGCACTACCACGACCAGGTCCTACTAAAATATTTTCTTTTTTAGCATACCGAATAAAATCATAAACAACTAAAAAATAATTAGAAAATCCCATATTTTTAATAATATCAAGTTCATATAATAAACGGTTTTTATAAGAATCCGGAATATGATTATCCAATCTTTTATTTAATCCTTTTATACTAAGATTTTTTAAATATTCATCACTATCATTATTATCCGTTTTATAAATAGGTAATAAATTGCCAGGTTTAGGGAATTCTAAATTACACTTATCGCTAATAATGTTAGAATTATTTAATCCTAAAGAATCACTTAAATTTATTACTTCATCAAATAAGAAATAATTATAATTATCAATAAAGTCAATGTCATCACTAATTGTTTTGTTATCTCTAATCATATAAAGATATTTTAAATATTTAGATTCCTCTTTATTTAAATATAGAGTCTTATTAATAAAAACAATATTATTATTTATTTTTTCTACTTCCTGTTCTTCTTTTTTATTGCTATATCCTAAATAAAGCTCACTATATATATCTTTTATGTCATTATATAAATCTATAGAATCATATGGTAATATTGCTATTACTTCATTATTGTATTTATCTAAATCACTATTAGTAATACTTCTTTCACTACTAAGAGTAGATAACTTAATAAAGCTTTTATATCCATCATAATTTTTAGCATATAATAAAATGTGATGATGATTATATTTTAAGTCTAACCCAACAATTGGTTTTATGTTATTTTTTTTACATTCTTTATAAAAATGCATTACTCCAGTCATATCATCATCACAGATAGCAATACTTTTTATTTTCTTATTAACACATTCTTCCATTAACTTATCAATAGAAATTAAACTAGATAACAGGGAATAATTTGTTTTAATGTATAATCTTGTAAACATCTAATCATCCCTTTCTTTAATTTTATTCTACCACAAATTAGTTTTTTTAAAAATATTATTTGACTATTCTTCGAGAATATGATAAAGTTATTAAGCAAGTATTATTAACTGAAGGAGGAGAATTTATGGCAATTAATGTATCAAATAGAAA
>CALVKH010000057.1 GCA_944332575.1 uncultured Bacilli bacterium | reverse complement strand
TACTACTTATATAATAAATGCAACATGTATATTGAAAAAGATAAAAAGTTACACATTTTGATTTAAAAAATAATATGTAATATATTAATGGATTATATAGTTATAAAAAATATATATAATTATAAAAATATTCATGCTTTTGTTCGATAAAATATTTCCCGGGAAATATTTTATGCCATAGAAATAAAAAATAAATAGTAAGTCTCAAATTTAAATTTAGTGTAATAATAAAATGCTATTATTTTAAAAATATCAATTTAATAAATAAACAGAATAATACATACAATTAATTATAAAAAAAAGTTCGCATTTTTGTTCGATAAAATATTTCCCGGGAAATAATTTCAAACAATAATTTAATATTAAATACAGTGATAATTGTAATATTAGATGTATTGTGCATTTTTTTTATTTAAATAAAAATATGATAAATTTTAAAATATTGCTATTTATATAATAAATGCAACATGCATATAAAAAGCATAATATGTATAATAAGCAAACACAAAAAAATGTTCGTATTTTTGTTCGATAAAATATTTCCCGGGAAATATTTTATATATTTCTAATATTTTTGTTTTTATAAGGGCAAAATAAACTTTATTGCAAATTTAATTTGTGTTACAATATATTCATGGAGGGATTTGAATGAGTCATCTTGCAATATATAGAAAATACAGACCTTCTAATTTCGATGAAGTCTCTGGACAAAAGGTAATAACTACAATTTTAAAAAACGCTATAAATAACAATAATATTTCACATGCATATTTATTTACTGGTCCAAGAGGAACTGGAAAAACCAGTATTGCCAAGATATTTGCTCGTACTGTTAATTGTGAAAATTTAATTAATACAAATCCTTGTAATCAATGTGCATCTTGTCTTAATTCTTTATCTAAAGAATGTGTAGATATTATTGAAATTGATGCTGCCTCTAATAATGGTGTTGATGAAATAAGAGAACTAAAAAGCAAAATTAATATAGTGCCATCATTTTTGAAATACAAGATATATATAATTGATGAGGTACATATGTTATCAATTGGAGCTTTTAATGCTTTATTAAAAACATTAGAAGAGCCCCCATCACATGTTATATTTATATTGGCTACTACAGAAATTCAAAAAGTCCCGACTACAATTTTATCTAGATGTCAAGTCTTAGAGTTTAAAAAAATATCTCCTATTGATATGAAAAACAGAATTTTAGAAATTTGTAGTAATGAAAAAATTGAGATATCCAATGAAGCAATTGATGAAATAATTTCTTCATCTGAAGGGTGTATGCGTGATGCTTTAAGTTTATTAGAAAAAATTAATTCTTATTGTAATGATAAAATAGAATTAGAAGATGTTAGAACAGTATGTGATAAGCCATCTAAAAAACAAATTATTAAACTAATTGATTTAATTTTTTCTAAAGATATTAATGCTTCTATTGAAGAAATAAATAATTTATATCAAAGTAATTACGATTTAATATATATATTAGAAGATATAATTAAAGAATTAGATAATCGAATTTTTGTTAATAAAGAAAAAAATAGTGAATTGCAAGAACTATTATCTGAAATGATAACAATATATGATAAAATGACAAATAGTTCTGTTAACAAAAAGATAATCTTTGAAATAGGATTATTAGATTTTATGAAAAATAATGAGAGTGATTCAAAAAATATTTCCCGGGAAATATTTTTAAAAAAAGAAGATGCTAATATAACAGAAGATAATGTTAAAGAAAAATCTTTTACCGCTGTTATAGAGGATAAAGCTGAAACAATTAGTAGCTTTTCTAATGAAGAATTTAAAAATATAAGAATTAATAATACTTTTGTTGATGCGAGTAAAGATGAATTAAATAATATAAAAAACAAGTGGATAGAATTAAAAAATTATGCTTTTGATAAAGAAAATGGCGCTATCATATGTAATTTATTGGATGGAGCACCAGTTGTGGCTAGTAATCAATACGTAGTTATAAACTATTTATATTCTTCTCTTGCTGACAAACTTAATGAAGAATATAAAAAAGTAGAAAAAATATTAAATGATTATCTACAATTAAATTATCATATAGTAGCAATTTCAGACTTAGAATGGAAAAAATCGAGAGAAGAATACATAAAAAAAATAAATAGTAATGAAAAATATAATATTATAGATGATAAATATATTACATCTACTGAAAACAATATAGAAAAAGAAACTATAATTCATCAAGAAAATATAGACACTAAGATATATGAATTGTTTGATTCGGTAGATATAGAAATAAAATAAAAGGAGAAGATAATTATGAATATGCAAGCTTTATTAAAACAAGCACAAAATATGCAAAAGGATATGCTAAAAGCAAAAGAGGAAATTGATAATACAATATTTACTGGAGAAAGCTCTTTAGTACAAGTAGAAGTAAAAGGAAACAAAGAAATCAAATCAGTAAAAATAAATGTTACAGAAGCTATACAAGAAGATGAAATAGAAATGCTTGAAGATATGATTATGGTAGCAATTAATTCAGCACTAAAAAAGATTGACGATATGACAGAAGAAAAAATGGGTAAATTTAATAATATCCCAGGTTTATTTTAGTTATGTATCCAGAAAGTCTAAAAGATTTAATTGAAGGATTTAAATTGTTACCTGGGATTGGCGAAAAAACAGCAGAAAGATTAGCTTTTTATATATTGGCGATAGACGAAGAAAAAGCTGATTTTTTTTCAAAATCCATTATCGAAGCAAAACATAAATTACATAAATGTTCCATTTGTTCTAATATCACTGATGAGGAAAAATGTAACATTTGTTCTTCCAATACTAGAGATAATAAAACATTATGTATAGTAGAAGACTGTAGAAGTATTTTTCTATTTGAAAAAACAGGTTCTTTTAAAGGTTATTACCATGTTCTTGATAATTTGATATCACCCTTAGATGGCATTAACCCAGAAGATATTGGAATAGAAAAATTAGTAAAAAGAATTGAAAATTCTTCTTTTGAAGAGATAATCATAGCAGTTAAACCTAGTATTGAAGGTGAAACCACTAGCTTATATATAAAAAAAATATTAGAAGGATTAAATGTTAAAGTGACAAGAATTGCCAGTGGAATTCCATTAGGTGCTGATATAGAATATATTGATTCTTTAACTTTAGAAAGAGCTTTAATTGATAGAAAAGAAATTGAATAATATTATTTTATCCTCATAAATTGAAATGAGGGATAAAATATGATAACAAAAGTTTTAAAAAAATTAGTTTTTGCAGTAGTACTTTTATATAGTTTCAATTTAATATCTGTTAAATTTGGATTAATAATACCTATTAATTATATAACTATAGCATTAGTAACCTTATTAGATATACCTGCAATGATTTTATTAGTCTTTTCTTTTATATTGATATTTTGAAGGAGGTTATATGATAGATTTTGATGATGTAATTAAAAAATATTTTGACACTGATAATGTTGGACATGCTTATTTATTAAAAACTTCAGACTATAATATGGTAATGAAAATAGTTAAAATTATATTATCTAAAAAAGAAACTATCAATAACATCGATAATTTAATAGCTGAAGGGATATATCCTGATTTAAAAGTAATTGAGCCTGATGGACAATGGATAAAGAAAGAACAAATATTAAATTTAAAAGAGGAATTTAAAACGAAATCTCAATATAATAATAAAAGAATATATATTATTAGAAATGCAGAAAATTTAAATAAATCGTCTGGAAATACCTTGTTAAAATTTTTAGAGGAGCCAGATGACGATATTATAGCTTTATTAATTACTGAAAATAAAAATAAAGTTTTAGATACAATTGTATCAAGATGTGAGTTTTTAAATTTGAGCTCTAGTTCTAATGATATAAATTATGATTATAGTGATGCAATTGAGTTTATTACTAATATAGAAAATAAAAAACTAGTTGCATCTATTGATGTGTTGGAATTGTTTTCAAAATATGAAGATAGAAGTAATTTGCAATTGTTTTTAAAAGATATTTTGGAGTTATATGATAAAATAATGTTAAATATGCTTAAAATTAACAATGATGATAAAATAGAAAAAACATTTGACAAAATTATAAAAAACAATAAAATAGTTGATATAAAAAAAAGAATAAAAGGACTTATTCTTATAATTGATTCATTAGAATATAATATTAATTTAAAATTATTAGTAGATAAACTAATGATCTCTATGTTTGGAGTTGAGTAATATGTATGAAGTAGTAGGAGTTAAATTTGAAAGTTCAAATAGATTATATTTTTTTGAAATAAATTCTTTAAGTTTAAAGAAGGGAGATAAAGTAGTAGTAGAAACTGAAAAGGGTGTTCAATTTGGTGAAGTGTCGACGGATATAAAATCAATAGAAGAGAAACATTTATCTACCCCATTAAAAAAAGTAATACGATTAGCTAATAAAGAAGATATTGATCAAAACGAAAAAAACAAAAAATTAAGTATTAAAGCATTAGAAGATGCTAGAAAAAATGCAAAGAAATTAAATTTAGATATGAATTTTATAGGAGCTTATTTTACTTTAGATAAAAATCAATTAATTTATAATTTTGTTGCTGATGAAAGGATTGATTTTAGGGAATTAGCAAAAAAGTTAGCTGCTATTTATAAGACAAGAATTGAGTTAAGACAGATTGGAGTTCGTGATAAAGCAAAAGAAATAGGGGGGTTAGGCCCTTGTGGAAGGTTTTTATGTTGTAATAGTTTCTTAACAGATTTTAATAGTGTATCTATAAACATGGCTAAGAATCAATATATTGCATTAAATCCAAGTAAAATTAATGGTATTTGTGGAAGATTATTATGTTGTCTAAATTATGAAGATGAACAATATAGTGAAATGAAGAAAGAGTATCCTGATTTAGGTAGTCATATAAAATTAAATGGTATAAATGGAAAAGTGGTATCACATAATTTATTTAAAAAGACATTTACTATTGAATCAAGCGATAAAGTATTGACGGAGATATCTTTAGAAGAATATGAAAGTAATAAATGATTTAATTGGATATAAAAATATGAAAATAATTCAAAATCCTAAATGGTTTAGTTTTTCACTTGATTCAGTATTATTACCTAGATTTGTAACTATAAATAAGGATACTAAAAATATCCTTGACATAGGTACAGGTAATGCTCCTATTCCATTGATTTTATCAACAAGAACTAAAGCTAAAATATTTGGAATAGAGATACAAAAAGACATTTATGATCTTGCACAAGAAAGTATTCAAATAAATAATTTACAAGATCAAATTAAATTAATAAATGATGATGTACATAATATAGGCCAATATTTTAAATATGGTTTTTTTGACGTTATTGTTTCTAATCCACCATACTTTAGAGTTAAAGAAAAAAGTAAAATAAATGAGGATATTCATAAAACAATAGCAAGACATGAGTTAAAGTTAGATCTTGAAGATATTATAAAAATATCCAGTCTATATTTAAAAAATGGAGGAATATTGGCTATTGTTCATAGAAGTGAAAGATTAATTGAATTAATAACATTGTTTAAAAAATATAAAATAGAACCTAAAAAAATTCAATTAATTTATCCAAAAATTGGTGAAGAGTCTAATATTGTATTAATTGAAGGCAGAAAAGAAGGAAATCATGGATTAAAAATTTTGCCTTCAATTATAGCACATAATAATGATGGTACATACAGCAATGAAGTGCTTAAATATTTTAGTTAGGAGGTTTTTATGAGTCAAAAAAGTTATAGTGGTAAAAACGCTTTGTATTTAATACCAACTCCTATTGGTAATTTAGAAGATATAACTTTAAGAGCAATAAATATTTTAAAACAAGTTGAAGTTATTTTTTGCGAAGATACTAGAATAGCTAAATTATTATTAAATAAATTAGAGATTAGAAAAAAACTAATAAGTTGTAATAACATTAATGAAAATAATGTTAAAGATAAAATACTGATGTATCTTGATCAAGGTTATGATGTTGGTATTATTACTGATAGAGGGACTCCAATTATTAGTGATCCAGGTTATAAAACTGTTGAATATGTTGTGGATAAAGGTCATAACGTTATAGGATTACCAGGTGCTACTGCATTAATTCCAGCTTTGATAACATCTGGAATTGAACCTACTCATTTTTTATTTTATGGGTTCTTAAATTCTAAAACTTCAAAATTAGAACATGAATTAGAAGAGTTAAAAAATTTTAAGTATACTTTGATTTTTTATGAATCTCCTCATCGCATAATAGGAACTTTAAAATCATTAAAAAAGGTGTTTGGTAATAGAAAAATATCTATCAGTAGAGAAATATCTAAAATATATGAAGAAATATATCGTGGTAATATAGATGAAGTTATAAGTGAATTAGATGGTGAGATTAAAGGGGAATTTGTTATAGTTGTTGAAGGAAATAAGGATATATTTAATTACAATGATATTAATGTAGTTGATCATATCAAAAATTATATTAATTTAGGATATAGTGAAAAAGAGGCTATGAAACTGGTAGCTAGAGATAGA
>CALVKH010000056.1 GCA_944332575.1 uncultured Bacilli bacterium | reverse complement strand
GGATACCTAGTCTGTGAAGCAGGAAATTTGGAAGGTGACGACCAAAGCGAATTAAGTTTACTTAATTCTTTTGTTCTGTAATTGACAACTATAGTAATATGTGATATTGTTATTTTATCAGCTGGGGGGAAAAATAATGATAAATATTGCTGAATTAAGAGCAGTAGCAAAAGTAGAATTAGCCAAAAAAGATAACAATAGTATTTTAACTCATCGTATATTATTAAGAGAATACAATGAATTAAGCCAAAAAGAAAATTTAACGAATGAAGAGGAAGAAAGATTAATTAGTCTGAAAGATGAAATAGAAGAAGCATTAATTATGCAATATCTTGAAATAGATGATGTTGTAATAGAACTTTTAACTGATCCTAATCATATAGATTTATTAGCTCAACGTAGTTGTTGTTTAGGTAATATAGTGTTTACAGATAAAGAATTAATGGAAAAAGTTTTAAAGACAGGGTTATTTAGTCAAATGTGGGAAGACTTTAGTAAAACTAATAATACAACAGCAGATAGCATTTTGTTAGGTGAATTTGTTAATGTTTATGATATGGTATTAAATCATATTAAACTTAATGAAGGAAAAAATTTATCTGATTTAGTAGAGTTTAATAATCAGTATCAAAGATTTGATGGTTCTTTAGTTAATGATTTATTAGATAAAATAGGAACATTAGGGGAAGATAAAACTTTACAATTGCTAAATGATTTTTCTAGTAGCACTTCATCTTTTGCTAAACTACCTATTGGATATAGGGCTATTCGTTTTAGTTCTTTAGAAAATACAATGATTGATGAGAATTTAGATTTTTATACAAATAGAAGATTTATGTATGATGTTAAAAAATATGGTATGGAAAATATGGCTGATGAGATAATTGAGACTGCTAATAAAGTAAGAGTAAAGAAATTTTTGCAAGATAAAAATAATTAATCTTGCTTTTTTATTGCAATGGATATAAAAAAAGGGTATTATATATGTATATTTAAGGAGGAATCAACATGAGTGTTAAAATAGAAAGATTAAATAGTACTTTTGTTAAAGAAATAAGTTATATTTTAAGTACTGAAATAAAAGATGAAGATATAAAATTTGTAACTATTACTGATTGTGAAATAACTAATGACTTAAGTTATGCAAAAGTATACTTTACAGTGTTAGATACAACTAGAAAAAAAGAGACAATGAAAGCCTTAGAAAGGGCCAGTTCTTTTATTAGGGGTAAACTTAGTGAAAGAATAGAAATAAGGCATACTCCAGAATTAAAATTTGTTTTTGATGAATCCATTGAATATGGAGAGCGAATTGAAAAGAAAATTGAAGAACTTCATAAAAATGATGAAATATAAAATATAGGCATTGCCTATATTTTTTATTTAAAATGTGTATAAAATATACTATGTCAAGTAATAATAAATCCTTATCAAATATCTTGAAAGTTTTTGGGGGGAGAGGGTATAATTTATATAAGATAGATAAAATAGAGTGAGTGATTAGTGATGGTGAAGAAAATAAAGAATTTTTTCACTAAAAGAAGAATATTTACATTATCCATAGTATTAGTAGTATTTGTCATGAGCTTAGGATATGCAGCACTAAGTCAATATATAGAGTTAGATGGAATAGCAAGTATAGATAGAAGTTGGATAGTAAAAGTAACGAATGTAACAAATACAACTAGTAATGGAGCAACAAGTATCAGTAGTACTTATGTAAGTAATACAGTAACATTGAACTCTAATTTACCAACATCAGATTCAAGTATAACATATACCATAACATTATCTAATCAAGGGAACATACCAGCAAAATTAAATAATATTGATGTAATAGAGGATGAAAATACAAATATAACATATGAAATAAGTGGAGTAACGAATATAGGGGATACTGAAAAAAGTATTATGTTAACCTTTAATTATATAGAAAATAGTGGAACAATAGGAGGAGATTCAGGATTTTATGGAGATAGAAGTTTATCTGGTGGATTAGGATATGGAACAAATAATTCATATTATAGAGCATATAATAGATTAGAGGATAATAAAATACCACAGTTTAGTTGCCCGCAAAGTAATGACTTATATACAACTTCTAGTAGTAGCAAGGGAAATAAAGCATTAGACTATCCAATAGGATTAATAACAGCGGATGAGGTGGCATACGCAGGAGGAGTATATGATTAAAATAATACAAGTTATTACTTATACATAGATGTTTTTTATTGGACAATGTCTCCCCATACTATGCTTTACGAAATTGCTTCTGTTTGGTGTGATGATCATTGGAATCGACTTAATAAAAGTAATGTTGGATACAATGTTGGATGGATTCGTCCTGTTATAAACTTAAAATCTGATGTTAAAATATCTAGTGGAGATGGTACGAGTAGTAATCCATACGAAATTTTTATGGAATAGTAAATCTAATGTTATTAGAATAACTTAATTTAATTATTAATGCTATTTAGGAACTTTTATGATACAATAGTAATATCAATTGAGGTGGATTATGAAAATTGCAGTTGTTCCTAGTAGTATAGAAAATTTAGATAGATATACAAAAATAGGGGCGAAAGCCTTTATTTTTGGTTTAGAGAACTTTTCTATTAATTATCCAGTAGTAACTATTTCTGAAATAAAGAAAGTAATAGAAGAAAATCCTAATACAGAAATATTTATTAGTATGAATAAAACAATCTTTAATAGTGAACTTTCTTCTTTAGAAAAAATACTTTTAGAATTAAATACTATTCCTATTAAGGGAGTATTATTTTATGATTTATCTATTTTATCTATTTATCATAAACATAAATTTAATTATGATTTAGTATGGCATCAAACGCATATGGTAACTAATTATAATACATGTAATTATTATTATGATAAAGGTGTTAAATATGGAGTTTTAGCCAGTGAGATTACCAAAGATGAAATGATTGAAATTAAAAAACACACTAAAATGAAGTTATTTACATATGTAATAGGTCATTCTATTATGGCTCATTCTAAAAGAAAGTTATTAACGAACTATTATGAAAGTATGAATCAAGACTATGATCATACCCCTAAAATAATAGAAGAAAAAGATAAGCGTTATATTATTACTGAAACTAAAGATGGAACTTGTATTCTAGAAGGTAATATTATGAATGGTACCTCTTATCTACAAGAGTTAAATGATGCAGGGCTTGATTATGGAATCATTGATGGCAATCATATTTCAGATATATTATTAGAAAAGTTAATATCTTTGGTAAATGATATTTTAGAAAAAAATAGTACAAGTAGTATGCAAGAAATTATTCATTTCATAGGAAATGATACTGGATTTTTTAATAAGAAAACAATATTTAAGGTGAAGAAAGATGAAAAAAAAGATTGAGTTATTATCTCCAGCAGGAGATCTAGAACGTTTAAAAGTTACTTTATTATATGGAGCGGATGCTGTATATATTGGTGGACAAGATTATAGCCTTAGAGCGAATGCAAATAATTTTTCAATAGAAGAAATAAAAGAAGCTTGTACTTTTGCTCATAAATTAAATAAGAAAGTATATTTAACTTTAAATATCGTTTTTCATAATGAGGATATTTCAGGAGTTAATGATTATATTAGAGATGTTGCCAATGCTGGAATCGATGCTTTTATTGTAAGTGATCCATTTATTATTAGATATATCAAAACTAATTTTCCTAAGGTAGAAGTTCATTTAAGTACACAAAACTCTACAACTAATATAGAAGCCGTTAATTTCTTTAAAAGCGAAGGAGTAGACAGAGTTGTTTTAGCAAGGGAACTATCTATTTGTGAAATTAAAGATATTATTGATAAAACTGGTATCGATGTAGAAATATTTATTCATGGAGCCATGTGTACTTTTTATAGTGGAAGGTGTACTCTATCGAATTATTTAACCAATCGTGATTCTAATCGTGGTGGTTGTAGTCAAGTATGTCGTTTTGCCTTTACTATAGAAAATAATGATCAAAAATTTACGATGGCAACGAAAGACTTAAATGCTTCACGTTACATTAGTACTTTAATGGATATTGGAGTAACTTCTCTTAAAGTAGAAGGTAGAATGCGTTCTTTATATTATTTAGCAACGGTAATAGGATGTTATCGAAGAATTATTGACTTACATTATCATAATAAATTAACAGAAGAAGAACTAATAAAAGAAGAGAAAATATTATCTCGTGTTGCTAATCGTGAGACTTCTGCTCATTATTTATATCATGAAGCGGATTTTACAGATCAGTACTATACAGGTAGGCAAGAAGTATCTAATCAAGATTTTTTAGGTTTAGTTACTTCTTACGACGAAACTAAGAAAATAGTTACTTTAGTTGAAAGAAACTATTTTGAAGTAGGAGATGAAGTAGAGTTATTTACACCTAGTGGAAAAGTTTATTCTTTTACTATTGATACTATGTATGACGAAGATATGAATCGTATTAGTGTTGCAAGGCATCCAGAAGAGATTATTAAATTACAAGTAGATGGAGAAATACCTATTTACTCAATGTTAAGAAAGAGAGTGAAGTAATATGGATTACAATGATATTAAAAGTATCTTACTAAAACGTGAAGAAGGATTATCAAAATATGCTACCAAAAGTAGTAGTGCTATTAGATTAGTTAGTGAGGAAGATGACATAAGACCACCTTTTTTTAGAGATATAGATAGAATCATTCATAGTATTTCTTATACAAGATATATAGATAAGACACAAGTATTTTCTTTTTTAGATAATGATCACATATCAAAACGTATTGTTCATGTACAACTTGTAAGTAAAGTGGCAAGAACTATTGGAAGATGTCTTAATTTGAATGAAGATTTGATTGAAGCAATCGCCTTAGGTCATGATATTGGTCATACTCCTATAGGACATGTTGGAGAATCTATTTTAAATGAGATATCAAAAAAAGAATTAAATGAATATTTTATGCATAATGTTCAAAGCGTTAGGACTTATTTAGATATTGATAATAATGGATTAGGTAAGAATTTAACTGTTCAAGTGTTAGATGGAATATTATGCCATAATGGGGAAATATTGAATAATATATATGAACCTAACTTTAATAAAACAAAAGAAGATTTCTTAAAGGAATACCATGATTGTTATAAAAGCATAGAATCCTCTAAAAAAGTTCGTCCTATGACATTGGAAGGATGTGTAGTAAGAATTTCTGATGTTATAGCTTACATTGGTAGAGATATAGAAGATGCTATTCAAATAGGTTTATTAAAAAGAAGTGATATTCCAGAAAGTATTACTAATGTTTTAGGAAATAATAATAAAGATATTATTAATATTATAATTTTGGATATTATAAAAAATAGTTATAATAAACCCTATATTAAATTAAGCGATGATGTTTATAAATCTATATTTGCTCTTAAAGATTTTAATTATGAAAAAATATATAAGAAAGCTAATACGAAAGAAAAACTTGCATATTATAAAGATGCATTTAATAAATTATATAGTAAATATTTGAGTGATTTAGAATATACTAAAAAAGATAGTAATATTTATACATTATTTATCAATAACATGAATAGAAAGTATCTTGATAATACAAGTAATAAGAGAAAAGTTATCGATTTTATTGCCGGTATGACCGATGATTACTTTATAAAAAGTTATGAAAAAATGAAGTAAAATGGTGTTAACAAAAAAGACTTGACAAAAGTCTTTTGTTGTAGTATCATTTTAAAAGTATATGAAAAAAAAGAGGTGATAATGATGCGCGATAAGAAAATATATCTTACTGAAGAAGGATTAGAAGATTTAAAAAGAGAATTAGATGAATTGATAAATGTTAAACGTCCTGAAAATATTCAAGCAATAAAAGAGGCTCGTGCTTTAGGTGATTTATCTGAAAATGCTGATTATGATGCTGCTAAAAATGATCAAGCTGAGATCGAAGGACGTATCAAGAAAATAGAGAAAATGTTGGAAAATGTAGAAATCATAGAAAAAAAGAATAGTGATGTAGTAGAACTTGGTTCAACTGTATGTATTAAATACTGCGATGATGAAGATGAAACAGATGAGTATAAAATTGTTGGAAGCCAAGAAGCGGATCCATTCATGAGCAAAATTTCTAATGAAAGTCCAATTGCTAAAGCAATTATGAATAAACGTGTTGGGGATGTAGTGGAAGTTGAAAGCCCTAACGGTGTTTATAAAATAGAAATAACTGCTATAAAATAAATGTAAAATTAAGTGTCTATTGACACTTTTTTTGTTGTGTTCTTCTTTACATTTTTTATTAATATGATATGCTATTGTTAGAATAAAGGAGGATATATGAAAAAGTTTAGTTTATTTAGTTTATTACTAGTTTTTGCGTTTGCTTTTATGATTCCAACTGTATATGCACATGACATTGAAACTGATCCAGATAGGATTATTACTTTCCCATTAAATGAAAAGGATGAGATATATAGTGGATCAAAAATTCAAGTTAATGATAGCTATGGTGAATATAAGCTATATTATCAATATGTAGAAATGACTGATGAAGTTTATGAACAATATATGGCAATTCACGAAGAACACTTAAAATTTGAAGAAGAAAATAGACCAGCAGATGATGCTGAACCAGATGTTATAGAAGACTATAACAAAAAGTTTGAGGAATATGAGAAGAGCAAACAAGCTTTATTACCAGCTTATGTTGAAGATGATTGGGTAGAATCTACGGATAGTACAGTAAAATTAGATACTACTGATATTAAAGAAGTGAAACATTATAATTTATGGGTAAAAATAACAGATGAAAATGATGAAAATGCAGTATATGACGATCAAGTAATTACATATGATCCAAATGCTGCTAGTGAAGATGATGTACCATCTCCAGAAACTAGTGATAATATTATATTAATTGGTGTTGGAGCTATATTAATTGCAGGAATTATGTTTGTAAGTTATAGAAAAGTTAATTCATAAAATAAAAAGGAACAAAATGATATGAACCCCGTTTCTTGGACATGAGAAACGAGGTTTTTATATGAGTAAATTAAGTTATAAAGATAAAGA
>CALVKH010000055.1 GCA_944332575.1 uncultured Bacilli bacterium | reverse complement strand
ACAACAAGTAGTAGTGATAAAGGAAATAAAGCATTAGATTATCCAATAGGATTAATAACAGCAGATGAAGTAGCATATGCCGGAGGAGTAAATAGCGTACCGAATAGTAGTTATTATTTATATACAGGAGATGTTTATTGGACAATGTCCCCTTGGTCCTTCCTTGGTTCTAGCGCTAACGGGTGGAACGTTCTTTCGGGCGGGCTCTTGACGGGCGGCGGCGTGCGCGGCGGTCGCGGGGCTCGCCCGGCCATCAATCTGAAATCTGGAATAGAGATAACAGGCGGAGATGGAACTATAGGGAATGAGTATATCATAAAAGTAAGTTAAAATAAAACATCTAGAATCTGACAAAACCAGTGGCAAAACCCTTTGCCACTGGCGGGAAGTTAGGTCAAAGTAAATATAGGGTAATGCTATAAAATGCGCCCTAGGAACTTCAATGGTTTTAACGCTAACGAGTGGAACGTCAATGCGGACGGGAACTTGACGGGCAACAACGTGAACAACAGTAATGGGTCTCGCCCGGTCATCAATCTCGTATCTGGAATAGAGGTAACAAGCGGAGATGGAACTAGTTCAAACCCTTATGTAATTCAATAAATTTGTAAAAATAATGACATTTTTAGTAAAAAATGTCATTTTTTGTTGGATTTTGTAAATAATTTTGTTGAATAATATTTATTGTTATGCTATAATCTTTGGTAGTAACGACGGAAGGAGGGGAGAACAAATGACACAAGTGGCTGTTAAAGGAAATTTGGATCTAGCTATTAAGAAATTTAATAGACAATTAGCTAGAAATGGAGTCCCTTCTGAATGTAAAAAAAGAGAATGTTATGATAAACCAGGAGTAAGAAGAAGAGAAGCTAAAAAAGCTGGAATAAAAAATGCACGTAAAAAGAATAGGACTAATAGAGATTAGTCCTCTTTTTAATAGGAGTTGGAATGAAAAAGGTAATTAAATATATAATATTAGTAATAATAATAATTGTAGTATGTGTAACAGGAGTCTTTTTACTACGACAAAACTTTTTTAAATTTGATCGTAAGTTAACTAGTGAAGAAAAAGAAATCATTGAAAGATATATCAATGATAATAATACTAGTAACTTAGAAGAAGGAATGACTTTTGCTTCTACCTATTATTTCGGTAGTCGTCTTAATAATGATGAATTAGATGTTTACTTATGGACGATTTTTGAAGAATATGATGTACAAGATAATTTGTTTTTATTAAATAAGGAAATCAATAATGCTAGTATTATTACAATTGATGTTAGTGATGATAAATTTGAAATAACTAGTTATACAATTCTTGATAATGATAACGATATAAAGAAAGATTTTCCAATTGCAATAAGAGGTTCTGCAATATCGTTTAAAGAAAGTAAAGAGTATAGCGATTTAGAAGAAGAGAATGACCAAATGATAGATACTTATAAAGAGTATTTTAAGGAGAGCGAATAATATGTTAGAAAAATTTAATAAAGATATTATTAATGCAATGAAAGCTAAAGATCAAACTCGTCTTACCGTTTTAAGAATGGTAAAGGGAGCTATGCAATTAGATTCTATTAATAATAAAAAAGAAATTAACGATGAACTTTTAATTGATAATGTTTCAAAACAAATTAAGTTAAGAAATGACTCTATTATAGAATTTGAAAAAGCAAATCGTAATGATTTAATTGAGAAAAACAAAGAAGAAATTGAAATATTAAAAGAATATTTACCAACGCAATTAACTAGTGATGAAATAGATGAAATTTTAAATGAGGTATTTGATACCGTAAAACCTACTTCTTCTAAAGATATGGGCTCTATCATGCGCGAAGTAACTCCTAAAGTAAAAGGACGTGCTGATATGAAATTAGTAAGCGATAAAATAAAGGAAAAATTAAATACATTATAATATAGATTACTCGATGATAAATCGAGTTTTTTTCTTTATGAGGAATGGAAATATTACTTATTTCATAAATTTATATAGGTGATAAAATGTTAAATAGACTAAAAGACTATATCAATGATGATAGTTTTAAAATTAACATTTATAAAAATAAGATTAACGTTGTAAATTACCTAGATATTATTACATTAGAAGAATCAAGAATATCTTTAAAATATCAACAAGGTATGATTATTATCAAAGGTAACAATTTATCCGTAAATAAACTTTTAGATAACGAAATATTAATAACAGGAGAAATTAAAAGTGTAGAATTGGAGTGATCTTATGTTTAATAGTATTTATGAAGTAAAAATAGAAGGAAAAGATGTAAAAAGATTTATTAAAACTCTGTATAAAAGAAAAATTGAACTATTAAACATATCTTATGATAATGAGAGTATTTTTATAAAATTAGATAAGAGTAACTATGAAAAATTATTAGAAATTAAAACTATATATGAAATAACTTTAACTAAATTATATGGGCTTGATAAATATAAATATTTATTAAAGAAAAATATGATTTTTATTCTATCGGTTTGTGTTGGATTTTTACTATTATTTTGTCTTAGTAATATTATTTTTGAAGTAGAAATAGTGCATCAGAAGAAGGAAATTAGAACTTTGATTTCTAAAGAATTAAAACGTTATAATTTAGAAAAATATAATTTTGTTTTATCATTTGATAAACAAGAAGAAATAGTTAAAAATATATTAGATAATAATAAAGAGAAGCTAGAGTGGATGGAAATAGAAAGAGTAGGGATAAAGTATATTGTTAGGGTAGAGGAGAGAATTATAAACAATATTCCAAAAGAAGAAGAACCACGTCATATAGTTGCTAAAAAAGATGGAATTATTATGCATGTTGATGCTAGTCGTGGTGAGATAGTAAAAAGAATAAATGATTATGTTAAAAAAGGAGATATTATAATTAGTGGTAATATTAATAAGGAAGAAGAAATAAAAAATCAAGTATCAGCAACAGGAAATGTTTATGCAGAAGTGTGGTATGAGGTAACTGTGGATATGCCTCTTACTTATCGTGAAGAATATAAAACAGGAAAAAGTAAAAATGCTTTAACTTTTAGTTTTTTTGGTCATAGTTATTCCTTATTTGACTTTTGGCCTTATAAAGAGAAAAAAATCCAAGAAAATATTATCTTTAAAAATAATATTTTACCGATCAAATTAAGTTTTAATCACGAGGAAGAATTAAGAGTGATTGATGAAGTATATACTTATGAAGAAGCGATCGATAAAGCTATAGAGAAAGCTAGAGAAAAGTTATTGTTGCAGTTAAAGGATGATGAAGAAATATTATTTGAAAAAAAATTGAAAACTGAACAAAATAATAGTACAATAATAGTGACAGTATTTTTTAAGGTATACGAGAATATTACAGATTATGCTAAGATTGAAGAGAATGTAGAAGATGAAAATATTGAAGGAAATACGACGGGGTGATTAAAATGATGAGTTGTGATATATTAACTT
Organism: uncultured Bacilli bacterium; assembly: GCA_944332575.1. GTDB lineage: Bacteria > Bacillota_I > Bacilli_A > RF39 > UBA660 > RGIG3091. The sequence goes on along the minus strand of CALVKH010000055.1, from coordinate 3,946 downwards.
CATTAGATAATACTTTAGGCGATGTATTACAAATGACATGGCCTATGTTATTTATATCAATGGTTTTAATTGCTTCGGTAAGAATAGCTTATTTATATAAAAAGAAGGAAGAGTTTGTTTTACATAAAGAAATATTATTACTTACTTTTGTATTGTATATTTTATGTTTGTTCCAAGTAGTAACATTTCAAGATATAAATACGGTATCAGGAAATAATTTTATACCTTTTAAAGAGATATTTAGATATTCTTTTGGGGATCATTTGTTTGTTAAAAATATTATTGGTAACGTTATTATGTTTGTTCCATATGGTTTTTTTGCAACCTTATATGCGGACTTAAAGAAACCTTTAAGTGCTTTTATATTAGTAGCATTAGCATCCATTTCTATTGAATGTACTCAATTAATGATAGGGAGAATTTTTGATGTGGATGATATTTTGCTAAATGTCACTGGAGGTATGTTAGGTTTTCTTTTCTATCGTAGTTTGGACAAGTTAAGCGATGTACTACCTAAATTTTTTAAGAGTAAATTATTTTTGGATATTATATCAGTAATGGTTTTTGTTTTCATGATCGTATATATTATTTGGAGGTTGTAATGAATATCGAAGTATTTAATGAGACTAGTAGTAATTTGGATAAGGAACTGAATGAGTTAAAAGCATTGTTGCAGAATGTTTGTCAAGATGAAAAACTGGATTCTGGAGAGTTTAATGTTATTATTGTAGATAGTAATAAAATAAGAGAACTAAATAAAGAATATCGTAATATAGATAGAGTAACGGATGTTATTAGTTTTGCATTAGAAGATGATGATACTTTTAATTTAGAAGATTATAGAGTATTAGGAGATATTTATATATGTTTAGAGCAAGCCTTAAAACAAGCGGAAGATTATGGACATTCTTTTAAAAGAGAGTTATCATTCTTAGCAATTCATGGGTTACTACATTTATTAGGATATGATCATATGAGTGAAGAAGAAGAAAAAATAATGTTTAAAAAACAAGAGGAGGTATTATCTCATTATGGCATCGAAAGATAAAAAATACAAAGATAAAAAATATATAGTAAATAAAAAGAAAAATATTTTTTCAAGTTTTGCTAGAGCTTGGGATGGAATCAAAAGTGCATATTCAACGGAATACCATATGGTAATTCATTGTTATATAGCAGTATTTGTTATATTAGCTGGAGTAATATTTCAAATAAGTTATACAGAATGGTTAATATGTTTCATCTTAATTGGAGCAGTTATTGCTTTAGAACTTGTAAATACAGCGATAGAAGCGGTAGTTAATATGATTACAACAGACTATAATTTCTATGCAAAAGTAGCTAAAGATACTTCCGCTGGAGCCGTATTAGTTATGTCCATAGTAGCGCTAGTCATTGGTTTAATCATTTTTGTTCCTAAGTTTTTTGAATTATTTTAAGGAGGAGTTATGCAAGAGAAGTTACTTAGATTATTAAATAATAGTTATAGCCCGTATTCTCATTTTAGAGTTTCAGCTATTGTAGTTACTAAAGATGGACAAGAGTTTAGTGGAGTAAATATAGAAAACGCTAGTTATGGGGCTACTATCTGTGCAGAGCGAGTTGCTATTACTAATGCTATAGCAAATGGAGTAAAAAAATGTGATTTTGATAAATTATATGTTATGTGTGATAGCGATAAGATAGGGACATGTTGTTTTGTATGTCGTCAAGTAATTAGTGAATTTTTTGAAAGTGACAAAGAAATTATTATGATGAATCCTAAAGGGGAGACATTAGTCAAAACAGTAAGTGAATTATGTCCTTATCCATTTAATGAGGATAATCTACAATGAAAAGTGGTTTTGTAAGTTTAGTCGGACGTCCTAATGTTGGAAAAAGTACGTTATTAAATAGTTTGTTAGAGCGAAAAATAGCGATTACCTCCGATGTTAGTGGTACAACTAGAAATATCATTGAAGGAATATATAATGATGATGATTCACAGATAATATTTATAGATACTCCAGGAATTCATAAACCTCAAAATAAACTCGGAACACTTATGAATAAAAAAGCATATACCATGATCGATGATGTCGACATTATTTTGTTTTTAATTGATGTCGAAAAAGGATATGGTAAGGGAGATGCTTTCATATTAGAACGATTAAAAGAATTAAATAAACCAGTTATCTTACTTATGAATAAAGTGGATAGGATTAAAAAAGATAAATTATTAGAATTAATTAATGAATATAAAGATTTATATGATTTTAAAGAAATCATTCCTATTTCTGCTTTAAAAGGCGATAATGTGAAAGATCTAATTCAAACATTAAAAAAATATTTACCAGATAATGTAAAATATTATAGTGACGAAGATATCACTAATGTTAGTAGAAATTTTATTATAGCTGAGATAGTAAGAGAGAAAGTATTAAGGCTTACTAACCAAGAAGTCCCTCATTCAGTAACTTGCTTAGTAGAAGAGTATACGGAAGAAGAAAAATCTATTCATATAAGAGTCTTAATTATTTTAGATCGAGATAATTTAAAAAAGATTATTATTGGTAAGAATGGATCAATGTTAAAGAAAATAGGGACTAGTGCTAGAATAGATATCGAAGAATTCTTAGGAAAGAAAGTTTTCTTAGAGACTTATGTTAAGACGATCGATAATTGGAAAGATCGTGACAAGTATTTAACAGAATTTGGATTAAATGAATTAGAATAAGTATAAAAATCTTCTATTGATATCACTATAAAATAGGTGATAAAATGGAAGATTTATTATGGAATTTATTTAAGAGGACAGGAGATATAAAATACTTTTTATTGTTACAAAAATTAGAGGTGGTAGCACGTGGAGATCAAAAAGATAGAGGGAATAGTAATAAGTGAGACTAATTATAGTGAATCTAGTAAAATAATTAATGTTTTAACGAAAGAACTAGGTATTATTGGTGTTATTTCTAAGGGATGTAGAAATATAAAAAGTCGTCTTCGTAGTGTAAGTTGTAAACTTACTTATGGTGATTTTCATATCTATTATAAAAAAGATGGATTATCTACTCTTATTAGTGTAGATGTAAAAGATACTTTTAGTAAAATAAAAACAGACATTTATAAAATAAGTTATGCTAGTTTTTTATTAGAATTAACAGAACAAGTATATAAACAAAATAACAATAGCGAAATATATGATTTATTTATACATGCATTAGAAAAAATAAATGAAGGGTTTGATCCAGCAGTTATTACTAATATTATTGAATTAAAGTATTTAGATTATTTAGGAATAGGATTACAACTAGATGGATGTAGTATTTGTGGTAATACGGAAGATATTGTGACCATTAGTGGTAAATATGGTGGTTATTTATGTAAAAATTGTTGTAATGATTTACCCATATTTAGTAGTAGAATGATTAAGTTAATGCGAATGTTTTACTATGTAGATATCAGTAAAATTAGTAAACTTGATCTTCATTACGATACTATGAAAGAAATCAATAATTTTTTAGATGAGTATTATGATGAATATACAGGATTATACTTACGTAGTAAACAATTTTTAAAAAATGTATCGAAGTATTAAGAACAGCAATGTTCTTTTTTTTTATCGAGATTTATAGTGGGGAGGAGTATTTAAAAGCAAGGCATTGTTTGATAGAATAAATATAGGAAGAATGATAATGGAGGTAGTAAATAAATGAAGCAAAAAAATATCGTAATAGGAATAATGTGTATAGTGGTATGTATCATGGCAATAGGATTTGCAGCATTTAGTACAACACTAAATATTAATGGAACATCCAGTATCGAATCGAATTGGAAAGTAGTATTTACGAATATTCAAGAGTTAAGCAAAACAAAAATGGAATTCCATTTATCCAACAAGTTTAAAAGTATGGGAAGATAATTGGGAAGCAATTTGTACTTTATTTAACTATTCTAAAGAATT
>CALVKH010000054.1 GCA_944332575.1 uncultured Bacilli bacterium | reverse complement strand
CCTGTTTCTTCTTGATCATATAAATTATTATTGGTTAATAATAATTCATTTGGCATAGTAATATAATAAACACTTAATACTAATATTAAACTAAATAATGTTAAAAACCATAAACTTTGTTTATTTATCATATAAAAGTCCTCCCTAATGAATACTATGAAAATAATAAAAAAAAAGAACATAAATTTATGCTCTTGATACATATTGTGAATCTTTAGTAGAAACGATAATAGTTTCTCCTTCATCTATAAAGATAGGTACTTTTATTTCCATACCAGTTTCTAATGTAGCATCTTTCATAACACTACTAGTAGTATTACCTTTCACTGCTGGTTCTGTTTTGATAACTTTCATTTCTATTTTATCTGGTAAATTTAATCCTAAGATTTCTCCTTCATAAGAAACGATAGTGACATTGATATTTTCTTTTAAAAACTTAACATCATCACCAAGGGAACTCTTATTTAATTCTATTTGACTATAATCTTCCATGTTCATAAAATAATAGACATCACCCATAGAATATAAAAATTGCATATCTTGTCTATCTATTCTTGCAGTTTCAATTTTAATAGCCGAATTAAAAGTATGTTCAATTGTTGCTCCTGTTCTTAAATTTTTTAATTTTGTTCTAACAAAAGCAGCACCTTTACCAGGTTTAACATGTTGAAATTCTAATACTTGAAAAATATTATTATCAAGTTTAATAGTTATTCCTGTTTTTAAATCATTAACATTAATCATATTTTATCTCCTTTCTAGTTGTAATTATTTCTTTTCTTTATGAGTTGTATGTTTTTGACATTTTGCACAATATTTACTAATTTCTAAACGATCTGTTGTATTCTTAACATTCTTTTCAGTACGATAATTTTCTTCATTACAAACTGTACAAACTAGAGTTTTTCTTTGTCTATTACCAACCTTTGCCATACTATCCCTCCTCGTTTTCTATTGGTATTATATCAAATTTTTTTAAAAATGCAAAAGATTTTTACTAATTTTATCTATTAATATAAGAAAAACAAAGATAAATGTTAATTAAATAATAGTTTGGGTATATTAATAATGGTGATAATATGAAAATAAGATTAGGATATGTGGCCATTAGTAAAAGCTTAGATAATGTTACTTCATCACATGCTTTAAACTATACCAATTATGAAAAAAATAAAGATATTAATAAAATATATGAAGTAATCAATAGAAATCTAACAGATTTAGACAAAATTCTTAATTACAATATCAAAAATTCCATTCATTTTTATCGATTAACTTCACATTTAATACCACTTGCTGATCATAAAGATATAAATTTTGACTATGTGAATAAATTTTCAAATGAATTTCTTCAATTAAGCAAATTAATCAATGATAATCATATGCGAGTAGACTTACATCCTAATCAGTTTGCCGTTTTAAATAGTACAAAAAAAGAAGTTGTAGAAAACACTTTTAGAATTCTTGAATATCAGTATAATCTATTAGAATCTCTTAATATAAAAAATAAAATTATTATATTACATATAGGAAGTAATACATTTGGCAAAAAACAATCAATAGCAAGATTTATAAAAAATTTTAATCTACTTCCTAATCATATTAAAAAATGTATTGCTATTGAAAATGATGACAAAATATTTAATATTTTAGATGCTTTAGAAATAAGTAAAAAATTAAATATTCCAATTGTTTTAGATTATCATCATCATATCTGTAATAATGATAATATAAATATTAGAAATTATTATGAACAAATTTTTAATTCTTGGAAAACAATAAATCCAAAAGTACATTTCTCCTCGCCTAAAAATAAAACTAAAAAAGATATAAGAAGTCATCATGACTATATCAATGCCGATGATTTTATAACTTTCATTGAGGAAATAAAATATTTAAATTATGATGTAGATATCATGATTGAAGCCAAAGAAAAAGACGAAGCTATGTTTCGTCTAATTAGAAATTTAAAATATAAAACTAATTATAAATTTATAGATGACACTACCTTTGAAGTTAATTAATAATTATCTTCTACCAAGCTTTTTTACTTTAAAATTTTTAAACTCACTAGAAGCCATTACTTCTTCCCTAGTTATTAATCCTTCTTGTAAAAAAATACCCATAGTATTTAAATTAAGAGCTTCGATTAATTCACTTTGTGCTCTTGAATTCATTGTACTATTTAAATCATTTAATCGATAAATAATGGATTGCAAAAGATCATCTGTTCTAGACATAAATAAACCTCCTTTTAGTGAGGTTTATTTTATCATTAATTTATGAATTGTCAATTGTTATTATATAATTCAAAAAATCTAGTGGCAATTCTCCTTGAAATTCTATTATTTCCATAACTCATATAACTACTATTACTATTAGGATTCACTAAATCGGGAGAGGTTACTGTTAAAGTCATTACCGGATTATCATAGGGAGCATAACCCGAAAATGTTTTAGAAAGAGTTTCCGTATCGACTTTCCCATCTCCATCAGTATCTAAAAAAGATTCACTAGTACCTGTTTTACCCGCTGGATTATCAATATATCCCATAATATTAACACCAGTTCCATAACTAACCACTGCTTTTAATCCTTCTTGAATTCTTTTTATATATTCAATATTATCTAAAGTGTTTAAAATTTTGGGTTCTACTTTATACTGCAATTTTCCCAATTCATCACTATCACTTGAATAATATACTTCTTTTAAAAGATGTGGCTGATATCTTTTACCATCGGATGCAATAGTATTCATATATTGTGATAACTGCATAGTTGTGTATGTGTCATATTGTCCAATAGCAAAATTAAGTAATAAATCAGGACTATCATTTTTACCAACGTTTCCTATACTTTCCACTGGTAAGTCAATTCCTGTTTTTACTCCTAAACCAAATTCATTAAAAGTATCTCGATATTTTTTAAAAACATCATTATTAATTACAAACTTTTTATTATATGCATAATCAAAACCTGCTAGTTTCATAGCAATTTTAAATTGATAAACATTAGATGATTGAGCAAGTGCAGTTATATCATTAATATAACCTAAATTAGTCCATGAACATTTAGCTGGTACTGAATAAAGTTTAATACATTCATCTTGTTGATACTCTCCTATTCTTATAGCATTATTTTTATATCCTACATACATGGAAGCTCCTTTAACAATACTTCCAACTGTCATAGGACTAGTAACAATACCCGGAGTATAATCCATTACTTCTAATTGTCCGTTTTTATATACTACTTGCTTACCACTCATAGCTAATATCTCTCCAGTATTGGGTTGTTGAATTACTACAAAACTATGATTGTAATATTCAGTACTAGCTTCACTTTTTATATTTACAACTTCTTCCGTTAAAATTTTCTCTACTTCCATTTGCAAATTAATATCAATCGTTAAAACAATATCATTACCCCGTTTTCCTTCAGAAATCAAAGATAAATCATTACTATCCTCTACTAAATAAGTAGCTCTTTCACCTCTTAAAATATCTTCATATTGTTTCTCTAAATAACTAACTCCAACCAATTCATCTAATGAATAACCTTTACTTAAATAACTTTGCTTTTCTTCTGCTGTTATTGCTGAAATATTTCCTAAAATAGTTCTAAAAACATCTCCATACGGATAAACTCTCTCCCATGTATATTTAACATCAAATCCGTTTAATTTATCGCTATTTTCAGCAATATAAGCATACTCTAAATCAGTAATATTTTCATCCTTAATCACCTTTTCCTCATAAGAATACCCTTTATTCATTAAATAGTAAACATAAGCTGCATCTTTATCTTTACTATTATATACTTGTAAATCTTCATCCGTAATCCTTGATATTTGTAAATAATAAATATCCATATTAGTCAATTTTCTATTTTGTAATTTAATCCATTCTTCTTCTGTTATTTTAGATCTTGCTAAATCTGGATTATCGGCAATCCAAAATTCTTTAAAATTAGTAGTAGTTAATTTAGAACTATCAATTTCTATATGCTTTAAAATTTCATAGGCTGATTCAATCTCTTCACTCGCTGTTACTTTATCAGGCTTTTTATAATAAATAGTAGGGACAGCTTTATTATCAACTAATAAATTATAATTACGATCATATATTCTTCCCCTTGGTGCACTTTCCCCATAAACAACCGTCTTCGTTAATTCTTCTAAAGCATTAGTATAATAATCACTATCTATAACAATAATTTTTACTAAGGATACTACTACTAATCCAAAAATTAAAACAATAAATACTTCTATAAACTTAAATCTATTTTCTATTTTGTTTTTTAGAGTTCTATCTTTATATTTTTTACGCACAAATAATCACCATTATTAGTTTGGATAATATTTTAAAACTTATAGCATATATTTTTATTGGAGGAAATATATGTACGAATTTTTAATTAAAGAATATGTGGATAAATTAACAGAGGAAGATATTAAAAAGTACGCTAAAGCTTATAATATCGATGTTAATGATGATGAAGCTAAAATATTATATTTATATGCTAAAAATTATTGGAAAGAATTCTATCATAGTGAACCTAAAGAGCTATTAGAAGAATTAAAAGAAAAACTACGTCCTAGTACTTACAATACTTTATACAAATTTTATAAAGATCTAAAAAACAAGATTAACAAATAACCTTGTTTTTTAATTCTGGATCAAATTTTTTATCTTTTATCATTTGTATTTCAAATCTATATGGAGGATTTTGTTCAACCCATGGTGTTTCTAAAATCTTAGGAATATTCTCTAATTTTGGATGATAAATGACGTGTAACAAATTATCAAAACCGACAGTACCAAAACCAATATTTTCATGTCTATCTTTATGAGATGACAAAGGGTTTTTACTATCATTAACATGAACACATTTAATATAATCGATTCCTATTATTTTATCGAATTCATTTAGTACATCATCAAATTTACTTATATCATATCCACCATCATTTAAATGACACGTATCAATACAAACTCCTATATTATTTTTATTTTCAATACCATCTATTATTTGTTTTACTTCAGCAAAATTACGTCCAATTTCAGTACCTTTTCCAGCCATTGTCTCTAATAAAATAGTAACGCTAGTATCTTTTAAAATAATATTTAATGCATTAATTATATTAGATATTCCAACTTCTACTCCTAAACCAACATGACTACCTGGATGCAAAACCAACCATTTAATTCCTAATTGTTCACATCTTTTCACTTCTTCTTTTAAAAAGCGAATCGAAAAATCATATTTATCATCTTCTTTATTATTAGCTAAATTAATGATATATGGCGCATGAACTATCACTTTAGAATAATCAATATTATTATCCTTCATTATTTGTAAAGCTTCCTTTGTAATATTATCATCTATTTTAGAACGAATAGTATTTTGAGGAGCACCTGTATAAAACATAAAAGTATTGGCTCCATAACTTAATGCTTCGCATAAACTTCCTAATAGTTGATCTTTACTATTAAATGAAACATGAGAACCTATGATTAACATAAAATCACCTGATACTATTTTAACAAAATAAAAAAACTAAGTAAATATTTACTTAGTTTTAATTATTAACCTAAAGTACAAGAGTTAGGTAATGCAACTTTAGCAGTTACGGAAGCATCTGCAGCATATCCTATTTTTGTAAGATCGCTAATAGTAAATGTATAACCTCCACTACCACTAGAAGTTATTGCATCAATACCGCTTTCTGTAGCTGTACCTAAGTCATCAATTGAATTACGACCATCAAGGGCATCTGCTCTCATTACTGTAGTACCATATCCAGTTTGATCTAATGCTGCTACATAATAGTCAAATCCTGAACCAGATGTTTTTCTAGTAACAATTACATACGATCTCATTGGATCATATGGTCCAAATGGTGAATCCTCACTAGATCCTCTTTCTAACTCTAAACAAGTAATAGGTACTACTAAATATTGATTAGTAGCAAAAGTGTACTCGCTGTTATAAGAGTTAACTTCTGGACTAACTGCATCAACAAACTTAGATAAGTTAGTTGCATAAGTATCTTCACGTGATTCTTGAATATATCTACTTACGGCAGGAACTGCTATTAATAATAATACTCCTAAAATAATAATTACTGCTAATAATTCAATTAATGTAAACCCTTTTTTATTTAACTTCTTCATTTTTATCCTCCTTATTATTATAATTAAATATTACCACAACCGGTATTTATAGTCAATCAGTTTTATGACAATGCATAAAAAACTTTTTCTATATCACTTGCTCCCAAAATAGATAATACTTCACTCTTGTTAGTCATATTACCACTACTATCAATGATACCTAGGCTGGTATTAACGTCAGGACCTTGTTCTACTAAATCAAAACGAGAGCCTCCTGACAATGATTCTGAACTAACTAAATTAATTCCTCTATTTTGATTAACAGAATTTTCCTCCGTATTAGCACAATTAATATCACTACAAGCTACTAAATGAACATAATACTTATATTCAGTAATCTCATCTTCTGTTTCGTTAACAATAGCTACAAATGATCTGGTTGGACTATATTCTGTATCATAAGGAGAATCTGAAACATCATTAGTATTCAAATATTCTAGTGTTAAAATAATTGCTTTATCAGTACTAGGATATTCTATATCAGTATTACTTCTTAATGTATATTCAGCTTGAGTAATCATTGTTTTGGCATTTTCTATAAAAGTATCCTTTTTATTTCTATCTAACATTGATAAAACATTAGGAACAGCTATCATCATAATTACTCCTAAAATGATAACAACTGCTAATAACTCAATTAATGTAAAACCTTTTTTATTCATATTTACTCTCCTATTCTATAAAAATTATATAACTATTCATCTTTTTTTTCAATAAAAAAACGAAGAACAATGTCTTCGCTTCTAATCTTTATGTAACATATTTAATAAATTTACTTTAAACATATCCTTCTCTGGATTAGACTTAGAAATCATAACTCCTTTATAAGTACCAAGCTCAGTTCTATGACCTTCCTCTAAAATACCTTCTGGAGTAATATTTGTAAGAAGAATAATATTTTTGTCTTCATAAACAGTATAATGTAATCGAATATCACCATGAACTTTTGCAAATAACTCATCTGTAGGTAATTTTAATTCATAAGATTTAGAATGTTCTTTTTTATTTACTGCTACTAATTCACCCAAGAAATTACCATTTCTTAATTCTGGATAATATTCAAATGTCAACTTTTTATAAGCTAACATATTATACTTTCTTACAGTTCGTTCTTTCTTTCTAAAGTCATTTTCATTTTGGTACTCAAAAATATATGATTGTTTCATATTAATTCAACCCCTTTTCCCTGAAATCTTGAACCCCTAATTCTCAAGATGACTGTATTATAGCACTTTTTACAAAATTTGTCAATTTTTTTATAAAATGTTAATTTAAATTTGAAGTGCAACAAACTTGCATTGAAAAAGACATATGAATAATCTATAATATCTATTCGCAA
>CALVKH010000053.1 GCA_944332575.1 uncultured Bacilli bacterium | reverse complement strand
CATTTCCTTAATAATTTCTTTAGGATCCTCATTCCTTGGATCATCCATCGTAAATATAACTACATCAGATTTTTCTAATACTACTTCTCCCATTTTACTACGTTTTTCTTTTTCTCTTCCTCCAGCACTACCAACCACCGTAATAATACGATTCTTCTTAATTTTATTTAAATAATTCAAAATATTATCAAGCCCATTAGGTGTATGTGCATAATCTAAAACTATTTTATAATTAGTATTAAAATCTAAAAATTCACACCTTCCAGAAGGAGTACTAATATTACTAATTCTACCAATAATATCTTCAAAAGAAAAACCTAAAGCTATAAGGCATAAAATGGCAGCACTTAAATTATAAACATTAAATTCTCCTAAAAGAGGACTTAAAACTTCATACTCTCTATTTTTATATTTAAAAATTATTTTTGTATAATCACTATATTCATCAAAACTTTCAATTACTAAATTAGCTTTTTTGTTTTTGCCATAAGAAAGAACGTTTTTAGATAAATTTTTAAATTCATCATAATACCTATCCTCGATATTTAAAATAGCAACACCAGTATCTTTTAATTGCCTAAATAATTGTTTTTTACTATCAATATAATTTTCTAATGTTTTATGAATATTCAAATGATCTTCTGTAATATTGGTTAGAATTCCTATATCAAACTTAAATGGTTCTAGCCTTTTACGATAAAATGCTTCACTTGAAGTTTCCATACTAACATATTTTAAATCCTCACAAGTAAACAAGTATAAGTATTTATATATTAGATGACATTCAGGAGTAGTATTAGAAGACTTGTCACTAAAGTTCATACCTTCTATTCCATTAGTTCCAATATAACCACAACTATTTTTACCTAATAAATCTCTAATAATAGTAGCTGTTGTCGTCTTACCATCCGTACCAGTTATTCCAATTAATTTTAATTTTCGATCAGGATAATTATAAAATTTAGCGGATAATGAATATAACTCTTTGTTAGGATCATCAACTTTAATATATGGTACTCTATAATTTCCATCTTTTTTTACAATTAAGAAAGAGGCTCCATTATCTATTGCTTCCTCTATAAAATCATGACGATCGGTATTAACACCTTTCGTACATACAAATAAATCTCCTGGCTTTATTTCTTTAGAATTTATTTTTATATCATTTATTTCAGTATCAAAGGGACAATTGTATATATCATTAATTTTCTTCATTATATATCACCACTATATTATAAGGTTAAATTTATTAGAGTGTGCTTAAATGAAAGCAATATTGCATAAAAAAAGACATCTTTCGATGTCTAAATTTTTAATTCCAATTATATGTATAACTTATTATAGTCTCATTACCTTTTAAATCTGTTATAGTAATGCTCTCATTTAGTTCATCCGTTGGAACATCAACAGTTGGTTTATCAATTATTTTTACTAATGTTTTTTTATCTTCTGATAAACTCCATCCATCAATACCATTAATAACTTCATTAGCAGAAACTGTAATAACTACTTGCTTCTTCTCTTCTTCTTCAGTTATATAAGTAACACTAGGAGTTGCCACAGGTGCATCTCTATCAATAGAATCAATAATTATAGTTGCTACATAATATTTACTGTCAGTTACAAATTCAACTAATTCATAATCTACATTTTCTGTATAAACTTTATAATATCTATAACCTTCTTGATATTCAATATCTATTGTCCATCCTTCTGGAACTTCTAATACTTCTTCTTCTGTTGTAACATATGCTGTTACGTTTTGAGTATCTGGATCTTCTTGATAAGTTACAAATAAATCATTTAATTCAATATCTATTTTAACCTCAATTGTTCCAGTATTTCCCTCTAAATCTTCGTATGAAACTAATTCAGTTACAGATTCACTATATATTTTTTCATATTTATATAGTCCATCTTCTACTGTCTCTATCCAACTATCATCATTAATTATCAATTGTTTTAATGATGTGATAGTAGCTTTTACTTTATTAGCGACTAAATTTTCAATAGTTAATTTTGGTGAATAACTAACATTGTGATCAATATAATCAACAATTATATCCACATTAACTGGATTTCCAGCTAAATCTTTTAATTCTAATGTGGTTATTATATTTTCACTAAATTCTTTAGTTAATGCTAAATTATCCTCTGATAATACCCAACCTTCAACTTCTTGTAATGCTTCATTAGAAGTAATTGTTACTAATACATTTTCACTAGTTAATTCTTCATTGTTAGGAGTATAAATAACTTCTACTACTGGTTCTATATTATCAATAACAAAAGTATATGAATTAATATTACCTGCTTTATCTGATGCTACTATTTGATAAGTTCCATCTTCTGTGATATTAGTAAGACCATTAACAAAACTATATTCTACACCATCTTTAGTTAATAAAATGTCTAAAAGATTATCATCACCTACTTCAATTACTACTCCACTATTATAATATGCTTTATCTTCTACTCCTAAAATAGTAGGAACACTTTTATCAAGTACAAATGACACAGTAATACTCTTACCATTTGTTTTATCCTCAGTCACTACTAAAGTATACTCACCATCTTCAGTTATTGGTTTACTAGCATCATAAATAACACCATTCAACTCAACAATATATGGACTATACTCAGTAATATCTAACAATATATCACTATTATAGTATTCTCCATCTACAACATTATTAATAATTGGTTCTACAGTATCATTAACTGTGATAACTAAATCTTTAGTCTCTACCTTACCATCTTTAAAACTCATTGTATAAGTAATTAAATATTCACCAATTTTAGTTGTATCAAAACTACTAACAGTTACATATTCCTCTTCTATATTACTTCTAAATTTATAAGTAATAAGCGCTTCTACTTTAGTCCCATTATCATCTACCGTTACTGTAGGTAAAGACATAACTGTACCTGCTTCCACTGAAGTTGGAACATTTTCTAAGCTTTCCCAAATATTAATTGGAACTTCCTCACTTGGTGTAGGAGTTACTTGATAGTTGTTTTCTGTATCATTATTAGTTTCTTCTTCTGTTGGTAACTCCTCTTCATCGTTATCATCATCTTCATCATCCACTGGCTCTTCCACTATTGGATCATCGTTATCTTTATTTTTTTCTAAACTTCTAACATAAGCAAAACCACCAATTAAAAGAGCTAATATCAAAGCAACTATAATGATCTTCTTTCCTTCATTAGAATCTTCATAATCACTATCTTTGATTATATCTTTTTCTTTAATCACTTGTTGTTTCTTTTTTTGTTCATTCTTTTTTTTCTTATCTTCTTTATCCATAGTACTTCCCCCTCGACTATTATCATTACTGTAATTTCATTCTAGCAATGTCTTATTTATAAGTCAATACACTTTACATAAACTTTACAAAAAATGTATTTTATTGTCGAAAGTAATTGGATAATTCTTCCTTTTCACTTCTTGTTTTTCCATTTTTGAAAATAACATGTTTATAATCTCTTGACATATACTGTAAATCTTTTATAACCTTTATTTTAGGGAATTTATAATCATTTATATGCCGTTCCAATAAAAATTTATTAAAATAAAATCTCTCTTTTTTTAACTCATTTGTCAATTTACAAATTACTAAGAGTGCTATTAAAAAGATACTAAAAGAAATATTAATATTTTTATATATAAAAAAATAACCTATGGTAACTATACACATATAAGAAATAAAAATAGTTAATCTAAAACTTCTTCGAAACGAAATAAAATAGTTAATAATAATATTTAATAGTTTTCCACCATCTAGTGGATAAATTGGTAATAAATTAAAAAAAAGAATAGAATAATGATAATTTTTAAATAATTCTAGTTCATTCATAGTTAAAAATCTAAATATTAATAAATAATAAATAATCTGAAAAACAGGTCCCATTATCATTATCAATAATTCTTCTTTTTTTGGTTTATTTAAGTCATCATTAAATTTAGTATATCCCCCATAAGGATAAAAATATATTTTATCGACTTTCCAATTTAGGAATTTAGCCGTTAAGAAATGTCCTAATTCATGAATAAAAATAATACTTGTAAAAAAAATAATATTTTTAAATAGTCCTGAAGCTAAACTAATAATTATTATTGTCCAAAAAAACGGATGAACATAGATATTTTTAGATATAGTCTTTATAATTTAAATACTTCCCTTCTTTTTGAAATACCAAATAAAGTTTATTATCTACTACCTCTCCTAATAAAGTACCTTTTTGAACATAATCATATATTTTTATATCAGAAATATTTACATTTCCATACCAAACATCCATTCCATCTATTTGCTGAATAATAACCGTATTACCATAATTTTCTTTTTCGCCAATAAATACTACAATGCCGCTTTCCATAATGGGAACCAAATAATTCTTATTAACTTCTAAAGCGACCCCATCTTTATATAAACTAGCTTCATCATATTCTAATTTTTCACTAAATACTTTCTCATCATTTGGAACTATATTTTCAAACGGTAAAATATCCCCAAAATATTTTTTATATAAATTATTGACATACGAAAAAGAAAATTGATCTTCATAAACAAAATCATAGATTTTATCTTTTAATTCCGGCTTTACTTTTACTACTATTAATAGCGTAACAAAAATAATTAAACATATTAGTATCTTAGTAATAATTTTATATAAAAATTTATAATTCTTTTTATTACTATTATTATTTTTTTTACTATAAAATTTACTTAAACTTTTGTACTCCTCCACTAATATCACCCATTAAACATTATTAACTAATAATTTAATTTAGAACTCTTTTTAGGAAAAACAAAGAAAAGTATAATTCCATAGATAAAAATAAAAATAATAGAATGAAGTATTTTATAAAAATAATTTTTCCAAATAAAATGATTAACAACAATTAAAGAATGAATACTAAAAAATATAAAATCATATATACAAATTACTAATATAACTTCGATCAAATTAATAATAAGAGTATCCGTAAATAATCTTTTTAATCCTTTTATTACAAGTAAGATAACAAAAAAAAGAATAAAACTTAAAAATAAGTTGTGAATATATAAAGATCCATAGATAAGGCTAGACATTAACCATAATTTTATAAAATCTTTTCTATCATTATATAAAAATACTAAACTAACCACAGTACATAATGGGGTAAAATAAGTAATATTATTAAAATTAAACAAAGTAATATTAGGTATTAATCCATCAATAATTATCGAAATTAGAAATACTATATATTTTTTCATTCGGAACTCCTTATTAATACTGATACAAATCTTATATTATCTAAATTACTTTTGTGTTCAACATAAGCTCTTTTGCTAATACCAAATTTATCGTTTTCTATTTTTGTAACATAACCAATAACTATTCCACTAGGATAAATATCACTTAAACCACTAGTTGTAACCAAAGAACCTACTTCTAAATTAAATTTATTATCAATTCCAGAGATAATCATATTATTATCTTCATCAATAGTAAGAACTTTATTAATTTCTTCCTCATTGGACCATACTTTTACTGATATTTTATTATTACTAGAATTATTAGTAATTAATTTAACCACTGATGTAGTAAATCCTACTTTTTCAACTCTTCCTACTAATCCATTACCATCAATTACAGCCATTCCCTCTTCTATTTTTGAATTACTACCCTTGTTAATAGTAATATAACTATCCCAATATGCTGTATTTCTATTAACAACAGTAGCATTTACCGAAGTAAAATCAGTTAAACTATTATTTATTTCTAATATTTCTTTTAACTCATTTACTTCCTTTTGAAGCTCTAACTCACGTCCTTCTAATATTATTTCTTGATTATTATCAGGAACCATTATATTAATAGGGAAATATAAAATATCTCTTAAAATAAAAGAATAATTCCAATTATATTTAATAGAAAAAAATAGTAAAGAAAAAAGAATTCCTCCACTTATAATAAATGCTATTAATTGATATTTAAGATCTATTTTTTTCATAATGATTTCCCCTATATAATTCCATTATCAGAAAAACTATAATAATTATCATTGCCAGCAATAATATGATCTAGAACCGGAATACTTTGAATTCTTCCTACTTCTACTAAAGCTTTAGTAAACATAATATCATCTTTAGATGGGATCACATCACCACTAGGATGATTATGCATACAAATAATACTTGAAGCAGACGTTAAATAAGCATGTTTAAAGACCTCTCTTGGATGTACCACACTTTTATTTACTGTTCCCATAAATAATAATCTCCTTTCTATAAGTTCATTTTTATTATTTAGATATAAACAATAAAAATATTCCTGTTTTTTATCTAAAAATAAATATTTATTTTCTAAATATATATCACGAGGATTAGTAAGTCTTTTCTTCATTACTTTTTTATCAATATATATTCTTCTTCCAAGTTCAATAGATGATATAATCTCAATTGCTTTCACTACTCCTATTCCTTTAATAGATAATAACTTATTAACTGTAATATTTTTCAGCTCACTAATATTATCAATAGAATTTAGAAGATCCATCGCTAAAGATTTTACTGATCTATCTTTAGTTCCAGTTTTTAAAATAATAGATAACAATTCTTCATTGGATAAAGATTCTACTCCGTACTTGATAAATCTTTCTCTGGGACGTTCCTCTTTTTTAATATCTTTTATTAAATAGTTCATATAAACCACCTAATAAATAATTAACTTTTTTTCATCTATTTCCTAATTATTTAAAACCATTTCTTCATAACTAGATAATATTACTTCATTAATAGACTTAATATCTTCGCTGTTAGAAGCATTATCTAATAATATATCAAATTGTTCTAAATTACTAATAAATTCCACATTATCAATAACAGTTTTTTTTATCGAGACATTAATATCTTCTTTACTAAACACGTCCGCTACTTTTTCGGCATTATCCTTTTTCGTACTAATTCCTAAATAAACATAAAATTTATTATCTTTTTCTACTACCATATAATTTTCTACTGATTCTAAAGCTTTATTCATATCTTCTTTAGAATCATACACCCCAAGTTGTAATAAATATGAATTATAATCATTATCTAAATGTTGTTCTTTTTCATATTGCTTATAAAATATATTTCCCATTATTAAACCTGATAAAATAGCTATACCCACCCATGCAAAAAATCTTTTATTCATATTATCACCACTATTATCATACAAAAAGTGATAATCGACTTTTGTCGAAAAAAATAATTTTAACACAACAAAAAAAGAAATTACTTTTATTAATTTCTTTTTAAAGTTTTCTTCTTATCTATAGGTTTAATACTATCTATATACTCTTTATGTTCTAAAAAAGTTTTATTAGTTAATTCAAATACTTTATCTTCCTTCATGCCTAACAAATTAGCAACAACTCGATTAGAAAAATGCTTATCATTAATAAATCCTAATTTTAAATAAACAATAATAGCTTCTTCTAATGATAATACTTCTAGTGTTTTTTGAAAATCAACACTACGACATACATTACAAAGTTCTTGGTAATCACTCTTAGATATAATATCATTATTAACAGGAGAATTGAAATCATTTGATTCTAACTTTCGTTTCATTACCTTTAAACTTTTTTGTATTATTCTAGAAACGTAAGATGCTGCAATACCAAATTTTTTTGCTATTTCTGCTTGCGTATAAATTCTATTATCGATAAAGCCAAAATTTAGTAATACCATCTCTCTTTCTCTAG
>CALVKH010000052.1 GCA_944332575.1 uncultured Bacilli bacterium | reverse complement strand
ACATTTCATCTCCTTTGACTTTTTTTAATAGTAATGATATAATGTACACGAAATGGCGCACTATCCTAGTCGATACATTTATTATGAAGGCGAGGGTAAAATATCGTCAAAGAGCATAACTATGAAACGTCTGGTGTTTGCTTTTTACGCCCAGTAGAGGGTGAATGCTGGATTTGAAGTGATTATGGGCGCTCGTAACGGCATACGACTCCGACCCATTTTTACGTGGAGACCTGTCTTTGTGAGAATCGATTAAGTGTTTTTACGAACCAGGATTAAACCTATCTTGTGGCTAAAGCTATGGATAGAGTAGCTTGGCTTGAGTGATAATGGGGGATAGAGACAGCTTGTTATATGGTGTACAGCATATAACAAGTATTGCTACTTGAAACTATTATTGCAAAAAAGCATAATAATAGGGGGTATTGTTGAGGAAATCTCCTAGGGTGTAGATTAATATAAGATTGCAGTGCGTACTAAGTGGCAATCAAGTCATAGATAAGGCAACTTACTATTTATTCTTTTAAAAGGGAACTGCTCGTTTGGTAACGAAGAGTAAGAATAAGGGAAATCCAACTTGACCTAAAGACGCAAAGTTTATTATATTAATTGCCATTTCATTTATTAGAGGGTATATGAAGAAAAAGAAATACAAAGAAAAGTATTCAAATAAAACAGGAAAGAAACCTATTAAAAGCAAGAAAGTAGTAAATTATAATTGGATTATAAAAATAACATCTATAACTTTTGCTATATCTCTTACTTTTTCATTACTATCAGAATCTATTATTCCCAATGTTAATATTTTTATTAGTCTGATATTAATTTTATTGTTTATTGGATTAGGTATATTATTTGATATCATAGGAGTAAGTATTACTGTTGCTGATCCTAAAACCTTTAATTCCATGGCTGCTAAAAATGTAAGAGGGGCTAAATTAGCGGTAAAACTTATAAAAAATGCGGAAAAAGTTTCTAGTTTTTGTAATGATGTTATTGGTGATATATGTGGAATAGTGAGTGGTTCTACTAGTGCTTCTATAGCAGTGATTTTATCTACTAAATTTAATCTGAATTTAATGATAGTATCACTTATCATAACAGCACTTGTTGCTTCTATGACAATTGGTGGTAAGGCAATAGGTAAAAGCTTTGCTATTAATAAAAGTGATTCAATTATATTTAGATTTTCATCTTTTTTGGCATTATTTTATAAAAAGTAGTGATATTAATTACTACTTTTTCTTTGTCATTTTATGTTGAAACATTATATTAATTTTGTTATAATTTAATAGAATTGGGTGTGATATGATGGATAAAGACGAAATAGAGATATTAGATTTAGATGATGATGAAAAGGTGCCAGTTGTAAATACAGCGACACCTTCTAATATAGATAATAAAGAGACTAAGCCTAATAAAGAAGTAGCAGGTGATAAAATGGGTAGTAAAAAAGTAAAGAAAAGGCGTTTGAAAAAAGGCATATTTCAAACGATTTTTTGCTTACTTAGTTTAGCTTTTATAATAGGGTGCTGTATTTTTTATGGTGGACGATTAATTAAATATTATCGAATATATAATCCAAAAACTGACTCTGGTGAGTCTGCACAATTGATTTCTAATGCTTTAATTCATGGGACACCAATCGTAGTAGAAGGTCCAGGAATATACCGTGAAAATGGTGTTTATGTTTATAAAGGGGAAGAGGTTAATAATTATATTGAATATTCTAATATGTTGTGGAGAATAGTTAGAACTAATACAGATGGTTCTCTTGAAATAATTTTAGATGATTATATTAATATCTTGGCTTGGGATTTTGAAGGAAATGATTATATAAATTCTGATATTCATAAGTATTTAAATGAAGTGTTTATTAAACAAATAGATACTAGTTCTTTAGTAAAAACTACTATTTGTACTGATAAGATGGAAACCATTAATGATTTTACTTGTAGTACTACTAATTTAGATTCTTATGTTAAACTATTACCAGCTAATGACTTTTTAAACAGTGTAGTAGATGAATCTACTTATATTGCTTCTGATGATGATTTAGTATGGTTAGGAACCTCAGGTAGTGATAAAGTCTGGCATGCTAATGGTAATAATATTTCTACGTCAGAAGGTAATAATACTTATTTTGTGAAACCAGTGGTTACTATCAAGAACTCAGCTGTGTTGTTAAGTGGAGATGGAACTAAAGACAATCCTTTCCAAATTCAAGAAAAGAGTAATAAAATAGGTGTTGGTTCTTACATTACTATTGATGAGGATACTTGGATAGTATATGAAAAGAATGATAATGATATAAAATTAGTATATAGTACTTTATATAATGAGGGGTTAACTACTTATCGCTTTGATACGGAAGAGCTTGATTATGATCTTACTAGGGCCAATTCGTTAGCAG
This sequence comes from uncultured Bacilli bacterium, assembly GCA_944332575.1. Classification (GTDB taxonomy): domain Bacteria; phylum Bacillota_I; class Bacilli_A; order RF39; family UBA660; genus RGIG3091. The sequence goes on along the minus strand of CALVKH010000052.1, from coordinate 6,146 downwards.
AATTGTTAAATACAGAATTTTATGATTCCTTATCTTACAAAGATATGTTATTAGATTTTGATGTTTATACAGGAACATATGATGGATCTTATGAAAACATTTATGATGAAAAAGTAACTGTAAAAGTTGGAATACCAAGTGCTGCGGATTTGAAATTCAATAATGAAGAAGATGGATACTATTTATCATCAAAGTCACCAAGAATAAAAATTTATTATTATAAAGAAGATTTAATTAGTTCTAATCCTGGTATATCTAGACCAATTAGACCAACTATTTCCATAGAAATTCCAGAGATATCTAGTGGAAGTGGAACTGTAGATGATCCTTTTGTAATTGAGGTGGATTAATTATGAGAAGAAGAGAAAAAAAGACAAAGAAACCTAAGAAACAGAGAAGACTTAGAAAAATAACAATTTTGTTTATTATATTAGATATTTTAGTTGCTGGATGTTTCTTCTTAGTATATGGACCATATGATGCTTTTAGAAATACAATTATTACCACAGCTATGAATACCAAGAGCCATCAGTATATTGCGTATACTTTTTGGAGCGATGAGACTATTCAAGAGATTTTAGCAGCGAGTGCTTATATTCCTATTAATGATACTGTTAATTTGGATGATATAGTAATTGATACGTCTCCTAAAGATTCCTACGATAATGAATATGATGAAATTATTTTAACAAGAGATCCTGGGAATGAAGATTATAAATATATAAAAGTTAAAGTTGGTAAATATGATGCTCATTTAGTAGCTATTTATGATCCGTCCAAAGTGGAACTTATTCATTCTAAAAGTTTTAATACGGGAACCGGTCAAGAACGTATAAAAGATATGTGTACTAGAATGGGTGGAGTAGTTTGTATCAATGGTGGTATGTTTGTTGACTATGGTTGGGGTAGTGATATTCCAATGGGATATTTGATAAAAGATGGTGAAGTAATTTGGTCAGATGGAGATCATACAGCTAATTTAATTGGATTTACAGAAGATCATAAATTATTATTAACTTATGCTACAGCGGAAGAGGCTATTAATATGGGGATGCGAGATGCCTTAGAATTTGGACCTTTCTTAATTGTTAATGGTAAAGAACTAGAATTTGTGGATGAGACCGTTGGTGGATATAATAGAGCAGCTCGTGTTGCTATAGCTCAAAGAAGAGATGGTGTAGTATTGTTCTTAGTTACTGAAGGAACTCATGCCGCAGGACCTAATATGCTTGAAGTAATAGAAACTTTAAAATTATATGGAGCTTATAATGCAGCTAACCTTGATGGAGGAACATCTGCTCAATTAGCAATCAATGGAGAACTTATAAATACACCTAAAAATATTTATGGACAAGTAGTAACTGGTGGACGACGCGTAGTAAGTGGTTTTGGTTTAATACTAAATTAGTAGTAAGAGAAGTATGGTGATAAAATGGCTAAAAAATGTAAGAAGTCAAAATTAAAAATAAAAGTATTAGCAATAATTTTTATTGTTATTGCTATTTTTTCTATTGTGGCGGGAAGTATATTTACTTTGGTTTCTCTTAATAAAAGTGATAAAGTAGAAGAAGAACTACCAATAGTAGATGAAAAACCCACGATAGAAGAAAATGATAATTATGAGACTAGTGCAACTTTTATTGCGGTAGGAGATGCCTTGATTCATAGTGCAATTTACTATGATGCATTGTCTAATGGTGTATATGATTTTAATTATATTTTTACGGAAGTAAAACCTATCATTGAGAAGTATGATTTAAAATATTATAATCAGGAAACAATTCTTGGTGGTACTTCTTTAGGTTTATCTAGTTATCCATTGTTTAATTCTCCTCAAGAAGTTGGAGATGCCTTTATGAATATGGGATTTAATTTAGTAAGTTTAGCTACTAACCATACATTAGATTATGGTGAGCGTGGTATGCTTAGTTCGCTAGAATATTGGGGTAAGCAAGAAGGTGTCATCGCTGCTGGTAGTTATGAGTCTGAAGAATCACGTAATACTCCTAGAATCATGGAAGTAAATGGAATTACTTATACATTGCTTTCTTATTCCACGCTTACTAATGGATTAAGAATACCATATGGAAAAGAATATTTGTTTAATTTATATGACGAAGAGAAAGTAAAAGAAGATATAGAAAGAGTTAGAGATAAAGTAGATGTAGTTATGGTTGCAATGCATTGGGGGGCGGAGTATACTCATACTCCAGTTCAAGAGGAAAGAGAAATTGCTAATTATTTAGCTTCTCTAGGAGTTGATATAGTAATAGGAACCCATCCCCATGTTATTCAACCAATTGACTTTATTGATGATACGATGGTTATTTATTCACTAGGTAATTTTGTTTCTGGTCAAATAGGAATTGAGAGATTAGTTGGACTTATGGCATCTGTTACTATTAAGAAAACGGTAACAGATGGAGTTACTACGATTACTTTAGAAGATCCGGCAGCAGAATTAGTATACACACGTAAGGCTGGTGCCACATATGGTAGCAATTATAAATTATATCCATTTTCAAAGTTAGATGATACTATTTTACCAGGATATAGAGAGTACTATGAACAATTTATGTCTATAGCTACTGATGGTTCTAGAGAAATAAGACAAATAGGATATTAAGCGAGTATATAATACTCGTTTTTATATATTTTTTTATTAATTTATTATATAATATAAATAGACAGAATAGAAAAGAGTGATAAGATGAAATATAAAATTATGGATGGAAATGAAGCATGCAGTTATGTATCATATCATTTTAGTGAGTTAGCTGGAATATATCCTATAACTCCAGCATCACCCATGGCAGAATATATAGATAAATGGTCTGGAGAGGGTAAAACCAATTTTTGGGGAGATACAGTTAAAGTAATCGAAATGCAAAGCGAAGCAGGAGCCATAGGTCTAGTTCATGGAGCTTTATTAAATGGAACTTTAGCAACTACTTATACGGCTAGTCAAGGATTACTTTTAATGATTCCTAATATGTATAAAATAGCTGGAGAATTACTTCCTTGTGTTATTAATGTTGCAGCAAGAAGCATTGCTACTCATGCATTATCTATTTTTGGTGATCATCAAGATATATATGCTACACGTATGACTGGTTTTGCTATTTTAGCATCTTCTTCTGTGCAACAAGCTCATGATTTAACAGCGGTTAGTTATTTATCAACTATAAAAGGAAGTATTTCTTTCCTTAACTTTTTTGATGGGTTTAGAACTAGTCATGAATTACAAAAAATAGAATTATTAGATATGGATGAAGTAAAAAAACTTATTGATGTAAATAAGTTAGAAGAATTTAAAAATCGTGCGATTAGTAATAGAGTAATAACAAAAGGTACTAATCAAAATGATGATATATATTTTCAAATTACGGAAGCTAGAAATAAATATTATGAAGAATTACCTAATATCGTAAATAGTTATATGAAGAAAATTAACAAATTAACTGGTAGAGATTATAAACCATTTAATTATTATGGAGCAAAAGATGCAACTAAAATAATAATTGCCATGGGTTCTGTTTGTGAAACTATAAAAGAAACTATTGATAATATGTTAGAAAATGGTGAGAGGGTTGGATTAATTGAAGTTCACTTATATAGACCTTTTAGTAGTGACTATTTATTAAAAGTTTTACCTAAGACAGTAAATAAAATAGCGGTATTAGATCGTACTAAAGAATCTGGTAGTCATGAACCTTTGTATTTAGATGTAGTTAATGTGATTCATAATTTTAACAAAGATATTAAAGTAGTTGGAGGAAGATATGGATTATCTAGTAAAAATACTACCCCATATCAAATAAAAGCCGTATATGATTTTCTAAATAGTGATAATTGCTTTGATAACTTTACTATTGGTATTGAAGATGATGTAACAAATCTAAGTCTAAAAGAAGTTCCAATGGATATAAAACCACACGATTATGAAATGCTTATATATGGTTTTGGATCAGATGGAATGGTTAGTGCATCCAAAGATTTAATAAAAGTAACTGGTGATAATGCTAAGGTATATGTACAAGGATATTTTGAATATGATTCTAAAAAATCTGGAGGAGTTACCAAATCACATTTAAGGTTTGATAAAAATCCTATAAAATCTACCTATTATGTGGAAAAACCTAATTTAGTGGTATGTACCAAAGATATATATTTAAAAAAATTAAAAATGATTGATAATATTGTTGAAAATGGAATTTTCTTAATCAATACTAATCATACTAAAGATGAAATCTTAAATATTATTAGTGTTCATGATAAAAATATTATTAAAGAAAGAAATATAAAATTATATATTGTGAATGCGAATAAAATAGCTCAAGAAATTGGATTACCAGGTAAAATTAATACTATAATTGAGACAATTATTTTTCATATTAGTAGGATAATTCCTTTTAAATTTGCAGTAAATAAAATAAAAGAATCCTTAGAAGTAATGTTTACTAATAAGGGAAAAGAAATAATAGAGAAAAATACTTTAGCTATTGATAGAGCTTTAGAGACTTTGGAACTTGTTAATACTTCTTCCATAGAAGTAGAAAAAGAGTCCAATCAAAACAAGACTGTTTTTGAGATATTAGAGTCAAAAGAAGGAAACAAATTAAAAGTAAGTGAATTAATGGATCATGTGGATGGTACTTTTGCTGGTGGAATGTCACAATTAGAAAAACGTAATGTTAGTGAAAAAATGCCTTGTTATGATAAAGAAAATTGTATTATGTGTAATATGTGTTCTTTTGTTTGCCCACATGCTGTTATTAGGCCATTCTTGTTAAACAAAGAAGAACAAGATGCATCACCAGAAAGTGTAAAAAAAGATTTGCTAGATTCACTGATAAATGATGATTTAAAATTCACGGTAGGAGTAAGTATTCCAGATTGTACTGGGTGTGGTTTATGTAGTAATATTTGTCCTGGTAAGAAAGGTAAAAAAGCTCTTACTATGAAGAGTAGTGAAGAGGTAAAAACTCCTGATAATTTGGAGAAATATAATTATTTATTCAATGAAGTAAAAGAAAAGAAAGTATTAAATACTTCAACAATTAAAGGCAGCCAGTTCGTAAAACCAAAATTTGAGTTCTCTGGAGCATGTGCTGGATGTGGAGAGACCCCTTATTTGAAGTTGTTATCACAATTATTTGGTAATGAACTAGTTATTGCTAATGCAACTGGTTGTTCTTCTATCTATGGTGGGGACGTACCAGGAACCCCATACAGTGTTCCTTGGGCTAATTCATTATTTGAAGATAATGCAGAGTTTGGTATGGGAATGGCTGTAGCAGATCGAATAAGAAAAGAAAAGATTCGTGATATTATTCATAAAAATGTAGCGCTAATACCTGATCGCGATAAAGAAATATATGCCAGTTATTATAAGCGTTTAGATTATCAATCCAGCTGTCTATTATATGAAGTGGTAGACAATAGTAAAATACCGGAATTAATTGCTATGAAAGAATTTATTAAATCAAAATCTTTCTGGATCGTAGGTGGAGATGGATGGGCTTACGATATTGGTTTTGGTGGATTAGATCATGTATTATCTACTAGGGAAAACGTTAATATTTTAGTACTTGATACAGAAGTATATTCGAATACTGGTGGTCAGTCATCTAAATCAACTCCTAAAGGTAGCGTTGCTAAATTTGCTAATACTGGTAAAATGAACGCAAAGAAAGATCTAGCACGAATTGCCTTATCTTATCCTCATGTATATGTTGCTACTATCTCACTTGGTGCTAATATGCAACAAGCAATTAATGCTTTAACAGAAGCAAAAAACTATAATGGTCCTTCCATTGTTATAGCGTATGCTCCATGTATTGCCCAAGGAATATTAAAAGGTATGTCTTCTAGTATTGAAGAAGAAAAGAAAGCAACTATGAGTGGATATTTTCCAATATTTAGATATAATCCAATAGAAGATAAATTTTCTTTAGATAGTAAAGCTGATTTTACTAAATATGAAGAATTCCTAAAAGGAGAAAATCGTTATCGTTCTTTAGAGAGAACTAATCCAAATGATTATGAAGAATTATTAGAAAGTAATCAAAAAGATGCGGAAAGACGATATAGTTACTATGAAAAATTAAATCAAAATAAACAAAAAGACTAGGAAAATGAAATGC
>CALVKH010000051.1 GCA_944332575.1 uncultured Bacilli bacterium | reverse complement strand
GATAATTTGCTTATGAAATATACCTCTAGGTTACAAGAAGCATCTATAGAGTTTGATCATTGTAAAAATTGTAATGGACTTTCTTTTTGTCAAAATAAAATAAAAGGTTACTTATTAACTCCTTGTAAAGATAGAAATACAATTAATTTTACATATCGTGCTTGTAATTATACTATATCTGAATCCTATAAAGACAATTTAGAATTATTTGATATGCCATCGGCCATAAAAAACGCTAATTTTAAAAATTTATATAAAGATAAAAATCGAATAGAAGTAATCAAGAAAATGAAGGAATATTTATCTACTTATTTTACTAATAAAGAAAAAGGTATTTATCTTCATGGAAGTTTTGGTTCTGGTAAAACCTACTTAGTAGCAGCTTTATTTAATGAATTAGCTAAGAAAAATGTTAAAAGTATAGTAATTCATTTACCAGAATTTTTAAGAGGATTAAAAGAATCGTTTTCTAGTGATTATAGTGAGAAGTTTGATTCTATTAAAAAAGTACCATTATTACTAATCGATGATATAGGGGCAGAGTATTTAACTAGTTGGGCAAGAGATGAAGTATTAGAGCCTATTTTACAATATCGAATGGATGAGAATTTAGCGACTTTTTTTACGTCTAATTTTAATTTAGAAGAATTAGAAAAACATTTAGCAGTAACTTCCAATAGTATTGACCGTGTGAAAGCTAAAAGAATCATTGAAAGAATCAAGCAATTAAGTGAACCTGTAGAATTAGTTAGTAAAAATTATAGGGAATAATAAATCAAATATAGGGGGAATGAGGTATGAATATAAAAAAAGTATTACATCCAATTTTATTAAAATTAATGAGATTTAAAAGAAAAGGAAAATTAGATGTTGAAGGAGAAATTAAAGATGATACTCCAACTTTAATAGTGGCTAATCACTTATGTATTAATGATATACCAGCACTTGCTGAAGCAGTAAAAAAGCACTTTTATATTTTAGTAAGTGATGAAGATAAAAATACTTTTAGTGGTAAGTTATTAGAGTTAAATGGAGTAAGATGGGTAACTAGATTAGATAAAGAGGATAGAAAGTCATCCAAAGAAGATATGGTCTCTTCACTAAAAGAGGGAACTAGTTTTGCTATGTATCCAGAATCTACTTGGAATCTATCACCTAATTTATTAGTTTTACCAATGAATTATGGTTGTGTTGATATAGCTAATTTATCAAATAGCAAAATTGTCCCAGTAGTAACAACGTTTACTGATGATAAACGTTATTCTACTATAGGGGATGCTTATTATCCATCTAGTGATTTAATAAGTTCTATTGATGAATTAAGAGATATAATGGCTACGATGGTATTTGAACAAATGGAGAAGTATTACGAAGAACATAAGAATAATTCTAATATCTATAGTATGGAAATAGATGGAAATACTTATTATTATGAGAAAAGAGATAGTATATCACCTGATTATTGGAATCAACATATATCACAACTATATAATGAATATGCAAGAGCAAGAAAAGCTCCTGATGAAGTTAGAGAGTTTGAATCACAATTTATATTTGAACCTAAAACTGATGATTATGCCTTTTTTCAAATATTTAATAGTAGTATTAGATATGATGAGAATGGTAATATGTTAATTAAAAGAATTACTTCTGAAAAGAATGGGTATGATGGTACTGGTAAAATGGATGAAGATTATGGTAAATTTTTTGGATACGGATATAATGAAGTTAATTATAAAAAAGTATTAAAAAAATAAGTTTGTTTGTTGTAAAAAGGGGATGAAGTTATGAATTTATTATTACCTTGTTATTCTGTTTTTGTTATTTTTCTTTTAATTTTTGCTTTCTTTTCCAAAGAAAGAGTATCTACTGCCGAAACAAAAATATATGGTATTTTATTAATCACCAGTTCCCTAAATATTATTTTCAATATTTGTGGTATTACTTTAGGATATACACAAGGGGCTTCTACTTTTTTATATTTCTTAAATCATTTAGATTTACCACTGTATATTATTTTGAGTTCATTACTCTTATTATATTTAGGTTATATATTACTTAAGAATAATAAAAACAAGATTTATGATAAATTTAAAAAAATAATTATTTTATTAGATATTATATTTATATTAATAACATTCTTCCTACCTTTAGAAGTAATTATTGAATCCAAAGCGGGATATGCCATAGGTGCCTGTGTTAATTTTGTTTATTTAATCTCAGCAATATACTTAATTTTATGTTTAATTATAGCTATTTTATTAGTAATAAAAAGAACAGAATCTAGAAAAACTCTTCCAATATTTATGTTAGTTTTTCTAGGTATTATAGCAGCTCTTGTTCAGAAATTTATTCCGTCATTAATCATTGTTCCATCGGTGATGGTTTTTGTATTATTACTTATGTATTTTACTATCGAAAATCCGGATTTAAAAGTTATGGAAGAACTTATTGAAAACAAGAATATAATTGAAAGATCCAGTGAAGAAAAATCAATGTTCTTCTTTAAAATCTCTCAAGAATTAAGAATTCCTGTTATGAAGATAGATAAATTAATTGATGAATATAAAAGTAGTGATGCTAAAAGAAAAGATGATATCATTAATGAGATCAACAGCAATAATAATAAAGTTAATTATTTAATTAATGACGTAGTAGGTGTAAATTCTCTTAGTGAGAAAAACATAAAGAAAATAGAAAATACTTATAATATATATTCTCTTTTAGATAATGTTAAAAGAAGAGTAGAACTTAATATTAAGAAAAATGTTGAATTCAAATTTTCTATTGTATCCACCATGCCAAAAGAACTGTATGGTGACTCTATAAAATTAAAACAAATATTAACATCTGTTTTAATGACTGTAATCAATAACACTGAAAATGGTTTTATTTATGTTGATGTTAATGATATAACTATGTATGATATTTCTAGATTAGTAATATCGGTAAAAGATTCAGGAGAAGGTATTCCTATCAAAACAATAAACGAGATTCTTGAGCAAGATAATGATGTAGTGGATGATGATATTATAGAAGTTAATGATTTAAATATAGATTTACACTTAGCATATAAATTATTAAGAATGTTAGGTGGGACAATGTATATAAAAAGTGATCCTAATTCTATTAATGAAATAATTATTACTCTTGATCAATATATAGTGGTAGAAAAAAAGAAAAAAAATGATAATTTAACAAGCAATAAATTACTATCCAAGCGTGCTTTAATACTTAATGATGATGAGGAGGAAACAAATAAAATTAAAGCATTTTTAAAGAGCAAAGATTATAGAGTATCTGTATCACTTTTTGGTAGAGATACTATAGATAAAATAAAAAATGGTGATAAATATGATTTAATTTTAATAGATGATGAAATGCCTCTAATGAACGGTATTACAGTATTAGAAGAATTAAATAAAATTGATGACAAGAGCAAGAAAATAGTATTACTTGAAAAAGATAAATTATTTATAGCAAAACAATATATGAAAGATGGATTTGATGATTATATAGATAAAAGTGATCTTATAAATGAATTGGACAAAAAGATAAAATAAAAAGTGTTGACAAAAATTAACAAATAGCATATAATTGTTAGCGTAAATTAAAAAAAGGAAAGAGATGTACCTACATCCACCTGATTAGCGAATAGCAATAGGTAAAAGGCCGAATAGAAAATAGTAAATATTTTTTGACTGGTTGAAAGTAGGTACATTGTGCCTACTTTTTTATATTTAATGGAGGTGTTTTATATAGCAAACACAAAAAATAATCTACTTATTAATGAGCAGATTAAAGTTAGTCAAGTTTTGGTAATTGGACCTAATGGAGAACAAGTTGGAGTAAAACCAGTAGGAGATGCTCTAACACTAGCTAGTTATGCGGGGCTAGATTTAGTACTTATCAACCCTAACGGTAATCCACCAGTATGTAAAGTAATGGATTACAATAAGTATAAGTATGAGAAAAATAAAAAGGAAAAAGAAGCTTTAAAACGTCAAAAAATGTCTCAAGCTGAACTAAAAGAATTTAGATTATCACCTAATATTGATGTAGGAGATTTCGAAACTAAATTAAGAAATGTTAGAAAATACATCGAAAAAGGTGATAAGGTAAGAGTTGTGATTCGTTTTAAAGGACGTCAGATGGCTCATACTGAATTAGGACGCGATGTACTAATTAAATTTGCTAATCGTCTTGAAGATGTAGCCGAGATATCTGAACAACCAAAACTAGACGGTAGAAGTATGACAATGCTACTAATACAAAAGAAGTAAAAGAAAGGAAGAAGAGTATGCCAAAGTTAAAAACACATAAAGGAACTAAAAAAGTACTTAAAGTAAGAAAAGGTGGTACTATTTCTATTGGTAGACCAGGATCACGTCATAACACTGGTAAAAAGAATAGTGCTGTAAACAGAAAAAATAGAAAAGGAAATGCTTTATCTAAAGCAGATTACAACAGATTAAAAGAAATAATCTAAAAATTTGAAGGAGGATTAAATTATGGCAAGAGTAAAAAATGGAGTTACTACAAAAGCCCGTCATAAAAAAGTATTAAAACAAGCAAAGGGATATTTTGGAAGTAAACATAGATTATACAAAACAGCAAAAGAACAATTAATGCATTCAGGACAATATGCATTCCGTGATAGAAGACAAAAGAAAAGAGATTTTAGACGTCTATGGATCGTAAGAATTAATGCAGCATGTCGTGAAAATGAAATTAGTTATTCAAGATTTATCGAAGGATTAAATAAAGCAGGAGTTACAGTTAATAGAAAAATGTTATCAGAAATTGCTATTAACGATCCAAAAGCATTTAGTGAATTAGTTAAAACTGCTAAAGATGGACTAAATGGAAAAGTAACTAAAAAAGAAGTTGTTAAAAAAGAGGAAAAAGTAGTAAAAAACGAAAAGAAAGAAGAAACTACTGATTTATCTAAATTAACAGTTGCTGAATTAAAGAAATTAGCTCAAGAGAAAAACATTGCAGGAGCTAGTACAATGAAAAAAGCTGAATTATTAGAAGCTTTAAAATAAAAAATCATATTAATGAATTGATTTACCTAGTGCCTTATGGTGGTAAATTTTAGAAATTAATAAGTGTATAACGAAAGGAAAAAAGAATTATGACAGTTATTTCAATGAATTATTTATTAGAAGCTGGTGTTCATTTTGGACATCAAAAAAGAAGATGGAATCCAAAGATGGGAGAATATATTTTCACATCACGTGATGATATCTATATTATCGATTTACAAAAAACAGCTAAGAAAATAGAAGAAGCTTATGTAGCTTTAAAAGCTATTGCTGAAGCTGATGGAAAAGTATTATTTGTAGGAACTAAAAAACAAGCACAAGAAGCTGCAGAAGAATGTGCTACTAGAACAAATATGTACTTTGTTAATGAAAGATGGTTAGGAGGAACACTAACTAACTTTAAAACCATTAGATCAAGAGTTAAAAGATTAGAAGAAATAGAAAAAATGGAACAAGATGGTACATTTAATCTATTACCTAAAAAAGAAGTTATTAAAATTAAGAAAGAATACGACAAATTAAATAGAAACTTAAGAGGAATAAGAGAAATGAAAAAGCTTCCTCAAGCTCTAGTAATTGTTGATCCTAAAAAAGAAGAAAATGCTATTAAAGAAGCTCATATTCTAAATATTCCTGTATTTGGAGTTGTAGATACTAACTGCGATCCTGATATGGTTGATTATGTTATTCCAGGTAATGATGATGCAGTAAGAAGTGTAAAAGTTATGTTAGGTGCACTTACTAATGCTATAGCAGAAGTAAATGGTAATGAAATAATAGAATTTGTTACTGAAGAAGATAAAGAAAAACCAAAGAAAGAAAAGAAAAAGAGCGAAAAAGAAGATAGTGTAGAAGAAATATCAAAAGAAGAAGTAAAAGAAAAACCAAAGAAAGAAAAGAAAACAGAAGAAGAAAAAGAGGAACCAAGAATAGATGATGTAGAAGAAGAAATGATTAAAGAAGAAAAAGATTTATCATCTATGAATTTAACTGAATTAAAAGAGATGGCTAAAATTAAAGGAATTAAGGGTTACTCTAAAATGAAAAAGGATGAACTTATTGAGGTTTTAAAATAAAATATTATTTGGAGGATATATTATGTTTAGTGCAAGTGATATAAAAGCTTTAAGAGAAAAAACTGGAGCAGGAATGCTTGATTGTAAAAAAGCTTTAGAAGAAGCTAAAGGAGATATGGATAAAGCTGTTGACTGGCTTCGTGAAAAAGGTATTTCTAAAGCTGCTAAGAAAGAAAGTCGTATTGCTGCAGAAGGACTTAGTGAAATCATTGTCAATGGTAATAAAGCTGTAATTTTAGAAGTTAATTCTGAAACTGACTTTGTTGCTAAAAATGATGAATTTAAGAAATTTATTGACACTATTGGTAATGCTATTGTAAATAGTGATGCTAAGACTATGGAGGAAGCTTTAAATCTTTCTACTAGTAATGGAACTATTAATGAATATTTAGTTAATTTAGTTGCTAAAATAGGAGAAAAAATAAGTTTCAGAAGATTTGAACTAGTGGAAAAGAATGATGACGAAGTATTTGGTACATATTCTCATATGGGTGGAAGAATTAGCGTATTAACAGTATTAAAAGGTGCTAATAGTGATGTTGCACGTGATGTTAGTATGCATGCTGCTGCTATGAGACCAGCATATATTACTAGTAGTGATGTACCAGAAGATGTGATTGAACATGAAAAAGGAATTATTAAAGAACAAGCTATTAATGAAGGTAAACCTGCTGATATAGCTGAGAAGATGGTTAACGGTAGAATTAATAAGTTCTTTAAAGAAATTTGTTTAGTAGAACAACCATTTGTAAAAGATCCTGATGTTACCGTAGGAACTTATGTTAAAAACAATGGTGGAGAAATCGTAAATATGATTCGTTATGAAGTAGGAGAAGGAATCGAAAAAAGAAAAGATGACTTTGCTAGTGAAGTAATGAGTCAAGTAAATGGAAGCAAATAAGGAAAGAGAAATCTTTCTTTTTTTATTGGACTTTTTGTCAAGTAAGATGTAAAGTAGGTTATTAAGTATTGAAAATTTCCGGAGGGGGGGGGGTATAATGTATATGAGATAAACTAAAACGGAGTGATAAAAATGTATAGAAATAAGAAAAATATAATTATAGGAGTAATGATAGTAGCAGTACTAGTAATGGTAGTGGTGTATGCAGCACTTATGACAAGATTAACTATTAATGGAACAGGAAATATAACTTCTACATGGAATATAGAAATAACCTCTATCACTAGTAGTATCACAGGAACAGCCTATAATATAGAAAATCCAACCTACAATGGTACTAATGCTACTTTTAATGCAGGATTAAGAAAACCAGGAGATAAGATAGAATATAGTATAACCATAAAAAATAATGGAAGTATAGATGCGATAATCAATGAAGTAAATATAAAAACAACGGGAAGTTACGTAATCATATACACAATAGAAGGAATACAAAATCAAGAAAGATTAACGTCAGGTGCTAGTAAGACATTTAAAATTATAGTAGAGTTTGATGTAAATGCCACAAGTATACCAAGTGATACAACAAAAGAATTAATAATGAATATCAATTGCATACAAGATGATGGACAAATCTTAAGCCCAAGTGATCCAAATGTAGATAATGAAGATACAGGTCTTCCTCCAACATTAGTAAATGCAATATTAAGAGATAATGAAGAACAAAGTGATGCAAGCATTGATTTTAGTCAGATAAGTAGTGCAACTAATGGACAAGGATTATATTATACAAGTACAAATACAGAGAATAATAAAATAACATATTACTATAGGGGAGCAGTAGAAAATAATTATGTAAGTTTTGCAGGATTTTATTGGAGAATAATAAGAATCAATGAAGATGGGTCAATTAGACTAATCTATCAAGGAACAAGTGCTAATGCAACGGGAAATAATGCAACAATAGGAGATAGTGTATTTAATAGTAATTATGATGAAAATGCCTATGTAGGATATATGTATGGAAGACCAGGTTCATCCACATATTCTGAGACACATGCCAATACCAATGACAGTATAATAAAGACAATGATAGACACTTGGTATGAAGAAAATTTACTAGATAATTATGCAACATATTTAGCCGACTCAGGATTTTGTGGAGATAGAAGTATAGCTAGTGAAGCAGGGGTGTGGGATTCAATTGATAGCGCATTAGGATATGGAACAAATATGACCTATTATGGAGCTTATAATAGAGCAGTAAATGAAGAACAGCCGCAATTTGCATGTCCACAGAACAATGATTTATATACAACTTCTAGTAGTACCAAAGGAAATAAAGCATTAGACTATCCAATAGGATTAATCACAGCGGATGAAGTAGCATATGCTGGTGGAGTAAATAATATTGATAACACTAGTTATTATTTATATACAAATGATGGGTATTGGACAATGTCACCCGAGTTCCTCTTAGGTGGTTATGCTAATGAGTGGGCCGTTGGTTCGGACGGTAGCTTGGACAACGATGTCGTATTTACTGTTAACATTGGTATGCGCCCGGTCATCAATCTCGTATCTGGAATAGAGGTAACAAGCGGAGATGGAACTAGTTCTAACCCTTATGTCATTAAAACTAATTAATAGAATAAGTTAATATTTATTCTATTTTTTTTAGTTTTATGTTAT
>CALVKH010000050.1 GCA_944332575.1 uncultured Bacilli bacterium | reverse complement strand
AAATATTTTAATAACGCACTGTTAAGTGTTGAGGTTAACTATTCAACTTTCCCAGTAAAAGAGTTAGAAAGATTAGTAAAAGAATATTAACTAAATGTTTTTATTCTTTTTTTATGCTATAATTTTTATGGTGATATAATGAAGATAGAAAGAGTAGTAACAGGATATCTTGAAGAAAACTGTTATATTTTAACTATGAATAAGGAGTCATTAGTGATTGATCCTGGAGATGATTACGATTTAATAAATGAGAAACTAAAGGATACTAAGGTCTTAGCAGTTTTGCTAACTCATAGTCATTTTGATCATGTAGGAGCATTAAATGATGTAGTGAGCAATTATAATATTAAAGTGTATAGTGCTAACAATTTAGAAGAAAAAGAGTACAAGTTTCATAATTTTATATTTAAGGTAATTGATACTCCTGGTCATAGTAGTGATTCTGTTACTTTTTATTTTGAAAAAGAAAAAGTAATGTTTACAGGTGATTTTCTTTTTAAAGGAAATATAGGACGATGTGATTTACCAACCGGTTCATGGAGTAGTATGCAAAATAGTCTAAAGAAAATAAAAGAATATCCAAGTGATATTACCATATATCCAGGTCATGGAGATAAAACAACTTTAATGGAAGAAGAGAATAATAATCAATATTTATTTACGAATTAAAAAGTTTATGATATATTTTATATATAATAAAGAGGTGGTAAGATGTACGTAGATGTAATTATAGTATTAATTCTATTAGCAGTAGTTGTATTTTTATTTAGAAAGTTTTCTAGTTTTGTCTATGCGGTAGCAATCATAGATATATTTTTAAGAATTTTAACTTTTATTAGAGATAATAGTGTTCCAGAATTAAAAAGTTTAATTGGTAAGTATTTTCCAGAGTCGATTGCAGCAATTATTGGCAATTATTCAAGTGGAATATTCTATACTATTTTAATGTGGATATATGTTATTATTTTTGCAATTTTCTTAGGATATATAACTAAATATTTTATTAAAAAAAGAAAATAATGCCAAGTGACAATAGTCGCTTTTTTGTTGAAAACAAAGGAAAATTTAGGTATTGCAAATTTCCTGGGCCGTCCGGTCATCAACTTAAACTCTAATGTCGAAATAACTTCTGGAGATGGGACAGCAAGTAATCCTTATGTTATTAAAACTGTTTAAAGCATTGAACTTTTTGTTCAGTGTTTTTTTATATATAAGGAAAGTGCGTTTAAAAGCGCCTAAAACAAAAATGATACTAATATAATTAGCATCACGGCAAAAAGAATAAAGCAAAAACTTTAAATTTTAAGTTGTTCCATAGTAGAACCACAGTAAGGACATTCCATTTTGGGAGTGTCTTTCTTTTTATTTATAAGGAATTTGCTTTTCTAAGATGTAAATTTGAAAACTTGATAAAAAACAGTTGACAAGCGAACAAATGTATTATAAAATGTATTTATTGGGGATGAAAATTATATATAGGTCTTATCATTTTGACTTATAACTAATATTTAAAAAAGAAAAAATCACTTTATCACTTTATGGATAAGAAAAAGAAAAAAGCAAAAGAAAAACTACGGTAGCGACTATCGGATGTTAAGCCTGTGGAGAAGTAAGAAAACTTAGTCTGTGAAGCAGGAAATTTGGAAGGTGACGACCAAAGCGAATTAAGTTAACTTAATTCTTTTGTTCTGACTAAATTGTTATAAACTAAACTATATTTATATAGTATAATTAATTTAGGTGGTTTTATGGACAAAGTTCTAATTATAGAAGATGATAGTTCAATACGTGAAGGATTAAAGTTCTACTTAGAGCAAGAGCATTATGAAGTATTAAATGCTAAAGATGGTGCTTCTTCTTTACATATTTTAGAAAACAATTTAGATACTTCTATTATTTTATTAGATATTAATTTGCCAGATATGAATGGATTCGATTTGTTTAGTAAGTTAAAAGAAATAGTTAATATACCTATTATTTTTTTAACAGCTAGTGATTTAGAAGTGTCTATTGTAAGAGGTTTAGATATGGGCGCTGATGATTATATTACGAAACCATTTAAAGCAAGAGAATTAGTATCACGTATTAAAACAGTTTTAAGACGAGTAAATAATAATTCTAATATTATTAATATTCAAAATATTACTATTGATTTAAATCAAGCTAAAGTGTTTAAAAATAATAAAGATTTGATGTTAACTGCTTTAGAATATAAAATTTTATTATCTTTTGCCTTAAATCCTAATATTGTTTTCACAAGAGAAAAGATTTTAGCGGATGTTTGGGATGTTGATGAAGAATATGTAAGCGATAATGCATTAACGGTCTATATTAAAAGGATTAGAGAAAAAATTGAAGATGACCCAACGAATCCTAAGATTATTATTACTGTTCGTGGAATTGGCTATAAATTGGGTGATATGAATGTTAAAAAATAAAAACGTTAAAAAATTCCTTTTAGCTCAAATATTAATTGTCATAATCGCTATAGCCATCAGTATAATCTCTAGTTTTATTATTTATAAAAATTATAGAGATACTCTAATAGAAAATAATAATCGTATCATTAATAACATTATTAAGAATAATCCTGAATTAGAAGAAGAGATTATTAATGCTATTTTAGCTGAAGATAAAAGTTCTACTAACATAATAAAACAATATGGAATAAGTGATGAAATATATGAGTTAAAAGGCTTAAAACAAAGTATTATTTTAGGCAATGTTTTATTAGTAGCAATATCTATTATCTTAATTATTATTTTTTATATTATATATATAATAAGAGAACATCGATCTTTATCTAAAATATCTACTTCAGTTAATAAAGTACTAAATAATGATTATAGTATTGATATTAAAGAATATCATGATGATTATTTAAGTAGTTTAAGTAGTGATGTATATAAAGTTATATCTTTATTAAAAGAACAAAGAGATATTTCTTATCAAGATAAAAAGTATTTAGAAGAGACATTATCTGATATTTCTCATCAATTACGTACTCCATTAACTAGTATGTATGTGATTAATGATCTTTTAGAAACGAAATTATCTTCTAGTAAGAAAAAAGAATTTTTAAATCGAAATCGTACCCAATTAGAAAGAATTGAATGGTTAGTAACATCACTATTAAAGTTATCACGATTAGATAGTGGTAGTGTTGAATTGATAAAAGAGACAGTAAATCTTAATAAATTAATAGAAGCATCTATTGATCCTGTTAGAATAAGTTTAGAATTAAAAGAAATAAATGTTATGAATCAAGTTGATAAAAGTATTTATATTGATGTTGATTTCAATTGGACCAAAGAAGCTTTAGTTAATATTATTAAAAATGCTTATGAATACACACCGGTGAAAGGAAATATTACGATTAATGCTAGTGTGAATCCTTTATATACGGAATTAAGAATTACAGATAATGGATGTGGTATTCCCAAAGATAAATTACCATTTATCTTTGATAGGTTTTATAAAGTAAATAAAGATTCTGATAGTATTGGAATAGGACTTAATATGACGAAAAGAATCATTCATGAGCAATTAGGAGAAATAGAAGTGGAGAGTAAAGTAAAGCAAGGTCCCACTTTTATAATTAAATTTTATAAAAATGTTATTTAGTGACAAAATTGTAATCGATTTTGTCACTTTATTGTAATATTAATTTAGTATACTTCCATTAGAAAGGGAAAGATAATATGGAAATTTTAAGAGTAGAACATTTAAGTAAATATTATGGTAAGGGTGAAACCTTAGTGAAAGCACTAGATGATGTTAGTTTTAGCGTAGAACGTGGTGAGTTTGTAGCAGTAGTGGGAACTAGTGGATCTGGGAAAAGTACATTATTACATATTTTAGGCGGCGTGGATCGTCCAACGAAAGGGAAAGTTTTTGTGGAAGGAGAAGATGTATATAAATTAGATGAAGAAAGTCTAGCGGTATTTAGAAGAAGACAAGTAGGGTTAATTTATCAATTTTATAATTTGATTCCCATTTTAAATGTAAAAGAAAATATTACTTTACCAATTTTATTAGATGAGAAAAAAGTGGATGACAAGTATTTAAATGAGATTATTAAAACGTTAGGTTTAGAAAATAGAGTGAATCATTTACCTAATGAATTATCAGGTGGTCAACAACAAAGAGTATCTATTGGAAGAGCGCTTATGAACCATCCATCCCTATTACTTGCAGATGAGCCAACAGGGAACTTGGATTCTAAATCTGGTAAAGAAATCATTGAATTATTAAAGTTATCTAATCAAAAATATAATCAAACAATAATTATGATTACTCACGATCATAACTTAGCTTTAAATGCATCTAGAATTATTACGATCGATGACGGAAAAATTATAAGTGATGAGAAGGTTAGAGCATCATGAATATTTTAAATAAACTAACGATTAAACATTTAATGATGAATAAAAAAAGAACGATTGTAACTATCATTGGTATATTATTATCAACTGCTTTAATGGTGGGAATAGGTACTATAGCTTCCACTTTTATTGGTTATATGATCGAAAATACTAAAAGTAATGAGGGTTCTCATCATGTTATTTTAGAAGATATTCCTAGTGATAAAATAAAATATATTAAAAATAATTCTGATATAGAAGAATATAGCATTTCTTATGAAATAGGGTATGCTATCTTAGAAGATGGTATCAATAATTATAAACCTTATTTATACATTGTTGGTGCGGATAAAACCTATTTAGAAAACAGTAAATTAAGCAAAGGAAGAATTCCGGCCGATGATTCTGAAATCATAATAAGTTCACATATTTCTAGTAATGGAGGAGTAAAGTATCATATAGGTGATAAAATCACACTTCAAATAGGAACAAGATCTATTGAAGGGGAGTTGCTTAACCAAAATAATCCTTATACAGAAGAGGAAACTTTTACACCAAAGTATGAAAAAGAATATACAGTGGTAGGAATTATGGAACGAAGTAATGATGAACCTTATTCAGCTCCTGGTTATACTGTTTTAACTTTTAGTGATGACTTGGATAATACTTTGCTTGATGTTAAAATTACTTATAAAAGTCCTAAAAATACAAAAGAAAAAACAGAGAAAATAGCTAATGCTATTGGTCTAGAAAAATATACAGATGAGTATAGTAGTTATTATCCAGAAGTAGATTACAATGATTCACTACTATCTTATTATGGTGAAGGTAGTTACTCATCTATTAATAATATGATTTTATCTATTGTTATCATTGTTTTAGCATTAGTCATGGTTGGTTGTGCTATCGTAGTATATAATTCTTTTGCTATATCCGTAATGGAACGGAAGAAACAGTTTGGCTTATTTTCTAGTATTGGTGCTACTAAAAAGCAACTTAGAAAGACCGTTTTCTTTGAAGTACTCATAGTTTCTTGTATTGGTATACCTTTAGGAATATTATCAGGAATCTTTGGAATATGGGTAGTAGTACAAATTATTAATTTATTATTTCCAACCTTAGATCCTAAAGTGCACTTAATTATTATTCCTATGTATATAATTTTACCAATCATATATATGGTATTCACTGTCTTAATATCTGCAATATTACCATCGAGAAGAGCATCCAAAATATCACCTGTGGAAGCAATAAGATTAAATGATGATATCAAGGTTAGTCGAAAACAAGTGAAAACGAATAATTTTGTTAAGAAGGTATTTGGAATAGAAGGCGAATTAGCTTTAAAAAATATGAAACGCAATAAAAAGAAATATCGCATTACTATTTTAAGTTTAATTGTAAGTATTGTTTTATTTTTATCCTTTAGTGCTTTCTTAGAGTATGGAATTAAAAGCAGTACTAGTTTTTATGCTCCCCATGAGGCAGATATCTATGTTGAATTTCCATACGGAGTGGAATCTTTAGAGGAATATAAGGAAGTATTATCTAAATTAAAAGAGATTGATTCTATTAGTGAATTATCCTCTAGTTATTATATGAATGAAGTTATTAATACAGAAATAGGGTATATGGCAGCTAAAGAAATATTATGGGATCCCCCTTATAGTAATGACTATCATAAATATAATCCATACTATGTAGATAATTCTGGGTTAGAATCTTTAGGATTTGATTTGTTAATCTTACCTAGTGATGAATATAAGGAGTATATTGATGATTTAGGGTTGGATTATAGTAAATATAGTAAGGATCAACTAATGATTATATGTAATAATAATTATCGACATATCGATTATGATAATGCTAAAGTATATGAATATCATTGGTTAGATGAAAAGTATACCAAGATAAATTTCACTTTTAGATCATATAGTAAGAGAACTGATTCTATAGAAGAGTCTGAATATTTAGAAAAATCTTTTAATATTCCTATAACGTATGTTGATAAATCTCCTAAATTAATGGATGCTAGAGGAAAGTTTATTATATCTGAAGAGATGTATAATTTATTACAAGAATTATATCCTAAAGTAGAACTGGAAGGAACTTATCATACCAATTTTTTCCCTACTATTAATATTACTGCCAAAGACTCTTTTAAGACAGAAGAAGAAATAAAAGAAGCTCTAGATATAAGTGAGAACAAAGATAATTATTCTGTATTTAATGTAAAAGCAGCGGAGCAACAAGATAGAAATTATATTTTGTTTATTAGTATATTGTTATATGGCTTTATTACTTTAGTTACTTTAATTGGAGTTACTAGTGTATTTAATACAATTAATACCTCCATTGCTTTAAGAAGAAAAGAATTTGCAGTACTAAGAAGTATAGGACTTACTCCAAAAGGATTTAATAAAATGATAAGATATGAAAGTTTATTATATGGATTAAAATCACTGATAATAGGTATTCCTATTTCACTAGTTCTTATTCTCTTTATTAAGCGAGCATTTAACAATGTAGTAGTATTTGAAAATTTTATTCCTGTTAAACCATTAATCATTTGTATTTTAGGAGTATTTATCATTACTTTTATTACTATGATGTATTCAACTAGTAAAATAAAAAAAGAAAATATTTTAGATGCTATTAGAGAAGAAAATATATAAATTTAGAGTAACTATAGACAATAGTTATTCTTTTTTTATTTTATGTAAACCCAAATTATATTTGATGAATCATATTGAAAAACGAAAAGAACTAGTTTATAATGAAATTAACACAATAGGTAGTGTAGAAAGGAGAATATATGAAAAAATTAGGACTTCTAATTGTGATGGCTTTAGCGATTGTAATGCCTATATCAGTTAATGCTGCTACTACATTGACTGAAGAATTAGCAACTGTTCAAAAGGGAGGAACTCTAACTATTGATGGCGAATATACAGAAAATTTAGTAGTAGACAAAAGTGTAACTATTGAGGGTACTAATGATGCTGTTTTAAACGGTACTATAACAGTAAGTGGAGATAATATAACTGTTAATGTTAAAAATTTAACAATTAATGGTATGTTAAATATTACTGCTAGTACTTCTTCAGTAACAGTAGATAATGTATTATTAGATGGTAATAACGAAGTTGCAAAAAATATCTTAATGACAATTAGAGCTAAAGATACTGAAATTATGGTAAATAATTCAGAATTTAAAGGTTTCTTAAAAGCAGGAATCTACGCAGAAACTTTAAATAGTTTATCTGTAGTTGGTTCTAAATTCAATGCTTTAGGAACAGCTAATATTGGAGATATTTCTGATTTCGTGGCTTCTAACCCAGAACATGAAGCAATTTTAAGAAGTGCAGCTTGTATTGATTTGAATTTAGGAAATCAAAGTGGAGTAACTTTTGATTTAGATTCCATTGTGCTTTTAGCAAATGAATTTAAAGGAGTAGTAAAAACTGCTGAGGACTCTACTGCAGGAGCAGTTAAGATTAAGTTAAAAAATGCAAGTAATGTAACTTTAAGTGAAGATAGTATAGTTACTGTTATGGCTAATACGTTTGAAGAAAATACAGATGATGTAGTAATAGGAACAAGTGGTGATGCTACTACTTCTAATTTCCCTGTAGCATTCTATCAAAATGAATCTACTTATACTGGAGCAACAGAAGAAGGAATTCGTATCACAAATAGGTCTGATGCTACTAATCCAACAGAAATCATTAATTCAAAAAATATGGTAATAAGAAATTATAATGATACATCTGATCCAGAGCAAAACGGTGAAGTAGTTATCGTTAATATTGATGGAACTGATTATGCTCTTGAACAAGGTACAACTTTAAAAGATGCTGTTCTTTTTGATGATTTTACAACTCCAATTGATTTAGATGCTTTAAAAGAAAAAGAAGGGTATACTTTTAAAAACTTTGTAATTAAAGGTACTGATACAGTAGTAACAGAAGATCAAGAAATTAATGAATCTATGGAGTTAACAGCAGTATTTGAAGAAAATGTTAGCAATCCAAGTACTTCAGATAATGTTGTATTATACTTTGGATTATTAATAGCTGGTTTAGTTGGAATAACTGCTATTCTAGTAGCTAAAAGAAGATATAATTAATAAAGTTAGAAGAAGCTAAATTTATTTTAGCTTCTTTTTTTATTAAAAAGTTTATTTTAGGTATTCAAAAATAATAAAAATATGGTATAATCAAAGAGCATTGAGAAATTTGTCTCCTTAGCTCAGTTGGTAGAGCAACTGACTCTTAATCAGTGGGTCTAGGGTTCGAATCCCTAAGGGGACACCATTATTGTTAGTAAACTCAAATCATTTTTGATTTGGTTTTTTTATTTATAAGGAATTTGCTTCTTTAAGATGTAAATTTGAAAATTTGTTAAAAAGCAGTTGACAAGCGAAC
>CALVKH010000049.1 GCA_944332575.1 uncultured Bacilli bacterium | reverse complement strand
AGAGACTGAGTTCTTCAATCTCTAAAAAATCTTATTACCATAGATTGGTATCTTTACACAAAGTTTTTTACACTCTCTTGATTATATATCCTTACTTTTTATTACTTTATCTAAAATATTTATTGCGATATTTTCTGTTTTATGATTAATATCTCTGGTTGGATTAAATTCTACGATATCAATAGATTTAATATGATCAATATATTTTAATACTTCATCCGCTATTTTATAAGCCTCATCTTCTGTTATTCCGTTTATGGCTGGAACTGATACTCCTGGTGCTATTTGTGGATCGATGACATCCAAATCATAACTGATATGAACTCCATTCGTGTTTTTTAAAGCTATATCCATAGCTTTTTTTATAATGTTTTCTATTCCTTGGTCTCTTATGTCTTCTGTTGTAAATAAAGTAACACCAGCATCTTTTATATTAGGCATTTCCCATGGATCAATATCTCTTCCTCCAACAATAATAGTGTTTTTAGGATCATAGTAATTACCATTGTGGAAGAAAGATAGTCTGTCTTTAGTTTGATGATTAAGACAGGCTAGAGGTAGTCCATGTAGATTACCAGTTCTAGTAGTCTCAAATGTATTGTAATCACCATGAGAATCTATCCAAATCATTCCTAACTTTCCTTCTTTTTTGATAGAGGCAAGTGCGGAACCTATAGCTAAGCTATGATCTCCACCTAGAACAATAGGAAAATCATTATTGTTTTTTACTTCTAATACACTATTGTATAATTTTTCATTAAAAATATTTACAGCATCTATATTTTTCTCTAAATCATTTTTATCTTTGCTTTTTATTACATTTGGTTTATCAATAGTAATTATTTTATTAATTTTATCATTATTCTTAAAGTGCTCACTAATTATTTCTGGACCTTTGTCACTTCCGTCTACCATAACACCTAAATCAGTTTTGGCATTTATTATTGTTAATTTCATTTTGCATCACCTTGTATTAATATACTGTAAATATTTGTATATTTCAAGGTAATGTCTACTTTTTTTATACATTTTACTGTATACTTATGATATATGGAGATGAAAGAAATGAAAAAATTAAGTGAACTTTATGAGAATGCAACAGATATTGAAATTAAAGGTATAAAAATAAATTCTAAAGAGGTAGAACCAGGGGATCTTTTTATATGTACTATGGGGGTTACTGCAGATAGGCACGATTTTATTCCTGATGCGATTAAAAATGGTGCGGTAGCGCTGGTAGTAAGCCATGATGTAGAAGCAAGTGTTCCAGTAATTAAAGTAGAAGATACCAACGCTGAAGTACCTAGACTTTGTTCCTTATTTTATGATCATCCAGAAAGTAAATTAAATATGATAGGAATTACTGGTACGGATGGTAAAACCAGTGTCGCTACTATTACACAAACTTTATTAGGTAATGATATTTGTGGTTATATTGGTACTAATGGAAGAAGTTGTAGTAAGTTTAATAAAGATACAAATAATACAACTCCAGATGGAGATAAATTATATGGTTATCTTGATGAATTTGTTCAAGCAGGATGTAAATATGTCGCTATGGAATCTTCTAGCGAAGCATTTTTTAGAAAAAGATTAACTGGTATTACTTATAAAATAGGGGCTATTACTAATATAACAAGAGAACATTTAAACATCCATGGTAGTTTTGAAAATTACATTGATTGTAAATGTCAATTATTTAGACAAATTGATAAAGATGGGTATGCTATCTTGAATAAAGATGATGAATTATATGAGACAGTACGAAATAGTTGTACTTGTAATAATATATATACTTATGGATTAGATAAAGATAATACTTTACAAATTAAAGATTTTACGATTAGACCTGATAAAACACTAATTACTTATCGATATAATAATAAAGATTACCAAGTTATTAGTCCATTATTAGGAGACTTTAATGTGTATAATTTAGCTTGTGCTATTTTGGTTTGTCTTGCAACAGGTAAAAAAATGGAAGATATCTTAGTAAATATTGATAAGTTGTTTGTATCAGGACGTCTTGATATGTTACCTAATATAGGGCAAAATTTCTATGTCATGGTAGATTATGCTCATACTCCTAATGGAATTAGCAAACTTTTAAATTTTGTACACACGCTAGATATCAATAGAAGTATTGTGGTTATTGGATCCGCGGGAGAACGTGATTACTTAAAAAGGCCTTTAATGGGTAAAACCGTAGTAGATAATGCTAGTTATGCTATTTTTACATATGAAGATCCAAGAAGTGAAGAACCAATTGACATTATTAATATGATGATTAGTGAAATAAAAGATGATCATAAAAACTTTGAAATAGTAGTAGACAGAAGCATGGCTATCAAAAGAGCTATTGATATGGCAGAAGAAAAAGATATAGTATTAATTCTTGGAAAAGGAAATGAAACTTATCAAAAATTAAAACACGAAACAATTTATTTTAACGATATAGAAGAAGCAATGCGTTATTTACAAGAGCGAGTTGATCGAGAAAGAATTAGTGTTTAATTGACAAAAAATATAAAATGAAGTAAGATAACCACTAGCAGTAAATATTGTTGTAAATGGGGGATTTTAAATGAAATTACATTTTAACGAAGAAAATATGGATGAAAAACAAAAATTAAAAAAAACAGGTATAGATGGTGAAAAAATGATTATTTCATCTTATTTGCCATCTGAACAAAAAAGACACGTTAAGAAAAAAACGGATTTAGATAAAATATTTAAAGAAATTCATGAAAATAGAGATCATTCATGGATTGAGGATATACTTATACGTAATAAAGATAATTTAAGTGGTCCAGCTCTTTTCTATCGAGGAACAACTATTAGCTATGAAGAAATGTTTGAAAATATTATAAAAACAACAAAAGCATTAATAGAAATGGGAGTAAAGCAATACGATGAAGTTCCTATGTGTGTAGCTAATTGTCCTGAAATGATATATTTTTTGGGAGCATTAAATCTAATTGGAGCACGACCTAATATTTTTGGCGCTGATTTTGATAAAAAATATATTAAGGAAATAGTATCTTCTTGTAATTCTAAGTTATTTATTGCAACCGATAATTTATACGAAGAAATAAAAGAGGTAATAGAAGATACTAATAGAGATCACAAGATATTAATTTCTTTAACTGATTCATTAAAAGATGGTGTTGATCCATATGCTATATATGATGATCATTTCTATAAATTTGTAAATAAGGTTAATGACTTTAAAAAGTGTGATAATACAATTATGTCTTTTGGAGAATTCTTAGAAAAGAGTAAAGAATATAAAGGAGCACTTTTAACTCCTAAAGTAGGATTAGATGATGAATTTATCATCACTTATACTAGTGGTTCTACTAAAAACGGACGCCCTAAAGCTATTGTTCATACTAATAATAGTTTAATTACTATGGCAAGATTTCACGATACTGATTTATCTGGATTACCTGAAATGCGTAATATTGTAGGACTAGCTCATATTCCTGCTCATTCTAATACTGATTTAATTACTAGTATATCTGATGTATTATCACAAACTTGCACAGTTGCACTTGAACCTATTTATAATGAGAATTTCTTTGCTTATAGTTTAGTGATTAATAGACCTAGTTTTGCTCCAGCTACTAAAAGTTTCTGGGTAAAAGGAATGAAAGATTTTCGTGATAAAGAAGAGTTAAAAGGTATTTATTTACCAGAATTATTAATACCTACTTCTGTTGGAGAAGCTACTTCTCCTGGAGAAGAGAAGTTTATCAATCAAGGATTAAGAAAATTAAAAGCCGGAAGCGATAAATTACCAGTGATTACCTCTGTGTTATCCATGGGTGGTGGTGACTGTGAACATGGAGGATTATTCTTTAAATTATATAAAGCGTTATATGATAAAATTTCATTAACAAAAGAAGGAAGAGGATTGACTCCGTTCCAATTAACAGAATTAGCAGTACTAAGAGAAGATGGAACAGAATGTAAATATGGTGAATATGGTAGATTAGTATCAAATTCTCCATGTACTATGAAAAGATATAAAGATAATCCTAAGGCAACAGAAGAGTTCTTTATTACGGATGCTTATGGTAGAACCTGGGGAGATAACAATGTTTGGGCTTATATTGATACTTATGGAGATGTACATATAAAAGGACGTATTGGTAATGAAATCGAATTGTTAACTGGTGAAAAAGTTCCTCTATTTACTGTAGCAGATGCAATTTTAAAAGATACAAAAAATGTTTTATCATGTGAAGTAGTGGCAGTAAAAAATAAAAACGATCTTGATATTCCAGTTGCACATATTGAATTACAACCTGAAAGTAAAAAATCAATAGATAAAGTATTGGGAAGTATTGCCGATCGTGTTTATAATGAATGTCATCCTGGAGTGAGTGATTTACTTTTATTAAGAGTACGAGATTATAATGAAGGTTATCCATTAACTGAATGTGGTAAAAGAAATAATTTAGAACTAGAAAAAGAAGGTATTACAGAAAAATGTATTCCTTTAACTAGTTATTTATTCTATAATAGAAAATCCGAAGAAAAATTAAAGATAAAAAAATTATAATAAAAAGAAGAAATAATAAATAATATGATTATTTCTTTTTTTCGTGTGTTATAATATAAGTAGTTATAATTGAGGTGAGATCATGAATAGTCTTTTTGTATTAATTGCTAGCCTGCTTTATAGTATTTTATTAATTACAGTTTATTTTTATAAACAAAGATTAGAAACAACTGAAAATAAGATATTTAAAGCACTTATTATTACTAACTTAATAGGTATTATGTTAGATATCATGAGTATTTTTACTGTAACTAATATGGATGTAATACCTATTATCAACGGGATAGTTACTAAAGCTTATTTAGTATATCTTCATGTCTGGATTTGTATTATGACATCCTATATTTTTGTTGTTTCTTTTAAGAAAAATAACGAAAGTTTTAAGACCCTAGTGAAAGTACATAAAAAATTAGTCAATATTTATGTTTTATTTGCAGTAATAAGTCTAATTTTAATTATTTCTCTACCTCTTTATTATCATAATGAAAATGGGCAAATATATTCCTATGGACCTAGTGCTAACTTATCTTATATTGTAGGAGGTATGAGTGTTGCAGCTTGGGTTATCTGCATGTGTTATAATATCAAAAATATTAAATCAAAAAAATATTTTCCAATGTTTACATTTATGATAATTGGAACTATTGTAATCATTGTGCAAAGACTTAACCCTTCCTTTTTATTGATGACTTCCATGGAAACATTTGTTACATTTTTAATGTATTTTACCATTGAAAATCCTGATATAAAAATGATCGAAGAGTTAAATAAAGCTAAGGATTTATCTGAAAAATATAATAATGACAAGTCGTTACTATTATTTAATTTTACTCAACAAATAAAACCATCATTAAAAAATATTTTGAATTTAAGTGATCTTTCTAATGAGGAAAAAGATATTACTACTTTAAGAAATAATATGTTAGAAATTAATGATGTATCTAGTCGAATTTTAAATGCTTTAAGTGCTGTATTTGATTTATCATCCATGGATGTAAAGAAAATAAAAGTGATAGAAAATGAATATAACGTCCGCCTTTTATTAGATGAAATTGTTTTAAAAAATAAAAATAATATTGAAAAAAAAGGATTAGATTTTAGAATCAATATTGATGAAGGAATGCCGGAAGAATTATATGGAGATTATATTAAACTAAAACAAGTTATTAATTCCTTATTATCTAATTCGATCAAATATACGGATAAAGGTTTTATTGAACTAAATGTGAATTCCATAGTTAAATATAATGTTTGTAGATTGATTATTAATATAGAAGATTCCGGAAAAGGAATTGGTGGGGATGTTGTAGATAAATATCTTATGAATAACAATAAAGAAGAACCAAAAGAAGTAGAGGATAATAATGAAGTTCCTTTAAATGAAATCAAGAAAAGAATTAATTCCATAGGTGGTACGATTGTTGTTAAAGGCGGAAATGATAATGGTTCTAATATAACTATAGTAATTGATCAAAAAATAGTTAATCATAATGATAATAGAGTGTTAGAAGAATTAAAGACTTATAAAAGAATTCAAGAAAACAAGATCAATGTTATGGTAGTAGATGATGATGCTAAAAATTTAGAGAGTATAGCTAAAAGATTATCTACGGAAGATATTAATATTGTTACAGTGAATGGTGGTCAATTATGTTTAGAAAAAATAAGAGATAATGAGCAATATGATTTAATTTTAATAGATGATGTATTAAATAAACTAAGTACTACTGATACTTTAAATAAACTAAAACAAATTGAAGAATTTCATACTCCTGTAATTATAATGACGGATACTACGGATAAATTAGCGGTGAATATGTATTTAAGAAGTGGCTTCAATGGAGTTTTATCTAAACCAATAAAAAGAAAGGAATTTAATAAAATAATTCATAATTTTGCAAAAAAATAAAAGATCATTCTGATCTTTTTATTTTTCAGTAATTTTTTTGAAGTTCTCTATTAATATATCATCTTTCATAGCACAATTAGCAGGACTAGTAGATGGTAAATAAATAGATTCTACTTTAGTTTTAGGATAGCAATATTTTTTATATAACTTGGTAGCAACCTTACCAACGGTAAATATTTTTTGAATTGGGCAAGTATTTAAAATAATATTGATATCATTAGGAGTAACATTTTTAATAGAAGTATCGGAGGCTTTTTCAATTTCACAGGAAGCAATAACATCCCATAAAGCAATATGATGTCGTTTTAAAAAGTCTTTTTTATCGTTGATACTGATAGGCGTATCTTCATTAAATACAGTAGCTAATACTCTCCAAAATCTATTTTGTGGGTGAGCATAATAAAATTGTTCTTCACGTGATTTAGGAGATGGGATAGATCCTAATATTAAAATAGTATCATCTTTTTGATACTCTGGCGGAAATTCATGATAAACTAAATTTTGCATAAAACACCTTCAATCAATATTTATTATAACAAAAATTATTTTTATATAGTAGTGTAATAATATTATATATGATAATATATCTATGTAAATTATTTAAGATAAAATTATATTTTTGAAGTGTCATTGGAAGTGATAATATAAATTTTGATATTAAACCTTATAAACAAAGAGGCATGACATGTGCCATAGCTTGTATGCTTATGGTCTTAGAGTATTATAAAATAATACCAAAAGCAACTTGGAAAGAGGAAAGAAAGTATTACCGAATTTATCGTTCAAAATATATGGATGGTGTTCCATTGTCAGCTTTAGCATGGCATTTTGCTAAAAATGGTTTAGAAACAGAAATCATACATTCAGAAAAAAATCTATTTACAAATTCTAAACATACTATAGAGGATAGTATTTTTGATCAAGCATTAGAAGAATATGTTTACTTTTTAAATATTGCGAAAGAAAAAGGGACTAAAGTGTATAGTAATAAAACAATAAATTCAAATACAATTAAAGAAAAATTAATATCGGGTTATATGATAATTTTAGCTGGAAGTATCAATGAAAGTTTACATGCTATATTAATTTCTAGTTTAAATGAGGATAAATTTATTATTTGTGACCCTATGTATAAAGAAAAACAAGAAAGAACTTTTAAAGAAATAGATGAATTTATGACTACCTCAATAGGAAAATGGTATATTGCAGTAAAATAAATGATAGTTAATTATATATTTATGCTTTAGTATGTTATAATTTGTTGGGAAGTGGAAAAATGAGTAAAATTTCAAATGCTATTCAAATGTTAAATTATTTGAATACAGGTAATAAATATAGTGTGAAAGAACTTTCAGAAAAAATAGGTATTACTGAACGAATGGTTAGATATTATAAGGCTGAATTAGAACAAGCCGGAATTCCAATCGAAACATTCATGGGGCCTAACGGGGGATATTATATATTAAATACAAAAAATCAATATAATCACTTTAATAAATATGATATTCAATTATTAGAAAATATTAACATAATGTTAGAAAAAATGGAGTATGAAAATATCGATAAATATAAAAAAATAATTAATAAAATTAAATTTGCGAGTGATATAGCAGAAGAAAAAAGTAAATATTTTTTATATAATATGACTGAAGATAAATCTGAATTATATTTTGTTTTAAATGATGCAATTTTAAATAAATTAGCAATAAAAATATTATATAGGAATTTGAATCAAGAATGGCAAGAAAGAGTTGTTCATCCTTTACAGATATTTAATTATGATAATAAATTTTATGTAACTGCATATTGCGAATTAAGGAATGATATTAGGCATTTTGAAATTAGTAGAATAAAATTAAATTGAAAATAATATAGACATAATATTTCCTATATACGTGGTATAATAAGTTTACAAGAGGTGATTTTATGTCTAATAATAAAATATTTATTGATTTTGATGGAGTAATTTTTGATACAGAAAAAAGAGTTATAGAAAGGAAAAAGCAACGGCCAGATATAAGTTGGGATGAGTTTTTTGAA
Organism: uncultured Bacilli bacterium; assembly: GCA_944332575.1. Lineage (GTDB taxonomy): Bacteria > Bacillota_I > Bacilli_A > RF39 > UBA660 > RGIG3091. The sequence goes on along the minus strand of CALVKH010000049.1, from coordinate 284 downwards.
AAATTAAATTGGTTTGAATTAATGGACGAAGCCACAGTGATAAATAATGCTATAGATTATATATTAGAAGGACAATCAAAATCAAAACGACTTGCAATTTTAACTAAAATTCATACGTTAATTGAAATGGAAGCAAAAGTACAGTCCTTAAGAAGCAGAAAAGTAGAATTGCCAATATTTTTTGTTCCACCTCATGTAAAAAAAAGTCAAATATATATACCAAATAATGGAGAAATTTTGATTGATGATAGTATTAAAAATTTAATAGATTGGGAACAAAAAGG
>CALVKH010000048.1 GCA_944332575.1 uncultured Bacilli bacterium | reverse complement strand
TCCTATAATTATATTTTTCTTATTTCTATACATTTTTATCACTCCGTTTTAGTTTATCTCATATACATTATACCCCCACCCCCAGAAAAATTTCAAGAAAAAATTTAAAGGAGCTTACACTTTTGACAGGGTATCATATCTTATATATTTATTTTATCAAATAATACTCTTCTTTTAAATACCCCCGCTCTCTATAATTTTCGATAAAAAAACAACTTCATTTTAAATTTGAAGTTGTTTTATCTATCTTTAAAATCTTTCAGGTTCAGCATTCATTTTATATTTAAATATTTGATTTTGATTTACTATATAGAAGATATTATTTGTTAAATCATCATCTTTAGTTCTAGAACACATAATTGGTAAATGTAATTCTTTTTGAATATCTAACATATCTTTAAATGTTTTAACTTCGATAACCGCAGCATTTGCAACATCAGGTAATTCTTCAATTTCAACAATAACTTGACTATAATCTCTCATTATCTTATTGAATTTAATTAATAAGCTATGATCTTCAGTCATCTTTCTTAATCCTCTCAATAAGTAAACTGTTGCAGCTAATGAACCAAGGAAAATTACAATACTAATAGTTAATAATACATAATTTCTACTAGCTGGAATTTCTTCTGAATTTACCAAAGTTTTTGGTGTTGTTTCATCTCCATCTGTTGAAATCATAACAGTTGATACAGATAATGGAATCTCAACACTTACAGAATTAGATTCATTTAAAGCGGTTCCATTTATATTACTATTAGCCTCCACTGTTAAAGTAACAGTTAATACAGCATCCATTGGTACTGCTGCTTGCAACTTGTATTGATTTACTAAATCATTATAAGTTTTATAATCAATTGTTACTTTTTCTTGAACATTATATCCAGTAGATGCTGTTGTTGTTAATGCTTGAGGTTCTACAAATGTATAATTTTTAGTCCATATCTTACCACCACTATCTTCTTGTCCATTATCACTAGCTGTAGCAGTAATATTACCAGTAATACTATAATTATAATTCATATCTAATTGGGTATTAGCTGATAAGAAACTTGAAAAATCAATTTCAATATCATCAATAAATGTTACTGGAACCAATTCTCCTTTACCTAAGAATGGAGTCTCATAGAAATTGTTTTCCACTAGATTAACACGATAATCTACTGAATTAGTAACATTATAAGACAATATTACATCTTCTGATCTTTGCGCTGGTACAAAGCTTTTAGCCATTGTTAATAATGATAAAACTAATAATAAACCAGACACAGTTAAACCAATTATTTTAATAAAATCTTTTGATAACTTATAACCCTCTTTTTTCAAATTATCATTTTTATTCTTTTCATTTTTCATCTCATTATCTTCCTTTGCTACATTTTGTTCAACATAATTATCATCAAAATCTTCCTTGATATTATCTTCTTCCGGAACGAAATCACCATCTTTAAATACGTGATTATTTACCGAAAAATTATTAAATATGTCATCATCTTCTCTTGCATCATCAAATTCATCAAATTTTTTCACTCACGCCACCACCTTTTATCTTAACGCTTCGCTCAACCATACAGATGGGAAACCTAAATATTTAACATGGAATTTATATAATCCTTGTATTTGTTCAGGTCTTACTTTTTTACTATCTGGAGCATTATTATTATCTCCTTTAGTAGTAAATAAAAGTCCATCATCAGTCTCTTCGATAGCATATACTCTATGTATTACATAATAGTTGTCAGATTGAAACTTTATAACATCTCCAACTTGAATATGAGCAATATCTTCTTCATCAATTTGTTCTACTACAATCATATCTCCCCTTGAAAAAAGAGGTACCATACTATCACTAATTACTGCTACTGGTTGATATTTGAAAAATCCTACTACAAATCCAACTATTAGAAAAACAAGAATTAGAACTGGAACATAAGTAATCGGTCGACTCCTTCGTTCCTCCTGCCAAGTCAATTTTCTCTCTAGTTTAGCCTGAGAATAATTTACTAAAACATAAAGTATAATTGGAACTAAGATTCCAAACAAGCCAGTGTAGAACCAATTTATATTTGGTAATATTGGTAAATAAATTGATACTGCTGTTGTTAACATTCTATATATAATAGCAGGTTTACAACTACTAATGTATGTTAAATAAGTAAATACAAAGTTACTAGCTATCAATGGAATGATATCAGAACACAAGAATTTGAACCCTGCTTCTGCATCTCTAAAATCATTAGATATACTATTGAAGTTTATATTTATTAATATAAACAAAACAGTAATAAACGCTAACCATTTATTTTTACCATTACTATAACTAACTAAAACCTGTCTTATATATTCTTGGAATATAATTATTGGCATAAACATAATGGTATTATTAATTATACCTTTTAGTGTAATTGAATACGCATTATATTGGTACCCTACAAATAGACCTAAAACGAAATAGATCATTAAATACGCAACTACTACTATAAATGTTGTTTGAACTTTGTCATACTGATCTAAATATCTATTATAATCATGTCTAGTTAATAATAGACCTATTAGAAATATAGCACCCCATATACCAACGTTTAATTCGTTACTAATAGCCAAGGCGCTATTGTTCATAGACAGTATTCTAATAATTATGTAAGCAATTACCAGCGCGTATACAAAGACTATTTTTTTATTGATTGCTCTCATAATAACTATCCCCTAATTTTCTTTTTAGTATTAAACGTTTTGAATATAGTTGAAAATGACAGTTAAATTACTATTCATATCAGAAGAAATATCTTTATTAGGATCAATACTAACTCTTACCGTAACATCAAGTTCTTCTCCTGCTTTTAAGACATCATTTTCACTAACTCCTAATACCTCATATATAATAGTATCATCATTACTCTTAATTGTTGTAAGATTATCTAATTTAGCATCAATTTTACCATTATTTTTAACAGTGATTACATATTCAATACTATCGCTTGTATCATACAACATTGCATTAAAAGTAGCTGTACTAGAAGTATAAGAAGGGACTCTACTACTTTCTGCTGTACCAGTTTTACTTCCTTCCTTAATTCCAATTATCTCTACTCTCCAAGATGCAACAACACTAGCATTACCATTAATTCTTAAATTTTGATATAAAACTGCATAAGCAACACTCATAACAAAAATAGTAAGAATCAAAGCAAATATTGTAACTTTCTTTATTTTACCGTTATTCATCGCCACACTCACTAGCCTCTCTCTATTATATACAAATTTATTGTATCAAAAAAAGTTGTTTATAACAACCTTTTTTCTTCTCTTTTTTTATTTTATTGACATTTTATGGATTTAAGCGATTAGGACCTCTAAAAATAAACATTGCTTCTTTTAATGAAGGTAGTCCTAACAACAACATGGTAAGTCTATCTATTCCTAAGCCAAATCCTCCATGAGGTGGACATCCATATTTAAAGAACTCTAAATAGAATTGCACATCTTTATCTAATCCTTTTTCTTGTGCTTGCTCTTTTAATTCTTTATATCTATGTTCTCTTTGAGCACCTGTTGTAATTTCTACTCCTCTCCATATTAAATCATATCCTTGAGGAATATCATTCTTTCTCATGTGATAGAAAGCTCTTTTATCTTTTGGATAATCAGTAACAAATAAGAATTCACTATTATAGACTTCCATTGAAAATTTGTAAGATAATTTTTCTGCTTCTGTAGTTAAATCTAATTTAGCATCATCAGAAATTTTATAACCATATCTATTTTCTAATTCTTTATATAAATCTTCTAATTTTATTCTAGGAATTTTACCCTCTGGTATTAATATTTCTTGATGATACTCATCTCTTATTAAATCTTCATAACTATCTTTAACTTTTTGTAAAGCATATTTCAACAACTCTTCTTCTAAATCCATAACATCTTCAACAGAATTAATAAAACTAAACTCTAAATCAAATCCCGTAAATTCTGTTGTATGTCTATTCGTATTAGAATTCTCAGCACGGAAAACTGGACCTACTTCAAAAATACGATCGAATCCTGAAGACATAGCCATCTGTTTATAAAATTGAGGACTCTGTGCTAAATAAGCTAATCTATCAAAATATTTTACTTCAAATACTTCACTTCCAGATTCACTAGCAGTACCTATTAATTTAGGAGTGTGTATTTCAATAAAATCATTTTGATATAAAAATTCGCGCATTGCTTCTACAAATTTACTTTGAATTCTAAAAATATTAACATTATATTCATTTCTTAAATCCAAAACACGATAATCCAGTCTAGTATCAATTAATACGGAATCTTTATCCTTATAGTTAATTGGTAACTCCTCTTCACTTTTAGAAGTAACAATAATACTAGTTGGTATTATTTCCATACCATTTAATTTTACTTTTTCATTCTTTACTACTTTACCAATTATTTTAACTGTACTTTCTAAAGTTAAATTATTAATGGTCTCTACTAATTCACGATTTTTCTCTTCACTTTTTTCTACTGTTACTTGTACTTTACCAGTTTTATCTCTTAATATTAAGAATTGTACCCATTGTAAATTTCTAATATTATCTACATATCCTTGTATTTCTATCTCTTCATCAAATTTATTCACTAAATCTTTAATATATAATCTTTTTAACATACTTATTCTCCTTTATGATGATGACATTTATCTTCACCCTCACAGTGACACTCATCACAATCACATTCATCTTCTTCTATTTCTTCACTATATTCGATATCTATCTCATCTTCTAATAAAACTTCATCTAAATAATATAGTAAATAATCAAGTCCAAGTGTTAATTCTTCTTTAGTTTTGTTATTCTTTATCTTTAATTCATTATTTTTTAAATCTTCATCGTTTAAAATAATTAAGAATTTAGCATTTAGTCGATCAGCTTGTTTGAATTGTGCTTTTAATCCTCTTCCCGTATATTCCGTCTCTACTCTAAATCCACTCATTCTTAAACTTTGAGCTAAAGTTGCCGCATAATTTTTTTCTGTATCAGATACATACATAATAAATATTTCTACATCATCCTTAATAGGTAACTCTATATTTTCTAAATCTAGCGCCATAATAAGACGACCGATACCTGAAGCAAATCCTACACCAGGAGTTGATGGACCACCAAGTAATTCTACTAATCCATTGTATCTTCCCCCAGCACCTAGTACATTGTTAGAGCCAAATCCTTCTACATGAGCTTCAATTTCAAAAACAGTATGATTATAATAATCTAATCCTCTTACTAATTTAGGATCTACTTCATAATCTACTTCTAAAGCTTCCAAATACTCTTTTACTTTTTCAAAACGATTTTTACTTTCTTCATTTAAATAATCTAATGTTACTGGAGCATTTTTTAAAATATCACTATCTTTATCTACTTTACAATCTAAAATACGTAATGGATTTTTCTCAAAACGCTCTTTACAATCGTCACACAATTCATTTAAATGAGGTTTAAAGTATTCCATTAAAGCTTCACGATATTTAGCACGTGATTCATTATCTCCTAAAGTATTAATTTTAACTTTAATTTCTCTTAATCCTAACATTTTATATAAGTTAACAGGAATAGATATTACTTCAGCATCACTAAATGGATCGTCACTACCAATTAATTCTACTCCAAATTGAGTTAATTCACGATCACGCCCTGACTGTGGTCTTTCATAACGATACATTGTTCCATTATAATAAAGTTTTACAGGATTAGGCATATTTCCATACATTTTATTTTCAATATAACTTCTTACAATTCCGGCTGTTCCTTCTGGACGTAAAGTCATACTTCTATTCCCACGATCAACAAAATCATAAGTCTCTTTGGTTACTACATCACTCGATTCACCCATACCACGATGAAATACTTCACTAGATTCAAATATAGGAGTACGAATATAACTATAATTATATTTCTCCATTAATGAATCTATCATCTTATTAACATATTGCCACTTTTTAGCTTCCGTACCATAAATATCATAACATCCTTTAGGTTTAGTAATCATAAAAATCCTCCTTTAATATAAAAAGGTGCCACCTATAAGGACGAAAATAATTTCGTGGTGCCACCTTAATTCCATATTATAATATGCTTTAAATTCTTAACGCGAATACACGTCTTCTAATTATTAGTAAGTGTCTTCCTTATAATTACTATTAAGTATTTTCACCATCCATACTCTCTCTATAAATATAATAATAAGTACTCCTCTTACATAGAAGTTAATTGTATTTTAACCCATTTATTAATAAAAATCAAGAATAACATTTAAGTTGTTAAAATAACATAAAGATTAAAAACAATTCCATTTTCATTCGTAATCTTTATTTCAGATTGATGACTGAGTGACTATATCTTAAAAATATAACTTTATCAATAATATCGAACGAAATAAAAAATCATTATTTCTAATGATTATTCTATATAATTGATACTATCATCTATTTCTTTATCATCTAACAAAATCATGGTAACTGTAGCTAATACTAATATAACAATAACTAACATTATTATCCATCTATCTTTCATTTTAATCCTCCAATTTATTAACCATATTATATAATAATACAATTTACAGAATTAAAAGTGATAAATTTATGATTTTTTTGTGAAATATTACTTAACTATCTCTAAAAGTAGATCAGTAATAATATTTACAATGATTTCTTTATTAGCACTACGACTGTTTTTATCTACTTGTATTTCCTTAGTATAATATTTATCTTTATTACGATCATAAATACTTACAAATACTACATTATCATTTCCTACTAGGTTATTTTTATCTACCCGATTAAGCTTCCCAGTAATTCCTACTCCATAATCAGAATTCGTAAAATCACTTATTTTTTTACTCATTTCATTAGCAACCCCTATACTATAAACACTATATTCATCTATTACTTTACTATCTACTCCCATTTTTATTTTAAATTCATTAGAATAAGTTACAGCACTATATTTTAATACTTCACTGGCTCCTTCTATATTAGTTATAGCATTAACAACTGCTCCACCAGTACAAGACTCCATAGTGGAAATAGTTTTATTATTGTTTGTTAATATCTCTATTACTTCCTTCATATTATCACCTATCATAGTATATCATAAATTATGTTTTTTATAAATCAAAATACTTTAGCATATATTGTGGTATGAATAAGAATTTACAAGATATGAAAAATTCTATAATCGATGGTCAATTATTAAATAGTATATTATCCATACTTCCCTTAATAATTGGAATAGTTATTATTTTAGATCAAAAAGAAAAAGCTAATAAAAAAGATGGCTTTTTAACTAATAAAGAATCACAAAATTTAGCATTATTAGCTAAAGTTATATTTGTTTTTATTGTTTTACATTCAATAGAATTAAACTATGAAAGTTATGACTTAGCTAAAGAGACTAATCAAAATACTAGTTCATTACAACTACAGATTGGTTCATCTTATCTATCACTCATAGTAGCTCTAATTGGATTATATGTTGTTTTAACTAATTATAGTGATTCTTCATTTCAACCAGCAGAAATTGAAAATTCCTACATATAATCTTTTGTTATATTTGTAACAAAAGATCAAATTACTTCTATCTTCGATATTCTTCTTGATATCCACGATTTCAGTAGTACATTAATGTAATTAAAACAAGTTTATTAATGATATTATTAATTTCTAACATCAATATGGAGATTTATATCCTCTTCCGTTGGTAATTTTTCTAAAATATCTTTTGAGATATACTTTTCTATTTTATAGGAAGATACACCAATTGGATTACTAGTACCCTCTAATGCCCATTCTACTGATAATTTATCTTTTTCTTTGCATAATAATAATCCAATTGTTTCATTATCATACTCTCTTCGTAAAGTTTTGTTAACGGCTGTTATATAAAAACTTAATTGTCCAATATATTCAGGTTTAAAATTAGTGTTTTTTAATTCTACTACTATATAACATCTCAAATCCAAATGATAAAAAAGCAAATCTATATAATAGTCAGTATTATCTGTACTAATTTATACTGATTCCCAACAAAACTAAATCCTTTTCCAAATTCCAATAATAAATTTTTTATTCTTTCTAACATTAGATTTTCTATCTCTTTTTCAGCAATATTTTCCTTTAAATTAAATAATTCAAATATATACGGATCTTTCAGCATATCTTTTGCCATTTTACTTTGGTTTGCAGGCATTTTATTTTCAAAATTTGACAATTTAATATTGTCTTTTTGCCTTTGATATAAATTTAAATCTATTTGATGAATTAGAACTGTTTGAGACCATCCATTATCTAAACATTTTTCTGCATACCAAATTCTTTTACTTCTTTCTTTTACTTTCTCTATTAAAGTATAATTATGAGTCCATGGTAAATTTGCCAGTGGTACTGGCAAATTTGATACATCTTTATATTCTCTATAAAAAACTCTCATTCTTGATAAATTTCTTGGAGATAACCCCTTCATATTTGGAAACTCCAATTTTAACTCTATAGATAATTCATTTATAAAATTATTACCATATTTACTATTTTCTTCTATAATTTTACCTAATCTGAAATATAAATATAATAACTCTTTATTAGAATTTTCTATTATTCTAAATCTGGTACTTTTTATATCATTTTTAATATTTTCAATTATATTTTTAAAATCACTTATCGTCTCTAGCATAAATTGAACTCTCCTTAAAATTTTTCAAACACATTAAACATGAGTATTGCTTGTTAATTGCTTACTTTATACACCCTATTTTCAACTTTAACTTTTCCTCTAATAATTTAATTACATACTTCGCTTATAACAATATATAAATTTATTCAAAAAATCAAATAATCATTTTTATTTTTTCTTTATTTTTCTTATTAAAAAAATAAAAAAATAATGATAAATTTTTAACTGTACTCCAAAAGTTA
>CALVKH010000047.1 GCA_944332575.1 uncultured Bacilli bacterium | reverse complement strand
ATGTGTTAGTAGTATATAAATTATATTCGAAAGTGCGTTTACTTTTCTTTTATATAAGGAGGTATATGCAAGAATTTCTATTATTAAATAAAATTAAAAGTTTAAACATGTATATGGAACAATATATCAAGAAGGACATTGGATTAAAATTAAATTAGAAGAAAACTTATATTTTTTAGTAGAATTAACGATTAAAGCGAATGTTAATAAAGGAAATATTGACAAAAAGTAAAAAATTGCTTGAAAAATTAGAAAAAAGTGAATAAAAGGGTCAATAGTTTCAGTGAACAATATATTTGATAAATGAATTGATTATAAGGAATGATGAAAATCATTCTTTTATAATGAAATAATTAAATTATTTGTTCTTTTAATTATTTCATTAATTATATTATATCTAAATAAATTTGCAATATATTTAATCTTTTTTCTTATGAAAAATATTCAAAAATATTTAAAAAAGTTCTGACATATGATATAGTTAAAGTAATAGAAATAAGGAAGGTGATCTTATGAATATAGAATTCTTAACTAATGATTATCTTTTAGCATGGAATTTGTTATTTAAACCTTCTTTTTCAGAAGAAGTACAAAATTTAAAAGAAAAACTATGGCAAAATTATCCCAAACAATATATGAAATTAGAAAAAGAAAATATTGAAATATTAAAGTATAATGATGATTTTATACCGGATGATGATACGATTTATACTTATGTATTTGATACCGAAGTTTTTAAAAAGTTAAAAAAAGAAACCGATAAACATCGTCGTTTCCTTATGAAGTTTTGGGATGAACATCAAAAGAAAATTAATGAAGAATTAAAAAATATTATCAGGTTTCCTATAAAAGATACTTATCATATTTTAGTAATTCATCCATCACTTGATACAGTAGAATTTATGGGAAGTAACCCCAAACGAAATATATCTTGGGGAAAACTTAATGATAAAGAAGATGGACAAAAAGCTTTAATGCGTATTATTTACACTTTAGTAAAATATGAAATAGGGTCACATCAAAAAGAAAATCGTGAAATAGTAGCGGCTATTATTGATTTAGCTATTACGAATGAATTACATACTAAAATAGCAGGAATTAGTAAATACAATGAAGGGTTTAAAAACCTTCGTTTATTAAAACGTCAACTATATCCTTATTGGCTAATGTATTTAGGAGCTGAAAAGGAAGAATTAGTAAGTTATATGATGCGTGATCAAATAGCATTTGATTTTGAAAAATATCCGATCGAAAAAGAATTAAAAAAAGTAGATTTATATGGATTTATTGATTTTTGTTGTAAAAATCAAAAATATATTATTAGATTAGACAAAATAGATTTAGTATAAAATGGGTGTAACCCTTTTTTATTGGGGGAAGTAATATGGATGAGAAGTTAGAACTAATTTTAAATAAAATATCTTTAGATAATAAATACTTTCATGAATTTATAAATGCAAGATTAGAAAAAGTAGTGGTATATAAAAAAACAGATGAAGTAAAAATTAGTATTCATAATAAAACCAATTTTACTAGTGAATTATATTTTTCTTTAGAAGAATGTTTTAGTAAATATTTTGATAAAAAAGTTTTGTTAGAAGTAATAGTGCAAGAAGTAAATTATGATTATGTAGAAGAGTATTATAAAACTATTTTAGAGCATATTGCTAAAGAAAAAGTAGTCGCTAATATATTTATGGATAGATTAGTAAAAAAAGAAGAAGGATACTTTATTGAGTTAATTAATAATGTTGAAGAAAAACAAATTTCTTCCTTTTTAGACACGTTAAAAAAAGATTTTAAATTATGTGGGTTTGATATAGAACTTTATACTTTTATTGATGAAGAAGAAAGCAAGAAGACAAAAGAAGAAATTAATAATGCATTAAAAATAAATGTGGATACTTTAAAAATAAATAAATCACAAGAAAAAAAAGAAGTTGCATCATCAAAACCAAAATATGAGAAGAAAGAAGTAAATGAAAATACTATCAAAGGTAGAGTAATAAAAGATGATCCTGTATTAATTAAGACGATAGTAGGAGAAGAAGATAGTGTTACTATTGATGCGGAAGTCTTTGGTCAAGATGAATTTGAACCAGCAAGTAAAGAGTTTAAAATACTTACTTTAAAACTAACGGATTATACAGATAGTATTTATGCAAAACTATTTTCTCGTGATGAAGAAGAGTTTAATACGATTAAGAAAAAAACAAAACCTGGTACTTGGGTAAGAGTAAGAGGTAATACGAAAAATGATCGCTATTCTAATAATGAATTAGTTTTAAATATTCGAGATATGAATGAAATAGAACCAAAAACAGTAAATAGACGTGATACTGCTGAAGTAAAAAGAGTAGAACTTCATGCACATACTCAAATGAGTCAAATGGATGGAATCTGTGATCCTAAAAAGTTAGTGAAACTTGCTAGAAAATGGGGACATAAAGCAATAGCTATAACTGACCATGATGGGTGTCAAGCGTTCCCTGATGTATACCATACAGTCTGTGATATCAATTCTTCCTTAAGTGAAGGGGAAGAACCATTTAAAGCTATTTATGGATGTGAATTAACATTAATAGATGATACGGTTAATGTCGTAGTAAGACCAAATGATTCTTTGTTATTACAAAATACTTATGTTGTATTTGACTTTGAAACAACGGGATTTAATGCAGGTGGTGGAGATCAAATTATAGAAGTAGGGGCAGTTAAATTATGTAATGGGGAAATTATTGATAAATTCTCTGAATTAATTGATCCCAAAAGACCTCTTCCAAAGAAGATTACGGATGTTACAGGTATCACTGATGAAATGTTACAAGGAAAAGATGATGAAGAGACAGTTATTAAGCGTTTTGTAGAGTGGTTTGGTGATTTACCAATGGTAGCTCATAATGCTAAATTTGATGTTTCTTTCCTAGAACGTGCTTATCAAAAATATAATTTAGGAACATTTACAAATCCTGTTATCGATACTTTAGAAATATCTAGAACAATGGATAATAATTTTGGAAGACATTCTTTAAGTGCCTTGGTAAAAAGATATGATGTACCATTTGATGAAGAGTCTCATCACCGAGGAGATTATGATGCGGAAGCTACTGCATTAGTATTCCATAAGATGATGAAAAAGTTATATGATCGTAACTTTGAGAAAATGAGTGATTTGGATAAATTAGTATCTAAAGATGAGATATATAAATATGGTAATAGTTATCATGTTAATATTTTAGTAAAAAATAAAGTTGGGTTAAAAAATTTATTTAAGATTATAAGTTATGCTAATACGAAGTACTTTTATAAAGGTAGTGCAAGAATCTTAAGAAGTGTACTAGAAAGTCACAGAGAAGGACTTTTAATTGGTAGTGGATGTTATGAATCAGAAGTATTCATACAAGCTAGAAGTAAATCTGATGAGGAATTAACGAACGTCGTTAGTTTCTATGACTATGTGGAAGTACAACCAATAGAATGTTATGATCACTTATTACAAATGAATGATTTTGCTAGTAGAGAGGAATTAATAGAACACGTTAAAAAGATTATTCGTATTACTAAGGATTCTGGAAAAATAATTGTAGCGACAGGGGATGTACATCATATTGAAGATAGTGATAAGATTTATCGTGAGATCATTGTCAATCAAAAAGTGCCAGGTGGAGGACGTCATCCACTAGCTAGAAATAATATAACGAATATACCTAGTGTGTATATGAGAACAACAGATGAAATGTTATCAGCATTTAATTTCTTGCCTTTCGAAGAACGTAATGAAATAGTAATTACTAATCCTAATAAAATTGCGGATATGGTTGATATTATCGAAGTTATTATTGAAACAGGAGGAGTACCTTTCTCTCCTAAGATCGATAATTCAGTAGAGACAGTTACTAGTCTTGTTTATGGCAAAGCTAGTAGTATGTATGGGGATGTATTACCTTTTAATATTGAAGAACGTATTGCTAAAGAATTATATGGGGATGCGGTGTATGACGCTATTAAGCATAATTTAGATAAAGAGGGAAAATACTCTGGTGATGAATATCTTAAGGAGTCATACAGAAGACTTCATGAAGTTATTTTAAAAGGGTATGATGCTGTTTTTGATTTAGTAAAAGAAGATATAAAAAGTACACTAGAAGAAGAGTTAGAAGATAGTGAATTAAATAAAAAAGTTAAGAAAGCTTTAGGTGGAGTTATTGGTGGAGGTTTTGATGTTATCTATTTAATTGCTCAAAAACTTGTTAAAAAGAGTAATGATGATGGTTACTTAGTTGGTTCCCGTGGTTCTGTTGGTTCTAGTTTTGTAGCAACGATGATGGGAATTACTGAAGTAAATCCGCTTCCAGCTCACTATTTATGTAAAAATTGTAAACATAGTATTTTTGAAATTGATGGTAAAAGTTTAGGTAGTGAGTATTCTAGTGGATATGACTTACCAGATATGACTTGTCCTGTTTGTGGTAGTCCGATGGGAAAAGAAGGACAAGATATGCCTTTTGCTACTTTCTTAGGATTTAATGCTGATAAAGTTCCTGATATCGACTTGAATTTCTCAGGGGATTACCAGTGGAAAGCTCATGAATATACTAAGGTATTATTTGGAGTGGACAATGTATATCGTGCTGGTACTATTGGTACTGTAGCAGATAAAACAGCCTTTGGTTTTGTTAAAGGTTATTGTGAAGATAAAGGAATCGATAATATGCGTACGGCGGAAGTAGAACGTATTGCACTTGGTTGTACGGGAATTAAAAGAACTACGGGACAACATCCTGGAGGAATTGTAGTAATTCCAGATTATATGGATGTTTATGATTTTACACCATATCAATATCCAGCAGGAGACACGGAATCATTATGGCGTACTACTCACTTTGATTATCATGCCATTGATCAAGATGTATTAAAACTAGATATACTAGGACACGATGATCCGACCATTCTTAGAATGTTACAAGATTTATCTGGAATTGATGTAACAACGCTTCCTATGGATGATAAGAAAGTAATTAGTCTATTATCTTCTACCGATGCACTAGGAGTAACAGAAGAACAAATTATGTGTCCAACGGGAACTCTTGGGTTACCTGAACTTGGTACTAAATTTGTTATTAACATGTTAGTGGAAACAAAACCTAAAACATTTGCAGAACTTGTTAAAATATCAGGACTGTCTCATGGTACTGATGTATGGGCCGGAAATGCCAGTGAATTAATTCGCAATAAAGTAGTCGAATTTAAAGAAGTTATTGGGTGTCGTGATGATATTATGGTTTACTTAATGTATAACGGACTAAAACCAATCGATGCTTTTAAAATCATGGAGTTTGTAAGAAAAGGTAAAGCTAGTAAAGATCCAGAAGGATGGGCCAAATGGGAAGCAAAAATGAGAGAAGCTAATATTCCAGAATGGTATATTGATTCTTGTCGTAAAATAAAATACATGTTCCCTAAGGCTCATGCATGTGCTTATGTCATGAGTGCTATTAGAATAGCGTGGTTTAAAGTATATAAACCAATTTATTATTACGCATCCTATTTCTCAATTAGAAGCGATGACTTTGATATTGAAACAATGATTAAAGGATATGACGCTATAAAAAGTAAAATGGAAGATATAAAATTAAAAGGATTTGAAGCAACCAACAAAGAATCTAATATCTTAACTACGTTAGAAATAGCTTTAGAAGCAACAGCTCGTGGTATTAAATTTGCTAATGTGGATCTATATAAAAGCGAGTCTCGTAACTTTATAGTGTCTAGTGATGATGATATGACATTAATACCACCATTTAGAACGATCGATGGATTAGGGGAAGCCGTTAGTAAAGCAATAGTTGAAGAAAGAGAAAAACAAGAATTTATTAGTATTGAGGACTTGCAAAAACGTTGTAAAGTATCTGTTACTATTATTGATAAAATGCGTACTATGGGAATACTAGAAGGACTTCCTGAATCAAGTCAAATGACTTTAAATTTATTTTAAAAAAGTATAACATGAAAAGTTATACTTTTTTTACCTATATGTCTTTAAAAACTCTAAGACTATTTTATTAATATAATAAGGATATTCTAAATAAGGAAAATGAGAGGCATTAGGAATGATAACAAGTCCAGAATCTTCTATTTCTTTATTCATTAATTTACCATCATCTAAAGGAGTATCTTTGTCATGTTCTCCCCAAATAAGTAGGGTAGAAGTATTAATATGCTTTAAATATTTAGTTAAATCTTCATTAACTATTTTTATAAAAGTCTTTCTAATATTAGGATCTAAGTTTTTAAAATCAGGGGATCCAAAAATACTTATTAACTTATCTAGATATTTATTTCTTATTTTTTTAGGAAATAAATATCCTGATTTTTTTAGAAACTTATAAGTTAATTGTCTCATTCTTGCTTTAAGGCTTTTTTTCCTTTTAATACCAGCGGAATCCATTAAAATAATTTTCTTAATATTTAGTTTATAAAATCCAGCTAATAGAATTATAATTCTTCCCCCGAAGGAATGACCTATTAGAACAGGATTTTCAATATTATTAATAGTGATAAAATTTTTAATTAAATTGGCATATTCATAGATATTTAAATCTCGATCAGGAAATTTACTATTTCCAAATCCAGGATAATCAATAATATATACAGTATAATATTCTTTTAATATATTGATTAAATTATAAAAAGTACTTCTAGTTTCTCCCCAACCAGGAAGAATAACAATATTGGTTTTCCCTTGCCCATACTTTTCATAAAAAATATTAAAATCATTGATCATAAAATTCATATAATCACCTAGTATATCTTATGTTTAAAGATTATTATTGTTAATTATTAGGACTTATGTTATAATCTATTGCGGTGATTTTATGGAGTACCAAGAAATAGAGCGATCTATTATCAAAAAATTTAGAAAAAAACTATGGTGTCGTTTTGTAAGAAGTATAGAAGAGTATGATTTGGTAAAAGATAATGATAAGATAGCGGTGTGTATATCTGGAGGAAAAGATTCCTTTCTTTTAGCTAAATTGTTTCAAGAATTACGTCGCCATAAAAGAATTAATTTTGAGTTAGAGTTTATCGTTATGAATCCTGGTTATAATGAAGAAAACTTAACTTTAATTAAGAATAATTTAGAAAAATTAAATATTCCAGCTCATATCTTTGAAAGTAATATCTTTGATGTAGTGGATACTTATGGAGAAAATTCACCTTGTTATTTATGTGCTAGAATGAGACGAGGGGCACTATATAGTAAGGCAAAAGAATTAGGATGTAATAAAATAGCATTAGGACATCACTTTAATGATATTATCGAGACTATTATGTTAAATATTTTATATGCTGGTGAATATAAAAGTATGATGCCTAAGTTAAAAAGCAAAAATTTTCCTGGATTAGAATTAATTCGTCCCATGTATTATATTAAAGAAGAAGATATTATCGCATGGAGTAAATATAATGGATTACACTTTATTGATTGTGCTTGTAAATTAACCAGTCGTAAGGAAAACGAAGGTAAAAGAAAAGAAGTAAAAAAGTTAATCGAAGAATTAAAGAAAATTAATGAAAATGTTGATATTAATATTTTGAGAAGTTGTGAAAATGTAAATATAGATTCTATTGTAGGATATAAAAACGGTGAAGAAAGAGTCAATTTCTTAGACAAATATTAATAATAACGATATAATATAGTTGTAGAAAAGAGGGAGTATATGAAAAAAACAAAGATAATCTGTTCCATTGGTCCAGCTAGTTGTAATTATGATGTAATGAAACAAATGGTTTTAGAAGGAATGAATGTTGCAAGAATTAACTTTTCTCATGCAACACTTGAAGAACGTAAGGAAGTAGAAGAGACAGTAGCAAAAGTAAATAAGGACTTAGGAACTAACGTAGCCATTTTATATGATACCAAAGGACCAGATTTTAGAACAGGAGTAATGGCAGAAGGTGGAATCAAACTAGAAGAAGGTAAAACGATTAAAATCGTTAAAAAAGATGTTTTAGGAACAGAAGAGTCATTTACTGTTAATTATAAGAACGTATTAAAAGAAATTCATATAGGAGATAAGATCTTACTAGAAGATGGATTAATGAAACTAGAAGTAATAGATAAAGAAGGAGAAGATCTTGTTTGTAAGATTTTAGTAGGAGGACTATTAAAAAGTAAAAAAGGAATTAATGTTCCAGGAGTAGCATTAAATATTGAATTTTTAAGTAAAGAAGATGTAGATGATATTATTTATGCTTGTGAAAAAGAAGGAGACTTTTTAGCATTATCTTTCGTTAATAGTAAAGAAAATATTTTAGCAGTAAGAGAAATCTTAAAAGAACATAATTCTTCTATGAAAATTATATCTAAGATTGAAAGTGGATTTGCTTTAAAGAACTTAGATGAAATTATTGAATATAGTGATGGAATCATGGTAGCAAGAGGAGATTTAGGAGTAGAAATTCCTTGTGAAGAGATTCCTATCGTTCAAAAAGAAATTATTAAAAAATGTCGTGAGCAAGGAAAAGCTTGTATTGTGGCAACAGAAATGTTAGCAAGTATGTATACATCTGCTCGACCTACTAGAGCAGAAGTAACGGATATTGCTAATGCGGTATTAGATGGATGTGATGCTGTTATGTTAAGTGGAGAGACAACCGTTGGTAAATATCCAGTGGATGCGGTTAAATATATGGCTAGAATTTGTGAAAATACAGAAGATCATATCGATTATGACTTAGATAGAAGAGAAGCACATTGTGATATTACAGGAGCTATTGCTCACAGTGTAGTAGAAGTATCTAACAGCTTAAAAGCAAAACTGATAGTAGCAGCAACGATGAGTGGATATACAGCAAGAAAAATAAGTAATTTAAAACCAAGATGTATTGTATTAGCTACTTGTCCAGATGAAAAAGTAGCAAAAAGTCTAGCTCTTAACTGGGGAGTATATACGAAACTTACTAAAGTGTATGATTCTACAGATGAAGTAATCATTGATTCGAAAGAGAAAGCCAAAGAATTTATGGAATTAGAAGAAAAAGATATTATTGTTATTACTGGAGGATTTCCTAATAATGTGGAAAACAGATCAACTAACTTA